>DATDHV010000162.1:0-11941 GCA_036521395.1 Steroidobacteraceae bacterium | reverse complement strand
GCGAGCACGATCTGCCGCCGGCCCGAGCCGCGCACCAGATGCTGGTCGTGGGTCGCGACCACGACCGTGACGCCGACCTCGTTGAAGCGGCGGAACAGATCCATGACCTCCGAGGCCAGGGCGGCGTCCAGATTGCCCGTGGGCTCATCGGCCACGATCAACGGCGGCTTGCTCACGATCGCGCGCGCGATGCCGACGCGCTGCTGCTCGCCGGCCGACAGCTCCAGCGGCGCGAGGCGCTCCTTGCCGAGCAGTCCCACCTGGTCGAGGGCGGCGCGCACGCGCCGGTCGATTTCCTTGAATGAGATATCGGCCACGATCAGCGGCAGCGCGACGTTGTCGAACACCGGCCGGTCCATGAGCAGTCGGTGATCCTGCAGCACGATACCAACGCTGCGCCGGAACATCGGCACGTGCCGCAGCGGCAGTTTGCCCGTGTTCTCCCCGTTCACCACGACCAGGCCGCGCGTGGGCCGCTCGAGCAGGGCGATGAGCTTGAGTACGCTGCTCTTGCCGGCGCCCGAGCGCCCCGTCAGGAACACCATCTCGCCCGACTGGATTTCGAAACTCAGATCCGAGAGCGCCTCGCGTCCGTTGGGGTAGCGCTTGCTGACGCCGTGGAAGCGGATCACGTGACCGCACCGTCGATCAGCGCGCTGGCGAAGGCGCGCGCGTTGAACGGCCCGAAATCCTCGAGTTTCTCGCCCACGCCGATGAAGCGGATCGGGAGCTTGAGCGCCTGGGCGATGGCCACCACGATGCCGCCGCGGGCGCTGCCGTCGAGTTTGGTCAGCACCAGTCCGGTGACGCCGAGCGCGGCATGGAACTGCTGTGCCTGTGACAGGGCATTCTGGCCCTGGTTGGCATCGAGCACGAGCAGGACCTCCTGCGGGGCGTCGGGATCGAGCCGCTGGATCACCCGCTTGACCTTCTTGAGCTCGTCCATGAGATGGGTCTGGTTGTGCAGCCGCCCGGCCGTATCGGCCAGCACCACATCGATGTGCCGCGCCTTGGCCGATTGCAGCGCGTCGTAGATCACGGCGCCCGGATCCGCGCCAGTCTGTTGCGCACTGAAGGCCGCGCCGCTGCGCTCGGCCCACACGTGGAGCTGCTCGACCGCAGCGGCGCGAAAGGTATCCGCCGCCACGAGCAGCACGCTCAGTCCCTGCTCGCGCAAGGAGCGCGCGAATTTGCCGATGCTCGTGGTCTTGCCCGAGCCGTTGACGCCGATGATCAGCACCACGAACGGTTTCGCCCCGCGCTCGATGTGCAGCGGCCGCTCGCAGGGCACCAGCAGCTCGGTCAATCGATCGCGCAGCGCCGCCAGCAGCGCTTCGACGTCATCGAGCTCGTGGCGAGCGACGCGACGGCGCAGTTCATCCAGGATATCGCCGGTGGCCTCGACGCCGACGTCCGCCACGAGCAGCCTGGACTCCAGATCCTCCAGCACCTCGGCGTCGATCTTGCGACCGCGCAGCAAGCCGCGCAGATCGCGCGCCAGGGAAGCGCCGCCGCGGTTCAGGCGCGCCTTGAGGCGGCCCAGGAATCCACGGGGCTCGTCGATGCGCTCTGGGGTTGCTGTCATGGTGCGCCGATTGTCGCATGCCCTCGAGGAACGCGGTGCGGGCGAGCGCGGCGTGGGCGCGACGCCCCGGGCGACGCTGCGGTAGGCTGCGCGGCCATGAGACCCGAGCGCACGCTGCGCATCATTGCCGGACGGTGGCGCGGACGGAAGTTTCGTTTCCCGCCACTCGACATACGGCCCACACCCGATCGGGTGCGCGAGACGCTGTTCAACTGGCTGCAGCCGCGCATCGAGGGAGCTCACTGCCTGGATCTGTACGCCGGCTCGGGCGCCCTCGGGCTCGAAGCACTCTCGCGCGGCGCCGCCGCCGCCGTATTCATCGAGCAGCAGCGCGCTGCCGCCGCGGCCATCGAGCAGTTGCTCACGCAGTGGCAGGCGGGGGCAGCGAGCGTGCTGTGTACCGAGGCGCAGCGCTACCTCTCGACGGTCACGCCGCGCGCCTTCGATCTCGTGTTCCTGGACCCGCCCTTCGGTTCCGGTGCCCTGGCCGCCGCCGCGGCCGCGCTCGAGCGCGGCTGGCTCGCCAGCGAGGCGCGTGTGTATGTCGAGCACGCACGCCGCGAGGCGCCGCCGGCAGTGCCGGCTGACTGGCAGGAGCTGCGTTCCGGCACGGCCGGCGAGGTCGGGTATCATCTGTTCCGGGCCAGTGGGACGACAACATGAAAACCAGTGCGGTGTACCCGGGCACATTCGATCCGTTCACGCGCGGCCACGAAGACATCGTGCGGCGCGCGGCCGGAATATTCGACAGGGTCATCGTCGCGATCGCGGCCAATCCAAACAAGAAGCCGACCTTCGACATCGAGGAGCGCGTCGAGCTCGCACGGGGCGTATTGCACGAGTTGCACAATGTCGAGGTCGTGGGCTACACCGGCCTCACGGTGGAGTTTGCGCGCGCGCGCAATCTGGCGGTGGTCGTGCGCGGCCTGCGCGCGGTGTCGGATTTCGAGTTCGAGTTCCAGCTTGCCAACATGGGCCGCCACCTTCAGCCCGACATCGAGACCGTGTTCATGGTGCCGAAGGAGAAGTTCACCTTCATCTCCTCCACGCTGGTGCGCGAGATAGCGCTGCTCGGGGGCGACGTCAGCCACTTCGTACACCCCCTGGTCGAGGCGGCATTCAAGCGGCGGCTCGGGCGCGATCAATAGCCGATCGCGACGCCTTCGCGACGCGGATCGGCGGCGCCGTCGAGGCTGCCGTCCGGCAGCACCTGCAGGCCCACCAGACCCGAGGCCTCGTACTGCACCGGACGCATGTTCAGGCCCCGCTCGCTGAGTTCGGTGAGTAGCGGCGCCCCGAACTTCACGGTCTCGCCCGAGAAATTGGCGCCGTGGGCCACGAGGTTCGGCAACGCGAGCGCGGCGCGCATGGAAAGATGCCAATCCAGCGCCCCGACCAGGCTCTTGAGCACGTAGGCAATGATGGCCGGGCCGCCGGCCGAGCCTGCCGTCGCGACGAAATCGCCCTGCCCATCGAGCAGAATGGTCGGCGCCATGGCCGAGCGCGGGCGCTTGCCGGGCGCCACCGCGTTGGCCGCCGGCCGGCCCCGCGGGTCAGTGGGAGAGAAACTGAAATCGGTGAGCTGGTTGTTCAGAAAGAAGCCGTCGACCATGCGCCCGTCACCGAAGATGCTCTCGACGGTCGTGGTCATCGAGACCACGTTGCCGGCGCCATCGAGAATCACGAAATGCGAGGTGCCACCGGGCTCGACCGTGTCATCCGGTCCCGGTGCCGTCGCGCCCGGCGGTGTGCCGGGATGAGGTGGTGAGGGCGCGATGTGATCGCCGATCAAGGCCGCGCGGCTGCGCACGTAGCCGGGATCGAGCAGGCCCTCGAGCGGCACGCTGACGAAGGCGGGATCGCCGACGTAGTAATCGCGGTCGGCGTACATGAGCCGCTCGGCCTCACCGAGCTCGATCCACGCGATCGGGTCCTGCGGTCCGCGCTGCGCGATGTCGGTGTCGCCGAGCAGCAGCAGGCCTTGCAATACGCCGATGCCCCCGGAAGGCAGGGGCGGCGTGCAGACGAGATAGAGCTGCCACGAGCGGCACAGCGCTGCGGACTCGATGGGCCGGTAGTGCGCCAGGTCGTCGAGCGTCAGGGAGCCCGGGAGCTCGCCCTGGTGCACACGGCGCACGATGTCCTCGGCGATCGGTCCGTGATAGAGGGCGCGCGTGCCCTCCCGGGCGAGGCGGCGCAGCGTCGCCGCGTAGGCGGGATTGCGCAGCCGATCGCCGGCCAGCAGCCGCGTGCCGTCGGAACGCCTGAAATAGCGCACCGCATCCACACTCGAGGCCTGTGGCACACCGCTCGCGATCATGGCGGCGAGGCGCGGGCTCACGCTGAAGCCGTGCGTGGCCAGACGCTCGGCATAGGAGAAGAGTTCCTGCCACGCCAGCCGCCCGTGCTCGTGCTGCAGCAGCTCCAGGGCCGCGATGGCCCCGGGGACGCCGGTCGAGCGTCCGCTCATCACGGCCGTGAAGAACGGCAGCGGTTTGCCCCCGGCGTCCAGAAACATGTCCGGTGTGGCCCCGGCCGGCGCCGTCTCGCGGCCGTCATAGGCCACGACCCGTCGCGCACGCGCATCGTAATAGGAGATGAAGCCGCCGCCCCCTAACCCCGAGCTCTGAGGTTCCACCAGCCCGAGCACTGCCTGCACAGCCACCGCCGCATCGGCGGCCGAGCCTCCGTGCTTCAGCACCTCGAGCCCCGCCTGTGCCGCGAGCGGGTTCGCGGCCACGACCATGACGTGGTGCCCAGAGTTCACCGAACTGCCGCATTGCGCGGCGCGCGGCACGGCCAGCAGTGCCGCCATGAGGGCGAACGCGGTGCATTTCATGAGCTCACGCACGCGCTGCCCCGGAGAGCGCAACGCGTGGCGGGCGGCGGCAGCGCGGCAACCGGTCGGCCTTGGCCAGGTCCACGGCGCGCCACAGATACCAGGCCGCAGCGCTGCGGTGAGGCTTCCAACGCTCGCCGAACTGCCCCAATGCGCGCGGTGTGGGCATGGCCTTGAGTCCATAGGCGAGGCGGAAGCCGTTGCGTACGCCAAAGTCATCGACCGGCAGTACGTCGGGTCGCCGCAGCTGAAATATCAGCATCATCTCGACCGTCCAGCGCCCGATGCCGCGCACGCTGGCCAGACGCTCGATGATCTGCTGGTCCGACAGCCCGGCAAGCTCGAGCGGTGTGGGCACGACGCCGTCGAGCGTCCTTGCCGCGAGGTCCTTGAGGGCCGCCACCTTGGCGAACGAAAAGCCGACGGCGCGCAGCCGATCGGCTTCGGCGCCGAGCACGTGGTGCGGGGCTGGGAAATGGGGCGGATCGAACAGCTCGATGAAGCGCGCCAGGATGCAGGTGGCCGCGGCGCCGTGCAGTTGCTGGTGCGCTATCGCGCGCGCGAGCGACTCGAACGGCGCGTGGTGGGCGCGGGATTCGATGCGGCAGGGACCGGCGGCGGCGATCAGTGCGGCCATGACCGGATCGGCCTTGAGCACGCGATGCGCGCCACGTTGCATGAGGGAGTGCAAGCGGGCAGTCTTCATACGGCCGTCAATGCTGGCAGTGGGGACAGAAATAACTCGAGCGCTGGCCCTGCACAATCTTGCGTATGGGCGTGCGGCACACGCGGCAGGGTTTGCCCTCGCGTTCATAGACATAGAGCTTCTGCCGAAACCGGCCCGGATTGCCATCGGTGCCGACATAGTTGCGCAGGCTGGTGCCCCCGGCACGAATGGCCGCAGCGAGCGCCGCTCGAACGGCGCGCACCACGCGCGCGCAATCCCGGCGCGACAGCCGCCCCGCGGCGCGTCGTGGATTGATGCGGGCACGGAACAGCGCCTCGCTGGCGTAGATGTTGCCGACGCCGGTCACCAGCCGCCCGTTCATCAGCACCTGCTTGATCGCGGCCCGGCGCCGGTGCGTGATGCGCCGAAGATAGTCGGCATCGAAGGCCGCATCGAAGGGCTCGGGCGCGAGCGCGCGCAGCAGGCGGTGCGAGGCGGGATCCTCGGCGGTGTAATGCAGGCTGCCGAAGCGGCGGGGATCGTTGAAGCGCAGATCCAGCCCCGAATCGAACGCCAGATCGAACTGATCGTGCTTGAGCCGCGGTGTGCCGGCGTGCAGTACGCGCAGGCTGCCCGACATGCCCAGGTGCAGGATCAGGGTGCCACCTTCGAGCTGCAGCAGCAGGTACTTGGCGCGGCGGCCGACGGCGACGAGCTGCCGTCCGGCCAGCCGCTCGGACAGGTGGGCCTCGATGGGCCAGCGCAGCCGGTGGTCATAGACGCGCAGCGCCGTGATGCCCGCGCCTCGCAGGGCGCGTTCGAGGCCGCGGCGCGTGGTCTCCACCTCGGGCAGTTCGGGCACCGAGGTACGGCGCCTATTTGATCTTGGTTTCCTTGTACGCGACGTGCTTGCGCACGACCGGGTCGAACTTGCGCACTTCCATCTTGTCCGGATGCAGCCGCTTGTTCTTCATCGCGACATAGAAATGACCGGTGCCGGCCGAGGAGAGCAGTTTGACTTTCTCGCGCATGGTGCGACCTCAGAGCTTCACGCCGCGGCCGCGCAGGTCCGCGAGCACCGCTTCCAGACCTTTCTTCTCGATGGTGCGCATGGCGTTGGTCGAGACGCGCAGGCTCACCCAGCGCTTCTCGCCCTCGAGCCAGAAACGCTGCGTGTGCAGATTGGGCAGGAAGCGGCGCCGCTTGCGATTGTTGGCATGCGAGACGGTGTTGCCCGTAATGGGCCGCTTGCCCGTGACCTGACAGACGCGAGACATGGGCTTCTTCCTCGAAATCAATGTGTTGGGCTGCGCCGCGCCCCCAAGCCGGAGTGCGCGAAAGGGGCGCTTTATAACAGCCGCGCGGGCTTTGGGCAAGCCAGCCTCAGGGCGGCGGGGGTGGCGGGGGCAGGGGGATCACCCTTACCGGCTGGACATACACCGGCGCCGGCACGTAGCTCGCACCGCCATAGTAGGGAGCGGCGTACACCACACGCCGAGGCGGCGGATGCGCGATCTGCTCGCCATCGGCAATCATGCATTGCGTGTAGCTCATGTCGTAGCTGCGCTGGATCGCAGCGGCGCGCTGAGCGCCGCGTGCCGAACCCAGGAGGCCGCCGGAGAGCAGTCCGATGCCGGCGCCTAGCGCCGCACCGCCGCCGGCCTGACCCGAGGCCGAGCCCAGCAGCGCACCCGCAGCGGCACCGACACCGGCTCCCACCGCGGCGCCGGATGCGCCACTGACGGCTGCGGCTTGCCCGGGGGATCGCTGGCCCGTCTGTGTCGAGGCGTACGAGCGGCAGTTGCCGTCGTGCTGCTGGAACACCTCGAAGCTCTCGCCCTTGGCCGGCAGTGCCATGACGGTCGGCGCTGCCGGTCGCGGCGTAGCGCACCCGGCCAGGGCCAGGGCGAGTGCGGCCGACGCCGTTACGATGAGCGGGGAAGAACTGCGCGCCAGGGCTGTCATCGGTCAACCGCCCCAGTCGCTGCGGTCGAGATAGCCCTTGGCGCCGTGCGCTGCCACCTTCCAGCGCCGGTGGTTCACGGAACGGGACATGCGAGCTCTCCTGACTGCTGCGGTTGTGACTGATACGCGGCGCGCCTCGCGATGCGACACCCCGGATGCAATCAGGGCGCAGTCATCACGGTTCCGGCCGCGAGCGCCGCTCGCTGACCAGCTTGCGCCGCCCCTCGGGGGAGACTTTCGACAGCGCATCCACCAGCGTGCCGCTGAGTTGTTCGGTGAAGTGGTCCCAGCTCGCGCGCCAGTTCGCGAAGGCCCGTGCCGTCGCTTCCTTGTCGAAGGGATCACTGGCGATCTGCTGCGCGAGCGCCTGCCGCGCCTCGGTGAGCTGCTGTGCGGCCTGGGCATACTTGGGTCCGTCCTGGCGAATGGTCGCGCCGAACGCGGCCGCATCGCGCGGCGGCAGCACCCGCTCCGCCCGCTCCAGCGCCGCATGAAATGAAGCTGGCCGCGTCTCGGCTCCGAAGCCGTGATGCAACGCATGCCCGCCGATCAGTGCCAGCAGGAACAGATTCAGCACGACCGAGGCCGGAAGCGCGGCGCGGCGCCAGCGCTGCAGGCGAGGGTTGTCATTGACCATCATGCTTCTCCTACCATGCCAGTCCGTGAATCGGCGCGGACTGCAGCAGGGTGAACAGATCCACGGATGCCAGGGGTTGGGTCTGCATCCACCCGATCCAGAGGCCGAGCGCGATGGCCGCGCTGCTCACGGCCAGCGGGCCGACCCACCCCAGAGAGCTCGATCCGGCCACGCCATACACGGGCAGGAAGCTCCAAAGAGCGTGGCGGGACGTGAGGCTCCTGCGCGGCGTGCGCAACGGCAACCGTGCCCAGATGCCGGCCCGCACCCGTGCCAGCGCCGCCTGCTGCTCCCCGCCACGCCACAGCGTCTCATCCTGCCGGCTGCTCGCCGATCGGATCGCATGGTCCAAGCGCCGCGCTTCCTCGAGCAGCCGACGCGCCTCGGGCGAGGACGACAGCAGGGCCTGGGCGCCGGCGCGCTGCTTCTCCGGCCAACGCTGCGGCTCGGCGCCGTAGCTGTCGAGCAATTTCCTGAACTCTCTGTGCGACAACATTTTTCGCTCCTGACCCATCAGTCGGACTGCAGACACTCCCTAAGCTGCGCGCGTGCGCGCGCGAGCAAGCGCTCCACCGCCTTGGCCGACAGACCCATGACGCGCGCGGTCTCCGCCCCCGACAGGCCCTCGTCATACACCAGCGTCATGGCCGCGCGCTGCCGCACGGGCAGATGTTCGAGCGCGGCCGCCAGCGCGGCGCGACGTTGATCAGCCTCCAGCGCCTCCGAAGTGCCGGGCGCGGGATCGACGGGGTCGAAGTCGATGGGCAGGGCCTGCGGCGGCTTGCGCCGACGATGGTCGATGCACAGGTTGAGCACGATCCGGTACAGCCAGGTGGTGAAGCTGGCGCGTCGCGCGTCGAACTGCCCGGCCCGCGCCCACGCCCTGACCATGGCTTCCTGCACCACATCCTCGGCCGCCGCCGAATTGGCCAGCACGCGCGCCGCGACACGTAATGCAAACGGACCGTGTCGAATCGCGATCTCATCGAACGCCGCCCGGTCGCCGGCCGCGGCGAAGGAGAGGAGATCGGCATCCGCCGCAGCGGCGTAGGCGTGCGGTCTCTTCATCGGTACCTTGGGTCGGCGGGCGTACCATGCGGCGACTTGCATCCGCTCCACGTATATTCGCCCCTCCGTTGCGGTCAATAGGCATCGGTCCTATCGATACGTGATCCACGCCCCGCCCCCCCGCTTTGGCCGGGGGCCGCGCGCCCGCCAGTCGTATCAGAGGCGCCGGTACTGCTGCCGGCGCTTCGGAGACGGCCGTGCAGCTCCCACCTACCTTCCTCCCTCGGCTCCCTCCCGGGCACGCCCATCATGTGTTCGGTGGCTGGTTTCTGCCGGTGATCCTGGGCGCCGTCGCGCTCGAGGTGGCCTGGTACCTGCTGGTGCAGCGGCGCGCCTATCCGTGGCGCGAAATGCTCGCGAGCCTCGGCGTGTACGCGATGCGCATACCGGCCCGGCTCGTGACGCCGCTGGTGGTCGGGCCGCTGGCGTATCTGGTGTGGTCGTGCCGTATTGCCACCGTGCCCCTGAACACGCTCTGGGGCGTGGCGCTGCTATTCCTGGGCGTGGAGCTCGCCTATTACTGGATGCATCGCTGCTCGCACGAGATCCGCTGGATGTGGGCCTCGCACGTCGTGCATCACACGCCCCAGCATATCCACCTGGCCAGCGCCTTTCGCCTCGGCGTCACCGAGCTGCTGTCGGGCAACTGGCTGTTCCACATGCCGCTGTACTTCCTCGGATTCAGTCCGCTCGCGGTCGGCGCGGTCATGGCCATCAACCTGTCCTATCAGTTCTGGCTGCACACCGACATCCTCGGCACCTTCGGACCGCTCGAATGGGTGTTCAATACCCCGTCTCATCACCGCGTCCATCACGCCTCGAACCGGGAATACCTGGATCGCAATTACGGCGGCATGCTGATCATCTGGGACCGCCTGTTCGGCACCTTCGCCGCCGAGCAGCCGCAGACCCCGATCCGCTACGGCCTGGTGCATCCCACCGGCAGCCTCAATCCCGTCCGGATCGCATTTCACGAATGGATCGCCATGGCGCGCGATGTCGGCCGCGCCGATTGCTGGCGCGAGCGGCTCATACAGCTCTTCGGGCCGCCCGGGCGCAGCCTCGCCGCGACGGCGCCGGCATGAGTGTCCGGCGCAGCGCGGCTGCCGCGCCGACGCTGCTGGCGGCTGCCCTGGCGCTCGCCGGCACGCCCAGCCTAGGAGCCGGCACCGCCGACACCGCAGCTCAACGCGGGACTGATTTCGACACCGCCGATGCCAATCACGATGGCCGCGTGAGCCTGCAGGAATTCGAGGACTATGTGATCGCCCGCCTGATGGCCGGGCACGGCCCGTACGCGCTGGAATTCCAGCGCTGGAGTCCCGGGCAACGCAGTGCGCGCCTGGAGCGGCGCTTCGAGGCCCTGGACACGGGCCACAAGGGCTATCTCGACCGCAGCGACTGGAAATCGATGCGGGCCCTGCTCGCTGGCGCGCGGCACAGGTCCGGCGGCGTACCGCGGCCGGGTCTCGGTCTCGGCGCGGGGCTGGCCGAGGTGAATCCGGGCTATGTCGGCTACCACCGGCGCATCGATGCCTTCCCGCTCATCAGCTACCGTTCGGGGCGCTTCTTTCTATCGGGAACCACTGCCGGTGTGGTGGCCGTGCAGAACGAGGCCTACAGCGCGAGTCTCGTGCTGAGGCCGGAGTTCACACGGGTGAGAGCCAGTGACTCCCCCGAGCTCGCGGGCCTGAGCACGCGCCAATGGACCATCGACGGCGGCGTGCAGCTCGGGGTCACGCAGCCCTGGGGCAAGCTCTCACTCGCGGCCGTGCACGATGTGCTGGATCGCAATAACGGCACCGATGTGTCATTGGGCTACGCCTATCCGATAGCCCTCGGCGCCGGCAGACGGCTCACGCCGGGCCTGGGTGTGGCCTGGGAGAGCGCCGCGCTGACGGGTTACTACTATGGTGTGAGCGCCGCGGAGGCCCTGCCGGGCCGCCCCGAATACTCTCCCGGGGCGGCTCTCGACCCCAGTGCGCGGCTCGATTTCGAGCTACCGCTCTCGAGCCAATGGCGCCTGGGAGCCGGCGTGCGCTATACGCGCTTCGACCGCGCCATCCGCGACAGCCCGCTCATCGATCAGTCCGGCTCGCTGGCGCTGAGCGTGTCGTTGCAGTGGTCCGCGGTGACCGGCCGCTAGGGCAGGTTCTGCAGCGCGCCGAAGGTACCCGGGGAGCCTGCGACCTGCAGCAGCACGCCGGCAGTGTTCGTGATGATGCCGTTCTCCACCGGTTGCGAGGCTCCCGTGGTGACGATGATGTCGACCAGCCCGTCGCCATTGACGTCGGCGATCGCAATTTCGTTCGCATACGGCACCGCGTAGTTGACGGCCGCGAGGAAGGTGCCGGGGGTGGACGGGTTCTGCAGCAATACGCTGACCGCGCTCGTGCCGCCGATCACGATGTCCGGATGGCCATCGCCATTGACGTCCCTGACGAGGATCGAGCGCGCCAGATTCGAGGGCGCCGTGGCATAGCTCACCGCCGGCAGGAACTGGCCCACCTGGGCCGGGTTCTGCAGCAGCACCGAGACCGTCGGCGACTGGCCGCCGGTCGGGCCCGGATCCGTGATGATGAGGTCATCGAGGCCGTCGCCGTTGACATCGGCGATGGCGATCAGGTTGGCGCCGACGACGTGGGCGTTGGCGGTCTGGGTGAACACGGGAATGGGTGCTGCGTACGTGGTCGTGCCGGCGGCGCCGGTGTGCAGCAGCAGCTTGACGCCGACGTTGTCGGTCACGGCGATGTCCGGGATACCGTCGTGGTTGAGGTCACCCACGGCCACCCAGTTGGCGCCGCCCGAGTAGAGGCCGATGGGCGCCGCGAACGTGCCGGGCGCGGTTTGCACGAACAGCGATACGTTGTAATCGGCGGACACCAGATCGGGCAGCCCGTCGCCATTCATGTCGGCGATGGCAACCTGCGAGGCGCCCGGGGATGCCAGCATGAGCGGAACTGCAAACGTCCCGGGGTTTTGGGCGCTGTTGAGAAACACCTCGAGATCGCCGTCATCGAAGCTCGCGGAGACGATGTCCGGCAGGTGATCGCCGTTGAGATCGGCGCTCGCCAGATACAGCGGATCATCGCCGTCGTTGATCAGCACCGGCGCGGCGAAGCCGCCCGGACCCGTGGACAGGTAGGTCTTGAGATAGCCGGTGTTGAACTGCGAGTTGTA
>DATDHV010000161.1:0-2484 GCA_036521395.1 Steroidobacteraceae bacterium | reverse complement strand
TGCAGCCGGGCGGCGCGGTGTCGATATATGGAGGCAGTCACGGTACGTTCGAGCCGAGCGTCAACTACGGCGGCGGCTCAGGCTCGCTGAGCTACTTCGTCTCGGCCGATCTACTGCGCGATGATCTGGGCATCGAATCGCCCGACGGCCGCTCCAATCCCATTCACGATCACACCACGCAGTATCACGGCTTCGGTTATTTCGAGGACATTCTCGATGCACAAAATCGCGTGGCCCTCATGCTCGGCAGCTCGGTGGGCAAGTTCCAGATACCGGATCTGAACGGCGTGCAGCCCTCGCTGGGGCTGACGGTCGACGGCCAGAGCACCTACCCGAGCCAGGCACTGAACGAAAACCAGCGCGAGGTGACGCAGTTCGCGGCCCTGAGCTGGCAACACTCGGCCGGCGCTTTCGACGTTCAGAGCTCGCTGGTCGCACGGTATTCGAGCCTCACCTTCACCCCCGATGCGCTGGGAGATCTGCTGTTCACGGGCATCGCGCAGGACGCCTTCAAGCAGAACGTCGCCTACGCAGCGCAGAGCGATGCGGCCTATCACCTCAATGATGCGCACACCCTGCGGGCGGGGCTGTTCCTGCAGAGCGATCATTCGATCAGCGACACCGGCTCGCAGGTGTTGCTCACCGATGAGGGCGGCGTACCGCTGGGCGATACGCCCGCTGCCATCGCCGACAACGGCTCGAAGACGGAAACGATCGAAAGCGTCTATGTGCAGGATGAATGGAAACTGCTACCGGCCGTGACGTTGAACTACGGCGTGCGATTCGACCGCTTCACGGCGTACACGAGCGCGAGCCAGGCCAGCCCGCGCCTCAACGTCGTCTGGCAGCTCGTCACGGCCACCACCTTGCACGCCGGTTATGCGCGCTACCTCTCTCCGCCCCCGTTCGAGCTGGTGGGCGGCAAGGACGTCGCCCTATTCGAGAACACGACCTCCCCGCCCCTGACCCCGGAGGCCACGCCGCCGCAGGCCGAGCGTGCCAACTATTACGACATCGGGCTGCAGCAGAAGGTTACCCCGGCGCTTGGGCTGGGGCTGGACTCCTACTACAAGCAGTCCGTCAACCTCATCGACGAGGGACAGTTCGGGGCACCCATCATCTTGACGCCGTTCAACTATCGCGACGGGCGGCAGTACGGGCTCGAGCTCACCGCCAATTACACCTCCGGCCCTCTGAGCGCGTACCTGAATCTTGCCGCGCAGAGCGCCAAGGGCAAGGACCTCGACTCCGCGCAGTTCAACTTCTCGCCGGCTGATCTCGCATACATCGCCAATAACTATATTCATCTCGATCACGAGCAGCAGCAGACCGCCTCGGGCGGCCTATCCTACCTCTGGAATGGCACCCGGCTGAGCGTGGACTTCCTGTACGGCTCGGGCCTGCGCGCCGATCTCGAGCTACCCCCCGGGATTACCACCGCGTATGGCGGCACCGGCATACCGAACGGCGCGCATCTGCCCTATTACATGCAGGTCAACTTCGGCTCCTCGCACGCGTTCCAGCTCGGGCACGCCGGCACGCTCACCGCGCGATTCGACGTCATCAATCTGTTCGACGAGCAATACGAGATCCGCAACGGCACCGGCATCGGCGTGGGCGCACCGCAGTTTGGCCCGCGGCGCGGCGTATTCTTCGGACTATCGAAGTCGCTGGGCGCCGGAGGCTAAGCGCGCCACGCGGATACTGTCCCGCATCAGCCATGCCGCGTTGAACGGCCGTGGGCCGGTTGTGCTGGCTTAAATGTCAGACAATAATGAAGGCCATGGGCGGCATTCCCCGGCGCACACTGCTGCAACTCGCGGGATGGTCGGCGGCCGGCGCGCTGGCCGGCAAGACCGCGCGAGCGGCGGCCGCGCTGCATGCCGATGGCCCGACTTCCGCATATACCGTGGCACGCCCTCCCGCCTATACCGATGTCACGCTGCTCGACGGGCCGCTGCGGGATCAGTTTCGCGCGCACCATGCGACCTTGATGGCGATGGACGAGGATGCGCTGCTCAAGCCATATCGGACGGCCGCCGGGATCGCCGCGCCCGGCGAGGATCTGGGCGGCTGGTACAACAGCTCGAGCGCATTCGCGCCGCCGCGCGACATGCATGGCTTCATTCCGGGCCACAGCCTCGGACAATACATCTCGAGTCTGGCGCGCGCCCATGCGATCACGGGCGATGCCGCGACTCGACAGAAGGTGCAGCGGCTGGTGGCCGGCTTTGCGGTGACGATCACGCCACATCTCTACGACGATTATCCGCTGCCGGCGTACCTGTTCGACAAGATCAACATCGGGCTGATCGACGCCCATGCGCTGACCGCGGATACCAATGCACTGCCGGCGCTGCGACTCGCGCTGGATGCCGCGCTGCCGCACCTGCCGGAAAAGGCGCTGACGCGGCCGCAAATGGAGGCGCGGGCGCATCCCAACGTGGCCTACACCTGGGACGAATCGTACACGCTGCCGGAGAA
>DATDHV010000160.1:0-8284 GCA_036521395.1 Steroidobacteraceae bacterium | reverse complement strand
TCGAGAATGTTGCCGCCGTGCTCGCCGATCACGTGCGCCACGCGCGAGAGAGCCCCGGGCTGATCGGCAATCGGGATGCGCAGCGTCACGATCCGCTGCTCACGCACCAGCTCGCGCATGATGACCGAGGCGAGCAGTCTTGGGTCGATGTTGCCGCCAGAGAGGATCACCCCAACCTTGCGACCGCGATAGCGCTCGGGCTGTGACAGGATGGCGGCCAGACTGGCTGCGCCGGCGCCCTCGGCCACCGTCTTCTCGACATTCAGCAGCAGCGCAATGCCCCCTTCCAGCTCGTTTTCGCTCACCAGCACGATGTCGTCGACGAGCTCGCGCACCACTTCGCGCGTGAGCAGGCCGGCCCACTTGACCGCAATGCCCTCGGCGATGGTATTGCCCGCGCACGGGGCCTCCTGGCCCGCGAGCGCCGCCCGCATCGAGGGGTAGCTGGTGCTCTGCACGCCGATGATCTCGACCGCGGGTGCGACGGCCGTGGTCGCAACCGCCATGCCCGATACGAGGCCGCCGCCGCCAATCGGTATCACGAGCTGCTCGAGCTCCGGCACCGCGGCGAGCATCTCCAGGGCGATGGTGCCCTGCCCCGCCATGACGGCCGGATCGTCATAGGGGTGCACGAAGATCAGGCCCTGCTCGGCCATGATCTGCTGCGCATGGTCGAAGGCTTCCGCCAGTGTGTCGCCGTGCAGCACGACCGTGGCGCCGTGCGATCGCGTGTGCTGGACCTTCACGAAGGGGGTGTGACGCGGCATCACGATGGTTGCGGGAATCTCGAGCCGATGGGCGTGATAGGCCACGGCCTGTCCGTGATTGCCCGCAGACATGGTGCACACGCCGCGCCGCCGCTGCGCCGCGCTGAGCTGCAGCAGGCAGTTGAGCGCGCCGCGCTCCTTGAAGGAAGCTGTGAACTGCAGGTTCTCGAACTTGATGTAGATCTCGGCACCGGTGAGCTGCGACAGCGTGCGCGAGTGCAGGCAGGGCGTACGGGATAGTTGCTCGCCGATCCGGCTTTGCGCAGCCCGCACGTCCTCAAGCGTGATGCATAGACTCATGTGGCAATCCGAGCGGCGCGCGCCATATGGGAGTAGACTATTATGTCACTGCGTCAATAGCCTGCGCGCGCCTGGAGAGTTTCTTTGGCCAAACCCAATTACCGTCAGCAGAAAAAGCAGCGCGAGCAGGCGAAGAAGAAAAAGAACGACGAGAAGCTGCTGCGCAAGGGCCGCAAGGCGCCCGCCAGCGAGCCGGAGATTCCCACGTGAGCAAGGGCATGGACCAGAAGCGGGAAGGCAAGAAGAAGCCGGCCAAGAGCCTGGCCGAGAAGCGCGCGGCAAAGAAGGCCAAGAAGGCCGATCGCGCGTTCATGCAGCGAACCTAGCCGGGCACTACCCCCGCGTTCCACAGCTCGATGGCCGGTTCCTCGAGACTGTGGTGCTCGTAGCCGAGCGTGCTGAGGCCGCCGGCGTCCAGGCCGAGGTGCCGGGCGCAGACCAGCGGCTGCCCGATCCAGCGTACCGCGAGCGCGCGCAGGAAATGCCCGTGCGAGAACACGGCCACCGGTCCGCTCATGGCACGCAGCTCGGCCACCACCGCATCGGCGCGCACACACACCTGGGTGGGGGTCTCGCCGCCGGGACAGCCATCGCGAAACACGTCCCAATCCGCGCAGCGTGCTCGAATCTGCACGCGCGTGAGACCCTCGTACTCGCCGTAGTCCCATTCGCGCAGGTCCGGCTCCACCACTTCGCCCGCACCGAGCCCCGCCAGCTCGCAGGTGCGGCGCGCACGCTGCAGGGGGCTGACGAGCACCCGCGAGAACTGCGTCGCGCGCAGCAGCTCGCCCACGTGCCGCGCCTGTTGCTCGCCGTGCGGCGTGAGCGGCACATCCGTGCGGCCGGTGTGCCGGCCGCTGCGCGACCACTCCGTCTCGCCGTGGCGGATCAGATGGATCAGTTCGATCAAACGACCGGATCCCATTTCCAGTTACGAATCTCGGGCATGTCCTCGCCGTAAAGATCTATGTAGCGCTTGTGCTCGAGGCGCTTGCGAACAAGCTGCGCTCGCAGCTCGAGCCGGGCCGCGAGTTCGGGAACGCTCAGACTCTGGCGCGGCAAACGGTCGATGACGTCCATGACGAGGTGAAAGCGATCCATGTCGTTCAGCACCGTCATGTCGAACGCGGTCGTGATCGTGCCCTCCTCCTTGTAGCCGCGCACGTGCATGTTTTCATGATTGTGGCGGCGGTAGGTCAGGCGGTGGATCAGCCACGGGTAGCCGTGAAAGGCGAAGATCACGGGCCTGTCGGCGGTGAACAGGCGATCGAATTCGGCATCGATGAGCCCGTGCGGGTGCTCGCTCGGCGGCTGCAGCCGCATGAGATCGACCACATTGATCACGCGGACCCGAAGCTCGGGCAGCTCCCGTCGCAGGATCGAGACCGCCGCCAGCGTCTCGAGCGTCGGCACATCGCCCGCGCAGGCCATGACCACGTCTGGTTCCCCGCCGCCGTCGTTGCCGGCCCAGCGCCAGATATCGACGCCGAGCGCGCAGTGGCGCGCCGCGGAGGGCATGTCGAGCCATTGCGGCGCGGGATGCTTGCCCGCCACCACGACGTTGACGTAGTGGCGGCTGCGCAGGCAGTGATCGATGACCGACAGCAGGCAATTCGCATCCGGGGGCAGATAGACCCGGACGATCGAGGCCTTCTTGTTCACGACGTGGTCGATGAAGCCCGGGTCCTGGTGCGTGAAGCCGTTGTGGTCCTGGCGCCAGACGTGCGATGCGAGCAGGTAATTCAGCGATGCGATTTTGCGCCGCCAGGGCAGTTGCGCCGTGACCTTGAGCCACTTGGCGTGCTGGTTGAACATCGAATCAACGATGTGGATGAAGGCCTCGTAGCAGTTGAACAGCCCGTGGCGGCCGGTGAGCAGGTAACCCTCGAGCCAGCCCTGGCACTGGTGCTCGCTGAGCACCTCCAGCACGCGGCCGCTGCGCGCCAGGAACTCATCGTTGGGCTGCACCTGTGCCAGCCACTGCCGGTTGCTCGCCTCGAACACCGCCTCCAGTCCGTTCGATACGGTTTCATCCGGGCCGAACAGCCGGAAGTTGCGCTGCTCCGCATTCTGCGCGATGACGTCGCGCAGGAACCGGCCCAGCACGTGCGTGTCGCCGATGCCCGCCACCCCCGGCGCCGGCACGGCCACGGCATAGTCGCGAAAGTCCGGCAGCTTCAGCTCGCGCAGCAGCAGACCGCCGTTGGCGTTTGGATTGGCGCCCATGCGCCGCTCGCCCCGGGGCGCGAGCTCGGCCAGTTCGGGTCGCAGGCGGCCCTGCGCATCGAACAATTCCTCCGGCCGGTAGCTTCGCAGCCAGCCCTCGAGCTGCGCCAGGTGCTCGGGCGGTGAATGGGGCCCCACCGCCAGCGGCACCTGATGCGAATGAAATGTGCCCTCGATCGCCTGCCCGTCGACCATTTTCGGCCCGGTCCAGCCCTTGGGTGAGGCCAGCACGATCATGGGCCAGCGCGGGCGCGCCAATTCGCCCTGCGCGCGCGCGGCGTGCTGGATCTGCTGGATCTGCCGCACCACCGTGTCGAGCGTCGCGGCCATGGCGCGGTGCATGGCCGCCGGTTCGTGACCCTCGACGAAATACGGCGTCCAGCCGCAGCCCTGCAGCAATTGCGTGAGTTCCTCGCGCGGTATGCGCGCGAGCACGGTCGGATTGGCGATCTTGTAGCCGTTCAGATGCAGTATGGGCAGCACCGCACCGTCATCGGCCGGATTGAGAAACTTGTTCGAATGCCAGGCGGTGGCAAGCGGTCCGGTCTCGGCCTCGCCGTCGCCGATCACGCACGCCACGATGAGCTGCGGATTGTCGAACACCGCGCCGAAGGCGTGGCTGAGCGAATAGCCGAGCTCGCCGCCCTCATGAATCGAGCCGGGGCATTCCGGCGAGACGTGGCTCGGGATGCCGCCGGGAAAGGAGAACTGGCGGAACAGCCGCCCCATCCCCGCCGCATCAGGGCTGATGTGCGGATAGATCTCGCTGTACGTGCCTTCGAGATAGGTATTGGCCACCAGTGCCGGACCGCCGTGCCCGGGCCCGGAGATGTAGATCATGTCGAGGTCGTACCGCCTGATGATGCGGTTCAGGTGCACATAGATGAAATTCTGACCGGGCGTCGTCCCCCAGTGCCCGAGCAGCATGCGCTTGACGTGCGCGAGCTGCAGCGGCTCTCGCAGCAGCGGATTGTCGTACAGGTAGATCTGTCCGACCGAGAGATAGTTGGCCGCGCGCCAGTAGGCATCCATCCTGCGCAGCAGCTCTTCATCCGGGCTATCGACCTGCATCGCTCGCGCCTCAAAAAAAGGCCACGAGCTTGGCTCGTACCACGGCGCGTGTCCATAGGCCAGCACGCCGACCTACGGCTGGCCGGCGCTATGTGCGTTCGCGCACCGACCGATCACTCCGGGTGGCGCAACCTGCGCGCTCAGGTAGTTTGGTCAACAACCATCAAACCACCGTCACAATGCACAGAGAAATGATATGAATCACACATCGCCCGCGCCATCGCGCCCGCTGCTGGTCGCTGCCGCCCTCTCGGGCGTGATGATGCTTGCGGCCTGCGCTTCGACACCGCCGCCCACCGCGAGTCTGAGACTCGCACAACAGTCCATTGCCACGGCCGAGCAGAATGAAGCGGGTCGCTACGCTCCCGGAGAGCTCGCGCAAGCGCGCAGCCAGCTTGCCGCTGCCGATGCCGCGGTCACCGACAAGCAGATGATCACGGCAAAGCGGCTGGCCGAGGAGTCGAGTGCGGACGCCGAATTCGCCGCCGCCAAGACGGCCGATGCCAAAGCCAACGCGGTCAACGGTGAAATGCAGCATGGCACCGGTGAGATGATTGAGGAAATGCAGCGCAATTCGGGAGCCCAGCAATGAATATCACTTTCCACACAATGAGCACGAGAAAGCCCTTGATCGTCGCGGCCGTGGCAGCCGTGCTGCTTGCTGCGTGCGCGTCGGTCCCGGTAAAGCCCGACGGCGCCGCGCAGGCGCGCGCCATGCTGACGCAGTTGCAGGCCGATCCGAACCTGGCCAGCCGCGCACCCCTTTCGATGCAGCAGGCTGAAGCCGCGGTGCGCCTGGCGGAGACGCCGGAAACCGATCAGCAGTTGGTCGCCTATCGCGTCTACATGGCGGACCGAAAAGTCGAGACGGCGCGCGCCGTTGCCGAGACGAAGTTCGCGGAGGATCAGCGAGCCGGCCTCACGGCGCAACGTGACCAGGCGCGCCTCGATGCGCGCACGCGCGAAGCCGATATTGCCACCGATCAGGCTGCCGCGGCACGCGCCGAAGGCGCCGAGCAGAAAGCGCAGGCCGACGCGGCGCGCACCGAAGGCGCCGAACAGAAGGCACAGGCCGACGCGGCGCGTAATCAGGCGGAGGCCGTCCAAACCCAGGCCGATGCCGCACAGAGTGCCGCTCAAGCCGCAGCGCTGAACGCACAGAACGCCGCTCAAGCCGCAGCCCTGAACGCACAGAACGCCGCTCAAGCCGCAGCGCTGAACGCTCAGCAGCAAGCCGACGAGTTGCAGCGGCAGATCGATACGCTGCAGGCCAGGACGACCGACCGCGGCCTGGTGCTGACCCTCGGCGACGTGCTGTTCGCGACCAACAGGGCCGAGTTGATCGCCGGCGCCAATGGCCATTTGAACAAGCTGGTTGCCTTCCTGAACAAGTATCCGGATCGCACGGTCAATATCGAAGGCTATACCGACAGCACCGGCGGTGCGGATTACAACCTCGGGTTGTCGCAGCGTCGTGCGGAGTCGGTCAGGTCCTACCTGATCGATCAGGGCATTGAGTCGGGACGATTGATCGCTTCGGGAAAAGGCATGTCCTCCCCGGTAGCCGGCAATGACACCGCCACGGGCCGCCAGCAGAACCGTCGTGTCGAGGTCGTCATCAACGACCCGGTCGCTGCCAAGCTCTGAGCCAGCGGCGCGCCATCTGTCACGGTCCGCGCAGTCGGCGCTGCGCGGACCGTGCCGCCATCAGGACGCAACGGTCTGCGGCAGCAGGCGATCACACTCCGCCCTGACGACACGGTAGCACTCGCAGGTACGTGCCTCGAGTCCCGGGCGATCGAGCACGGCGATGCGGCCCCGGCTGTAGGAGATCAGTCCGGCGGATTGCAGACGTCCGGCGGCCTCTGTGACGCCCTCGCGTCTGACCCCCAGCATATTGGCAATCAATTCCTGGGTCATGACGAGCTCATTCGAGACCAGTCGGTCCAGGCTCAGCAACAGCCAACGGCACAACTGCTGATCCAATGAATGATGTCGATTGCAGACCGCGGTCTGCGCCATCTGCGTTATCAACGCCTGCGTATAGCGCAGCAGCAGATGTTGCATGGCCCCGGCCCGCGTGAATTCCGCTTTGAGGATCTGTCCCGGCATTCGGTAGGCTTGTCCCGCACTCTGTACCACCGCCCGGCTGGGCGTGGTTTCCCCGCCCATGAACAGCGAAACCCCGATCACCCCTTCATTGCCGACGACCGCGATCTCCGCCGAGGCGCCATCCGCCATGACGTACAGCAGCGATACGATTGAATCGACGGGAAAGAAGACCTCGCGCAGCGCAATGCCCGATTCGTAGAGTACGTCGCCCAAAGGCAGCGGGCAGAGTTTCAGGTGAGGCCGCAGGCGTTGCAGATCCGCCTCGGGTAATGCCCTGAGCAACTGGTTCTGATCGGGGGATGCCATTGGATCGGTGTCAGGACCTCCCTGAGAATCCTGACTTTACGACTTTCGGGGCTGACTCGGTACGGTTGCCTACCGACAGCCGCGCCGGAGCAGTTACCAGCCGTTACGCCGTGGCGTGGATGATCAGGCCGGCTCCCTGCGCTCCACCCTGAGCCTGCAGGCTCGTCATGAGCGTCTGCAGGAAATTCTGCAGACTCGGGGTATTGGCCTGGCCGGCCGCCTGCGCCGCCGGCGTACCGCCGGAGAGGTCCTGCATGAGGCTCTGGAACGAAGTTTCGAGACTCGACACACTCGACGACGCGGCGCTGCCCGTCGCGCCGGTGCCGCCGGCAACCGAGCTCGCGCCACTGGTGGTGCTGGCGGTGCTGGCGTCGATTTCCTGCAGCAGGGATTGCAGCTTGGTCGAGACGCCGCCGTGGCCATCGTGCCCGCCGTGGCTGTGCCCATGACCGGCAGCGCCCGCCACCGCGGCGCCCGTGCCGGTGCTGGTACTGCCGGCCTGATGCAGCGCCTGCATCAGCGCGGACATGAAATTCTGCAGATCCTGAGCCGACTTCGAGGCCGCAGTGGGCGCTGCGGCAGTGGGCGCGGCGCCGCCGGCCGTGAGTGCGGCAGCTGCGCTGGAACTGCCGGGCAGCACGAGTTGCTGCAGTGTGGTCAGGATGTCCTGCATCAGGCTGCCTGCGCCCGATGCGGGGGTCCGTGCGGTCGGCGTACTGCCCACCAGGTTGGCCATGGACGTCTGCATGGAATTCTGATTCGTGAGCGCCTGCATCCAGGACGATCCGGCGCTGATATTGGCAATGGACATGCTCACTCTCCAGAGAAACTGTTCCACCAAACTCCGCGGGCGGCGAGCCACTGCCGCCTGTGCCGGCGCGCCGGCAAACGGTTGCCACATCTCACGCGCCGCTGCCGCCCCATCGTCACGGCTCGCGCCGCCTCGAAGCGACGCACCCCGCCTCAAGCCTCTGATTCGGTTGCGTCCCGCACGCCGCGCGCGCAGGGCCTGCGCACGCGCGGGCGGAGTTCACGTACAGGAAGGTGCAATATCGGGACCTGTGGCGCGAATGCGCGTCACAGAATCGCCGCCGGCGTCAGCGGGCGATCAGATCTTCTGCAGCTTGGCGGCAGCGGTCTCGTAGTTGGCGAGCCGGTTCAGGAAATTATCCGTGAAGTCCGGGCGGCGGTTGCGGAAGTCCACGTAGTACGCGTGCTCCCAGACATCGAGCACCAGCAGCACCTTGCCTTCTCCGGTTGCGAGCGGCGTGCCGGCGTTGGGCGTCTTGGTGATCTTGAGCTTGCCGTCGCGCGCCAGCACCAGCCACGCCCAGCCCGAACCGAACTGGCCCAAGGCCGCCGCCTTGAACAGCTCCTTGAATTTTTCCACGCTGCCGAAATCCTCGACCAGCTTCTTCTCGAGCACGCCGGGAACGCCGCCGCCGTTGGGCGAGAGCGATTCCCAGAACACGCTGTGGTTCCAGTGCTGGCCGGCATTGTTG
>DATDHV010000159.1:0-50236 GCA_036521395.1 Steroidobacteraceae bacterium | reverse complement strand
GCCGAGGAGCTGCGCCAGTGGGTCGCGAAGCAGCTCAGCCCCATCGCCAAACCCGATGACATCCGCTTTGCCGACAGCCTGCCCAAGACGCGCTCGGGCAAGATCATGCGCCGGCTGCTGCGCGCCATCGCCCGCGGCGAGACCATCACGCAGGACATCTCCACGCTCGAGAATCCGGCCATCGTCGCGCAGTTGCGCGGCGAGGAACCGGCGCGGGCCGCATCGGCGCGGCCGGCGGCGAAGCGCAAGCAGCTCGCAACGCGGGCGGCGAAGCGGCGCGCGGCACCGAAACGCAAGGCGACGCGGCCGGCGGCAAAGCCCGCTGCGAAGCGATCATCGGCGGCAGCGCGTCGGACCGCCAAGCGGCGTTCGTCCACGCGGCCTGCGGCCGGACGGCGAGCCGCCAAACGGCCGGCGCGCAAACAATTGACCCGCCAACGGCCGGCGCGCAAAGCCGCGGTCCGCAGGCCGGCGGCGCGCTCGCGGCGCAGGAAATCGCGCGCCCGGCGATGAACCGCGCGGCGCGTGCGCGCGCAGCGCTCGGGTGCGCGCGCTGGTTCGAACTGGGCCGCGCTGTCGGGCTGCTGAGCTGCTTGGGGCTCGCCGCGTGTCGCACCGGACCCGCCCCGCGGGCGCCGCCGCCACCCGCGGCGCCGGTGGTGAGCGCGCCTGCGCAGCCCTACCGCATCGATGCCGCGCGCTCGCAGGTGCTGATCCTCGTGTACCGCGACGGCCCCATGGCGCGACTGGGGCACAATCACGTGCTGTCGGTGCACGCGCTCTCGGGCGAGGTGCTCATGGCGGCCGAGCCGGCACAGTCGAGCTTCTCGCTCGCGTTTCCAGTGGCCGCGATATCGATCGACGACCCGGCACTGCGCGCGCAGGGGGGCGATGACTTCAAGGAGCCGATCGACGCCGCCGGCATCGAGGGCACGCGCACGCACATGCTCGGTGAGCAGCTGCTCGATGCCGCGCGCTATCCGGACATTCGCGTCGCATCCGCGGGGTTGCGCGCCGAGGCCGATCATTGGCTGGTGCAGCTGCACATCACGGTGCGCGATCACGACTGTACCGCCGAGGTGCCCATGAGCTTCGCCGCCACGGGCGATGAGTTGTCGGCGAACGGGGAGTTCGATCTCACGCACACGCAGCTTGGTCTCACCCCCTACAGCGTCGCGCTCGGCGCACTGCGCGTGGCCGAGACCATCCACATCCGCTATCGCGTGATCGCGCGGCGCGCCGGCGCTTCAGCCGGCCGCAGCGAGAATCCATAGCCGCGTGCCCTCGGGCGCTTCGAACGACACGCCGGCTGCGGCAGCGATCCCGCGCGGCAGCCCGCGCGACAGCGGTGCTCCCAGTGCTGCGAGCGCAGCGCGCGCGCGTGCGAGATCGGCACATTCGAACACCAGCAGCGGCGCCTCGAAGGTCCGATGCCGGTGAAAGGCCAGATCGAGATGATCGCTGGTGAGCGGCACGTGCGGGTACGGCTGCTTGAGTGTGGGCAGCGCGACGAAGCCGCCGAGCTCCCAGAATGCCCGCGCCGGCTTGAAATCCGGCTCGGGCAGGCTCAGGTGCGAGAAGTAGCCGCACAGCGATTCGCTGGTCGGCGCGCCCGGGGAATAAGTGCGTGCCTCGAGCAGCAGCAGCGCGTTGCCCCCGGGATCGCGCAGCCGCAGCTCATTCAGCCCTTCCTCGCCCAGCCGCGCGAGCTCGGGCTCGATGTGCGCGGCCTGCAGGCGCGCGAGCGAACGTGCCAGCTCGGGCAGCACGAAGCACACCGCGGGCGAGGGCATGGCGCATTCGTGCAGCCCGAGATGAATACGGCCATCGCTGAGCACGCCGTAGCGATGTGGCCAGGCGTCCGAGGTGGGCAGCTGGACGAAACCGAGACGCTCGTAGAACTGTACCGATGCGGCAATGTCCGGCGTGGCGATGGCCAGTTCGAGAAAGCGGCCGAACATCGTGCCGGCAGGCCTCAAGCGCCGGCCGCGGGCCGCTCGGGCGCGTCCCAGTCGGCGGTGGCGCGCAGGATCAGGCCCGCGAGCGCACCGGCGTGGTCGGCGCGGGCATTGAGCGCGCTGACGTAATCGAAGCGCTCGCCGCCGGCCGACAGAAAGATCTCCCGTCCGAGCAGCGCGATCTCCTCCAGCGTCTCGAGGCAGTCGGCGGCAAAGCCCGGACAGACCACGCTGACCGAGCGCACGCCGCGGCGCGGCAGGTCGGCGAGCGTGCGGTCGGTGGCCGGGGCGAGCCAGCGATTGGCGCCGAAACGCGATTGGTAGCTCAGCGACCAGGCTTGCGGCTGCAGATCGAGCGTGGCGGCCAGATGCGCGGCGGTGGCTTCGCAGTCGGCGGCGTAGCGGTCCCCGCGCGTCACGTACGACTGCGGAATGCCGTGAAAGGACATCAGCAGGTGCTGCGCGCGACCGTGCAGCAGCCAATGGTCCTCGAGGCTGCGGGCCAGTGCGGCGATGTAGCCGCGATCGGTGGGATAGCCCGCGATCACGCGCAACTCCGGCACGGCGCGCCAGGCGCGCAGGCCTGCGCCCACGGCATCGAACACCGCGCCGGTGGTGCTGCCGCTGCTTTGTGGGTACAGCGGCAGCACGATCATGCGCCGGATTCCATCCTGGCACAGGCGCTCGAGTGCCTCGGCCACCGAGGGCTGGGAATACAGGAATGCCTGCTCCACCCGAAAGGAGCCGCGCTCGCTGCCGAGCTCGCGCGCCAGCGCCTCGCGCAGGCGCGTGGTGTGGAACAGCAGCGGCGAGCCTTCCTCGCGCCAGATCTGGCGATAGCGGCGCGCGCTGCGGGGCGCGCGCAGCGGCAGCACCACGAGATGCAGCAGCGGCCACCACAGCAGCCGCGGCAACTCGATCACGCGTCGATCGGACAGGAAGCGGCGTAGAAAGCGCCGCACGGCGGGGCTGCGCGGCGCCTGCGGCGTGCCGGTGTTCACGATCAGCGCAGCGATCGTCGCCCCCGCCATGACAGGGCCTGCCGCTAGCCGATGTGCTCTGCAAGGAACGCGACGGTGCGCTCGCGCGCCAGCGCGCAGGCGGCGGCATCGAAGTTCTGCGGCCGGTCATCGTTGCAGAAGCCGTGACCGGCGTCGTAAAGGTAGTAGTGCCCTTGCGGGTAGGCCGCGCGGATACGCTCCACATCGCCGACGGAAATGGAACGGTCGTGCTGACCGAAATGCAGCAGGGTCGGGCACCTGGGCGTGGCCGGCAGCTCCTCGAGAATGCCGCCGCCGTAGTAGCACACCGCCGCGCCGAGCGGCGCGGTGTTGGCGGCAGCCCAGGCCAGGCGGCCGCCCCAGCAGAAGCCGACCACCGCCACGCGGCCCACGTGCGCACAGATGGCGGCTGCGGCGGCGATATCCAGCACCGCCTTGGCGCTCGGAATCTGCTTGCGGTAGCCCAGGCCCAGTTCCACGTCCGGTGGCGAGTAGCCCAGCACGATCGAGCGTTCGACGCGGTCGAACAGCGACGGGGCGACTGCCAGGTAGCCGAGCTGCGCGTACTCGTCGGCCACGTTGCGGATGTGAGCGGTCAGGCCGAAGATCTCCTGCACCACCACCACGCCCCCGCGCGCCCTGCCCGGCGGCTTGGCGATGTACGTCCGGAAGGTGTGGCCGTCGCGCGCCATCAGCGTCTGGTACTGGCTCATGCGCGCTCCAGAATCGCGGTCACTCCCATGCCGCCCGCGGTGCAGGCCGACGCCAGGCCGAGTTTCGATGCCGGGTCGGCCGCCAGCAGCTTGGCCAGCGCCGCCAGAATGCGCGCGCCCGTGGCCGCGAACGGATGCCCGATCGCGACGCTGCCGCCCTTGACGTTGAGGCGGGCGGGATCGATGGCGCCGAGCGGCGTGTCGCGGCCGAGCCGCTCACGGCAGTACTCGGCGGACTCCCAGGCCTTGAACAGGCACAGCGGCACCGCCGCGAATGCCTCGTGGATCTCGTAATAGTCGAACTCCTGCAGGCGCAGACCCGTATCGCGCAGGATTTCCGAAACGGCATAGGCGGGCGCCATGAGCAGCCCCTCCTTGCCGCCGGCAAAGTCCACCGCCCAGGTCTTGCCCGCCCGCAGATAGGCCAGTACCGGCAGGCCGTGGCGCTCGGCCCAGCGTTCCGAGGACAGCAGCAGCGCCGCCGCGCCGTCCGTCAGCGGTGTGCTGTTGCCCGCCGTGAGGCTGCCGCCGCCACTCAGATCGAACACCGGCTTGAGCTTGGCGAGCTTCTCGAGCGAGGCGTCGGCCCGCACGTTGTTGTCGGTCGTGAGGTCGTGGAATGGCACCACGAGGTCGTCGTAGAAGCCCTCGCGCCACGCCGCCGCGGCCTTGACGTGGCTGTCGTAGGCGAGCTGATCCTGCTGCTCGCGGGTGATCTTCCAGCGCTTGACCATGAGCTCGCAGCTCTGGCCCATCGACAGCCCCGTGCGCGGCTCGACCACGGCCGGCAGCACCGGCTTGAGATCCGCGCGGCGGATTCCGAGCCAAGGTCGCAGGCGCGCGCCGGCGGTGCGGCCGCGAAAGCTCGCCAGCAACCGGCGCTGATAGGAGCGCGGATACACCACGGGCGGATCGCTCAGGTCGTCGACACCGGCGGCGATGCCGGCCTCGATTTGTCCCAGGGCGATCTTGTTGGCGATCAGGATCGCCGCCTCCAGGCTGGTGCCGCAGGCGCGCTGGACGTCCATTCCCGGAGTGTGCGGGTCCAGGCCCGTGGACAGCAGCGACTCGCGCGTCAGGTTGTAGTCCTTGGGGTGCTTGATCACGGCGCCGGCGATCACGTCGCCCAGGCGCCGGCCCTGCAAATGGTAGCGCTCGATCAGGGCACGCAGGGCCGCGGTCAGCAGCTCCTGGTTGTCGGTGCCGGTGTAGGCGGTATGGGAGCGGGCGAACGGCGTGCGCATGCCGCCGAGGATGGCGACGCGCTGAGCTGTGTTACCAATCAACATGTTCGCCTCCGGCGTCCTGCGCTCAAATCCCTCGACAGGCTGATAGGATGCCACGCCCGCAGGTGCAGGTGGAGGATGGATGAGCGCTCCGGGGGTCGATCGCGTATTCGAGCGCCGCCTGGCTGCCGTCGGCAACAGCCGTGAGCAGCGGCTGCTCGCGCACGGCCGCCGCGGGCTCGAGCGCGAGTCGCTGCGCGTGACCCCGGATGGGCGCATCGCGCAGACGCCGCACCCGCCGGCGCTGGGGTCGGCGCTGACTAATCCGCACATCACCACCGACTATTCCGAGGCGCTGACCGAACTGGTGACGCCCACGTTCCCCGACAATGCCGCACTGCTCGAGTACCTGCGCGACCTGCACCAGTTCGTCTACCGCCACATCGGTGAGGAGCTGCTGTGGGCGACGTCGATGCCGGGCGAGATCCGCGATGAGGCGGAGGTGCCGATCGCGCGCTTCGGCTCGTCCCACCAGGGACGCCTCAAATACATCTATCGGCACGGCCTCAAGGTGCGCTACGGCGGCATCATGCAGGCCATCTCGGGCGTGCATTTCAATTATTCGCTGCCGGTGCAGTTCTGGCCGCTGTACGCCGAGATCTGCCAGAGCCACGACAGCGGGCCGGAGTTCTGCAGCGCGCGCTATTTCGATCTGCTGCGCAACTACCGCCGCCATGGCTGGATCGTGTCGTACCTGTTCGGGGTCTCGCCGGCCCTGTGCCGCTCGTTCCTGCAGGGCCGCAGCGATCCCGGACTCGAGCCGCTCGGCCCCGATACGCTGATCGGGCCGTACGCGACCTCGCTGCGCATGAGCGACATCGGCTATCGCAACCGTACCCAGGTGGCGGTAGCGGTGTCGGTGAACAGCCTCGAGGAATACCTGCGCGATCTGCGCCACGCGATCCTCGCCCCGCACGCCCCGTTCGCCGCCCTCGGCGTCAAGCGCGGCGAGGAGTACCAGCAGCTCTCGGGCAACGCCCTGCAGATCGAGAACGAGTATTACAGTTACGTGCGCCCCAAGCGCACGCCGCGGGCCGGCGAGCGCACCACCCGGGCGCTCGCCCGCGCCGGGGTCGAGTACGTGGAAGTGCGGGCGCTGGACAACAGCGCCTTCGATCCGGTGGGCGTGAATCTGCGCAAGCTCTATTTCCTCGAAGCGCTGCTGATCCTGCTGCTGCTCAAGGACAGTCCGCCGATCGATGCGAGCGAGGAGGAGGGCATCGAGCGCAATCATCTGCTGGTGGCGCGGCGCGGCCGGGAGCCCGGCCTGGCCCTGGAGCGCGACGGGCGACGCGTGCCCATGCGCGGCTGGGCCGCCGAGCTGCTCGATTCCATGGAAGGGATCTGCGAGATGCTCGACGCCTCGCAGCCGCTGCGCCCGTATCGGACCGCCCTGCACGAGCAGCGCCTCAAGCTCGAGGACATGGAGCACACGCCCTCGGCGCGCCTGCTGCGCGAGCTGCGCGCGGGCGGTGAGGACTTCGCCGCCCTGGCACTGCGCTTCTCGCGCGATCACAAGGAATACTGCCTGCAGGCGGTGGCCAGCAGCCCCGAAAGGGTGCGCGGCTTCGAGGCCGAGGTGCAGCAGTCGCTCGAGGAATACGCGGCGATCGAGGGCGCGCGTCGCGGCAGCTTCGAGGACTATCTCGCCGCGTATCTGGCCGACTAGAATCGCTCGGCCCGATTCCCCCGAGGTCGCAAGCGTGCTGCATGGCATTCGTCGTCTGTTGATCGCCAATCGCGGTGAGATCGCCATTCGCGTCATGCGGGCGGCCAACGAGCTCGGCGTGGGCACGATCGCGATCTATTCGCAGGAGGACCGATTCAGCCTGCACCGCACCAAGGCCGACGAGGCCTACCTCGTCGGCGAGGGCAGGGGGGCGATCGAGGCCTACCTGGACATCGCCGACATCCTGCGCATCGCACTCGAGGCGCAGGCCGATGCGATCCATCCCGGCTACGGCTTCCTGTCGGAGAATCCCGAGTTTGCCGAGCAATGCGCCGCGGCCGGACTGATTTTCATCGGCCCGAGTCCGGCCACCATGCGCGAGCTCGGCAACAAGATCGCCGCCCGCCATCTGGCGCAGAAGGCCGGCGTTGCCGTCATGCCGGCCACGCCGCCGTTGCCCGAGGAGCCGGCCGAATGCGCCCGGCTCGCGCGGCAGGTGGGCTATCCCGTGATGCTCAAGGCGAGCTGGGGCGGCGGCGGACGCGGCATGCGCGTGATCGAGAGCGATGCGCAGCTCGCCGAGCTGCTGCCCGTCGCCCGCCGCGAGGCCAAGGCGGCCTTCGGCAATGACGAGGTCTACCTCGAGAAGCTCGTGCGCCGGGCGCGCCATCTCGAGGTGCAGATCCTCGGCGATCAGCATGGCGGTCTGGTGCACCTGTACGAGCGCGATTGCACCGTGCAGCGGCGCAATCAGAAGGTGGTGGAGCGCGCGCCGGCCGTGTTCCTGGGCGCACCCGAGCGCGAGGCCCTGTGCGCGGCGGCGCTGCGCATCGGACGCGCCGCCCACTACTGCAACGCCGGCACGGTCGAGTTCCTGCAGGATGCCGACAACGGCGCGTTCTATTTCATCGAGGTCAATCCGCGCATCCAGGTCGAGCACACCGTGACCGAATGCGCCACCGGCATCGATCTCGTGAAGGCGCAGATCCGCATCGCCGATGGCATGCGCATCGGCGAGCCCGACAGCGGCGTGCCGCCGCAGGCGCAGATCCGCCTGATGTCGCATGCGCTGCAGTGCCGGGTCACGACCGAGGACCCGCACAACAATTTCGTGCCAGATTACGGCCGCCTGACCGCCTACCGCAGCCCGGCCGGCTTCGGCGTGCGCCTGGATGCCGGCACCGCCTACGCCGGCGCACTGATCACACGCTCGTATGATTCGCTGCTGGTGAAGGTCACGACCTGGGCCGCCACCCCCGAGGAGACGATCGCGCGCATGCACCGGGTGCTATGGGAGTTCCGGGTGCGCGGCGTGACCACCAACCTGCGCTTCCTCGACCAGATCATCATGCACCCGCGCTTCGTGCACGGCGACTACACCACGCGTTTCATCGATGAGACGCCGGAACTGTTCGCCTCGCCCGAGCGGCGCGACCGCGCGACGCGCATCCTGACCTATATTGCCGAGACGGTGGTCAACGGCAACGCCGAAGTCACGGGCCGGGCGGTGCCGCCGCGGCTCGCGCCGGTGCGGCCGCCGCGGGTGCCGCCCGAGGTGATCGCCGGCGAGAGCGCCCCGCCCGGCTCGCGCCAGCGTTTCCTGGAGCTCGGACCCGAGCGCTTCGCGGCCTGGATGGGCAGCCAGCAGCGCGTGCTGCTCACCGATACCACCATGCGCGATGCCCACCAGTCGCTGCTCGCGACGCGCATGCGCACCATCGACATGACGGCCATCGCGCCGGCGTACACGGCGCTATTGCCGGAACTGTTCTCGGTGGAATGCTGGGGCGGGGCGACGTTCGACGTCGCCATGCGCTTCCTCAAGGAGGATCCGTGGGAGCGGCTCGCCAGGCTGCGCGCCGTCATGCCGAATCTGCTGCTGCAGATGCTGCTGCGCTCGGCCAACGCGGTCGGCTACACCAACTATCCAGACAATGTCGTGCGCTACTTCGTGCAGCAGTCGGCGGCCGCGGGCATCGACCTGTTCCGCATCTTCGATTCGCTCAACTGGGTCGAGAATATGCGCGTGGCCATGGACGCGGTGCTCGAATCCGGCCGGCTGTGCGAGGCGGCGATCTGCTACAGCGGCAACCTGAGCAGTCCGCGCGAGCGCAAGTACACACTGGACTACTACCGGCGCCTGGCCCGCGAGCTCAAGGCCGCCGGCACCCACATCCTGGGCATCAAGGACATGGCCGGGCTGTGCCAGCCGCGCGCGGCCTACGACCTGGTCAAGGCGCTCAAGGAGGAGACCGGCCTGCCGGTGCACTTCCACACCCACGACACCAGCGGCATCGCCGCCGCGAGCGTATTCGCGGCCATCGCCGCCGGCGCCGATGCGGTCGATGCGGCCATGGACTCCATGAGTGGGCTCACCTCGCAGCCGAACCTGGGCTCGATCGCCGAGGCACTGCGCGACGGCCCGCGCGATCCGGGCCTCAACACCGAGCACATCCGCGCGATCTCGCATTACTGGGGGCAGGTGCGCAAGGCCTATACCGCATTCGAGAGCGACAATCGGGCGGGGGCCTCCGAAGTCTACGTACACGGCATGCCGGGCGGGCAGTATACCAACCTGCGCGAGCAGGCGCGCTCGCTCGGCATCGAGGACGCGCGCTGGCCGGAGGTGGCGCGGGCCTATGCCGAGGTCAACGACCTGTTCGGCGACATCATCAAGGTCACGCCGACCTCGAAAGTGGTGGGCGACATGGCGATCCTGATGGTGAGCAGCGGCCTCACGCCTGCCGCGGTGCTCGACCCGGCCACGGAGATCGCGTTTCCGGAATCCGTGGTGCGGTTGTTTCGCGGCGACGTCGGGCAGCCCTACGGCGGCTTCCCCGAGGCCCTGCAGCGCAAGGTACTCAACGGAGCGTCGCCCCGCAAAAAGCGGGCGGGTGAGGAAATGCCGCCCGCGGATCTCGCGCAGCTGCGCCGCGAGGCCGATGCCCGCATCGGGCGCCCCGTAACCGACCAGCAGTTCGCCTCCTATCTGATGTACCCGGCGGTATTCACCGACTATGCCGCCGATCGCCGCCGCTTCAGCGACGTCGCCATCCTGCCCACGCCGGTGTTCTTCTACGGCATGCAGCCCGGGGAGGAGATCAGCGTCGATCTGGAGCGCGGCAAGACCCTCATCGTGCGCTACGTGACGCAGAGCGAGCCGCACGAGGACGGCACGCGCACCGTATTCTTCGAGCTCAACGGCCAGCCGCGCTCGGTGCGCGTGGTTGACCAGAGCCAGAAGCCCAAGCGTCCGCCCCAGCGCAAGATCGAAGCCGGCAACCCGCGGCATATCGGCGCGCCGATGCCGGGCACGGTCGCCACCATCAGTGTGGCCGTCGGCCAGCACGTCAAGCGCGGTGATGTGGTCATCACGCTCGAGGCCATGAAGATGGAGGCGGCGGTGCGCGCCGAGGTCGACGGCGAGGTGGAGGAAGTGCTGGTCCGGCCGGCCATGGCCGTGGACGCCAAGGATCTGCTGGCGGTGCTCAGATGAGGGTTATTTGGGCCGCGCGGGCCATTTGCGCCGGTTTGGTGCTAGGGTAAGGTGACGGCGCTACGGAGGCGCAGAGGGCTCGCATGAAACTGGTTACCGCGATCATCAAACCTTTCAAGCTCGACGATGTCCGTGCGGCCTTGTCCGAAATAGGGGTCTCGGGAATGACCGTGACCGAGGTCAAGGGTTTCGGCCGGCAACGCGGCCACACGGAGCTGTACCGCGGTGCCGAATACGTCGTGGATTTCGTTCCCAAGACGCGTGTCGAGGTGGCGGTTCGCACCGAGCTGGTGGACCAGGTGGTGGAGGCCGTGCTCAAGGCCGCCAAGACCGGCAAGGTCGGCGATGGCAAGATCTTCATCACCGACATCAGTCGCGTGATCCGCATCCGCACGGGCGAGACCGACAACGCCGCGCTCTGACGAGCCGTTGCCGCGCCGCTCGCATGCTCACCGATTCCACCAGCGCCATCGTCTTCCGCGAGCACGGCGGCGCCGAGGTGCTCAAGTGGGAGCGCCAGCCGCTCGCCCCGCCCGCGCGCGGCGAGGTGCGGCTGCGCCACACGGCCATCGGCGTCAATTTCATCGATATCTATGATCGCAGCGGGCTGTATGCGCGGCCGCTGCCGGAGATACCCGGGCGCGAGGCGGCGGGCGTCGTCGTGGCGCTCGGGCGGGCCGTGCGCGGACTGAAGGTCGGCCAGCGCGTGGCCTATGTGCATGCGGGCAGCGGCGCCTACAGCGAGCAGCGCAATATTCCGGCCGAGCGCCTGGTGAAGCTGCCGGCCTCGATCAGCGACGAGCAGGGCGCGGCGCTGATGCTCAAGGGGCTCACCGCCGAATATCTTCTGCGTCGCACCTACCGGGTGCGCGCCGGCGACTATGTGCTGATCCATGCCGCGGCTGGCGGCGTGGGCTCGCTGCTGTCGCAATGGGCGCGCTCCCTCGGGGCGCGCGTCATGGGCATCGTCGGCAGCGAGGCCAAGGCCGCCATCGCGAGCCGCCAGGGCTGCCACCGGGTGTTCGTGGCCGGGCGCGACGACATCGTCGGCGCGGTACGCGACTACACGCGCGGCCGCATGGCCCACGTGGTGTACGACTCGGTGGGCAAGGACACGTTCTTCGAATCGCTCGACAGCCTGCGCCGCCGCGGCATGCTGGTGAGCTTCGGCAACGCCTCGGGGCCCGCGCCCGCCATCGCGCCGCTCGAGCTCTCGCGCCGCGGCTCGCTGTTCCTGACCCGTCCGACGCTGTTCGATTACATCGCCACGCACGAGGAGCTGGAATCCGCCGCGCGCGCGCTGTTCGCGCGCGTCAGGAGCGGCAGGCTGCGCGTGCCGATCGGCCAGCGCTACCCGCTCGAGGATGCCGCCCAGGCGCATCGCGATCTCGAGACGCGTCGCACCGTGGGCGCGTCGGTGCTGATACCCGGCGCGGCGCGCTAATCCACCAGCCGCAGGGTGCGCTGGCTGCGGCTGATGCCGAGCGCGCCGCTGCGCACCACCTCGACCAGCTCGGCATGCGTGGCCAGATGGCGCATGAAGCCGTTGATCTCCGCCTCGCTGCCGAGCAGTTCGACGATGAAGCACTCGCTGGCCGGATCTAGCACGCGGCCGCCGGTGCGAATGACGTAGCCGCGCACGGTGTCGCGCTGGGCGGCATCGAGGCGCAGCTTGATCAGCACCAGTTCGCGCTCGATGTGCTCTCCGCCGGTCATGTCCTCGACGCTGACGACGTCGATGAGCTTCTTGAGCTGGTTGGCGATCTGCTGGATGACCGCCTCCGAGCCGCTGGTCACCAGCGTCAGGCGCGAGACCGTCGGGTCGTCGGTGGTGGCGACGGCCAGGGACTCGATGTTGTAGCCGCGGCTGGAGAACATGCCGGCCACACGCGTGAGCGCGCCCGCCTCGTTCTGGAGCAATATGCCGATAATGTGTCGCATGGGCCGCAGAATAGCCAATTGCGGGGCGCCTCGGCCATAATCGAGCGATGAGCGATAGCGCAAAAGTGGTGCGTCCCGACGTCCATCCCCTGGCCGGCAATGCCATGTCCGGCGCCCAGGTGATCGTGCAGGTCATCGCCGATGAAGGTACCGAGGCGATTTTCGGCTACAGCGGCGGTGCGATCCTGCCCACCTATGACGCCGTGTTCACCTTCAACGAGCAGCAGCGGCACGCCGGCGCACGACAGCTACCGCTGATCGTGCCCGCCAACGAGCAGGGAGCGGGTTTCATGGCCGCCGGCTATGCGCGCGCCAGCGGCCGCGTCGGGTTGTGCCTCGTGACCTCCGGCCCCGGGGCGACCAATACCGTCACGCCGGTGCGCGATTGCATGGCCGACTCGGTGCCCATTGTCGTGATCTGCGGCCAGGTCGCGACCGCCTCGATCGGCACCGATGCCTTCCAGGAGGCGCCCGTGGCCTCGTTGATGGGGTCGGTGGCCAAGCACGTATTCCTGGTGACCGATCCGGCGCGGCTCGAGGCGACGGTGCGCACGGCCTTCGAGATCGCGCGCAGCGGGCGCCCGGGCCCCGTGGTCGTCGATATTCCCAAGGATGTGCAGACTGCCGCGGTGGTGTTCCAGGGTCGGGGCCAGCTCGCGATCCCCGGCTATCGCCAGCGCCTGCGTGAGCTCACTGCGAGCACGCTCGCTCCGAGCGCGGCGGCGGCTTTCTTCGAGCTGCTGGCGCAATCGCACCGGCCGCTGATCTATGCCGGCGGCGGCGTCATCAATGGTGGCGCGGCCGGCGCCCTGACCGAGTTTTCGCAGCAGCTCGGCATACCCGTGGTCACGACGCTCATGGGCATCGGCGCCGTCGACACCACGCATGCGCTGTCGATGCGCATGCTGGGTATGCACGGCGCCGCATTCGCCAATTATGCGGTGGAGGATTGCGATTTCCTGATTGCGGTCGGGGCGCGGTTCGACGACCGGGTGGCCGGCGATCCGCGCAAATTCGCGCGCAATGCGCGCAGCATCGCGCACCTGGATGTCGACCAGGCCGAGATCAACAAGGTCAAGAGCTCGCAGTGGAGCCATGTCGGGCTGCTGCCCGATGCGCTGCGCGTGCTCACGGCCCATGGCAGCGCCCTCGAGGCCAAGCCGGACTTCGCCTGCTGGCTGCGTGAGCTGCATGCGCTCAGGCGTGCGCATGCCATGAACTACGACCGCGCCAGCGAGCTGGTGCAGCCGCACTACGTGATCGAGGAGATCAACCGGCGCACGCGCGGCGAGGCCATCATCAGCACCGGCGTGGGCCAGCACCAGATGTGGGCGGCGCAGATGTTCGATTTTCGCGCGCCACGACAGTGGCTGACCTCGGGCAGCATGGGCACTATGGGCTTCGGTCTGCCGGCCGCGATCGGCGCGCAGGTCGCGCACCCCGGGCGGCTGGTCATCGACTTCGATGGCGATGCCAGCATTCGCATGAACATCGGCGAGCTCGAGACCGTGACTACCTACGATCTGCCCATCAAGATCGTGGTGCTGAACAACTTCGGCGATGGCATGGTCAAGCAGTGGCAGAAGCTGTTCTTCAAGGGGCGGCTCTCGGGCAGCGACAAATCGCTGCACAAGAAGGATTTCGTGCGCGCCGCGACCGCCGATGGATTCCATTGGGCGCGGCGGCTCGATCGCAAGCAGGACGTTCCGGCCGTGATCGATGAATTCCTGGCGTTCAAGGGTCCCGCGTTTCTCGAAGTCATCATCGATCCGGATGCCGGCGTCTACCCGATGGTCGGGCCCGGCCTCGGCTACGATGCCATGATCACGGGCGAGTTCATCACCGCGCGCTCGCAGCAAGCGGCGGCGCGGGAGATCGATCCGTCCAGCATGTTCTAGAAGGTCTGCTGGGTGCTGACCAGGATCTGCAGCCGGTTGATCGAGTGGTTCGCGGCCAGCGGCGTGGCCAGGTCGATGTGGATCACGCTGCCGAAGGATGAGCGGGCGTTGCCGAGCCGCAGTCCCACACCCGCGTCCTCGAGCGTGCCCAGCTGCGGCGCGGGCAGCGGGCTCGCGCCCCAGGTGCGGCCCACGTCGAGGAACGCCGCGCCGCCGACGTGCACCAGCTGGAAGAGGAACCAGTCGGTATAGAGCCGCTCCTCGATGGTGAATTGCGCACGCCCCGCGCCGTTCTGGTAGCGCAGCGGATAGCCCCGCAGCCCCGTATCGCCGCCGATTTCGAGATAGTGATCGGCATCGAGGTTGTGGCCGGCATCGGCGAAGACGTGCACCAGCAGCTTGCTGCGCGCCGAGGTCGTGAGGAAGTAGCTCGCGTTGCCGCTCACCATGCCGTCGTCCGCGCGCCCGTATTCGAACCTCGAATACAGGCGGCCGTACAGGAAGAGGTAATGGCCGGGACCGAAGCGCCAGTTGTAGCCAATTTCGGCGTCGGCCAGCACTGCCCTGCGGTCGGCGCCGAAGGCGGGGGCAGCCCAACCCAGCCCGGCGCCGGCATCGAGACCCAGATGTACATCCTCGGTGAAAGCGAGCAGCTCGAGGTTGCGCGTGGTGCTGTAGTGGTTCTGCAGCCATTGCATGCGCACGTACGGGTACGCGAGATCGCGGTCCGCCGGCAGCGGCGCGCGCAGCGTCTGGCTGGGCGCGCTCGAGAACTGACTCTGGTCGTGGCGAAATCCGAGCAGCAGCCGCTCGGTCCAGGACTCATCGATGCGCAGTGCGCGGCCGAGATAGACATCGGTCACGCGCCAGTCGAACCGGTAGGCATCGAAAGGGTTGCCGAGGTCATAGCGCGTGACCACGGAACGGGAATCCCCGGTCGTGCCGCCGCCGTCGTAGCGCGTCTCGAGCGAGTAGAAGGGGTAATTGGCCGCGACGTTCCAGACCCGGCCGTCGGAATTGTCCTCATAGAGCAGCGAGTCCTGCCAACGGCTGCCCCATACGTTCGGATCGGCCCATTGTGCGTAGGTGGAGCTGCGATCGACGTTCCGGCCGTGGCCGAGTTCGATGTACTTGCCGTAGCCGAGGAAGTTGTCGTCGGTCACGTCGGCGCTGACGGTATTGGTGCCGCCGCTGCGGCCATAGTCGATGCCCGGCTGCAGCGTCCACACGTCATGCGTGACCACCAGGATGTCCACCAGCCCGTCGTGGTAGCGCACCGGCATGATCTCCGGCTCGCGCATGAAGGTGGCGTTCTGGCGCAGGTTGCGCGCGGTCTCATCGAGCAGGTGGCGCGAGTAGGGATCGCCGCTGCGAAACAGGAGCTGGGCGCGGACGGCCGACTCGCGCGTGCGCACGTGCAGGCGATCGGCGGCGCGAAACAGCCAGTTGTTCTGCTTGGGGTCGCTCAGATCGAAGATCTCGCGGGTTTGAATCACGATCGTGCCGATGCGGGCGCCGGCGGCCTCGAGCTCCGCGTCGGAGGGCAGCGGCTCGCCGCCGGCCGGCAGCGGGTCCTCTGCCAGCGCCGCCAGCGCGCCGCCGCCGAGCAGACCGGCGAGAATCAGCGCTCGCAGGCAGCACTTGGCCGCCGCCAGCCTATTGCAGGTGTCGAAGGACCTGCTCCACCTCGGCCGGGCTGCCGAGTATGGCGGGCGTGCGCTGCTGCAGGCTGTCGGGCACGAGCTGCAGGATGGGCTCGCCGACGGCGGCAAAGGCCCTGCCGCCGGCCTGCTCAACGACCATGGCCATGGGATTGGCCTCATACAGCAGGCGCAGCTTGCCGTGCGGCGCCCTGGTGGTGGGGGGATAGAGGAACACGCCGCCCTTCAACAGGATGCGGTGCACGTCGCCCACCAGGGAGCCCACATAGCGGCTGGAATAACCATGCGCCTGGGCCCAATCCAGATAGCGCTGAAAGCCGGCCGGAAAGCCGCGGCGATTGGCTTCGTTGACCGAATAGCTCTTGCCGGTCGCCGGTATTCGCAGCGTCTGGAGCACGCGCACGAAGGCGCCGCTCGCGGGGTCGAGCACGAACATGACCACCCCGGCGCCGATGGTCAGCACGAACACGGTCGAGGAGCCGTAAAGCACGTAGCCGGCCGCGACCTGCTGCGCTCCGGACTGCAGCAGCGAATCCTCGGGCCGCAGCAGTCCATCGTGCCGCAGAATGCTGAAGATGGTGCCGATGCCGCCGCACACTTCGAGATTCGAGATGCCATCGAGGGGATCGAACAGCACGCAGTAGCTGTGCTCGCCCGCGCGCGTGCGCAGCAGCACCGGCTCCTCGTTGCACTGTGAGGCGATGAGGGCGACGCCGTCGCGGTCACCAATGGTGCGCAGCAGCACCTCGTTGGCCATGACATCGAGCAGCTGACGCGGTTCGTCCGCGCCGGTCGAGCCGTCTGCGCCGCTCCCGGAGCCGGCCTCGGAGGCGCGCGTACCGCCGTGCGCGTCCTCGAGGCGGGCGCGGCGCACGCGAGCGGCGATGACCTTGGCGCAGATCGAGAGCGCGCCGATGATCCACGAGAAAGTGTCCGTGGCGCGCGGGTGGGCGGCCCGCTGTTGCTCGACGTGCGCCTCCAGGGTGACCGTGCTGTCCCCGCGGGAGCGAATCGGGGCCGAAGACGAGGGCATCTCGGATCGGCGGGTGGGGGACATCCGAGCAATATAGCCCGTTTCGGGCGCCTTGCCGGCGCACGCCGGGCGTCGCACCATCAAGCGGCGCCGTTGGAGCAGCACGACGGCCGAGGGCGCTGCGCGCTTTTGTTGCATTGCGCTACCCGCGCGTCCGCGTTATGTCAAGAATCGGCTCGCCGCCGAGGCGGCACGTTCCGGCCCCGCGCGTCGCGCAAGTTGGGCAATGGGTCGCAGGGCGCTGAGGGCGGTTGGGGAATAATTGTGCCGTTCCAATGCGGCGGCCCAAGCGGGCGCCGCACGCAGCGTCCGGGCGGACGGTGCGCACACTCTTAAGTGGGGTGACTTACGTCCATGAGCAAAGCCCGCCGCGCGACCAGTCCCATGCCGATGGAGCCGCGCCTGCGCCGTGCCTACTTCGACTGCCGCTATGGCCAACTGCACATGCGCTATGCCATTCCAGCCGGTGGCGGTTTCGATGAGGCCACCACGCTGCTTTGCATTCCGGGGACGCCGGGCTCGGGTCGATTCTTCGCGCCCCTGCTGCTCCCCTTGGGGCGCGATCGCTCCGTGTATGCCCCGGATCTGCCGGGTTGCGGAGAATCGGACGGCGCCACCGAGCCCCTCTCCAGCGGCGCGCTGGCGCAGGCGCTCGGCGATTTCCTCGATTCGATGCACGTACGCCACGTCGACCTGCTCGCGCATGAGGGTGGGGTCGCGATCGCCACGGCCATGCTGCAGCAGCGTCCGGCGCAGATCGGGCGTATCGTGCTCTCACCCGATACCGACACGGTGCGCGCCGAGTCGCGCGCCTTGCGGCATCCGTCGCTGGTGATCGATCTGCGCCCGCCCGATGAGCGCGGCGGCAGCGCCGCCGAGCTGGAAGGACAGGCGGTACTGCTTCGGGAATTCCTGGGACTGGCCTGAGCGGTCCAGCGCGGCGAGGAACGAACATCGTGTCCACCCACATCAAATCGACGCCGCCGCGGCCGGTGGATCTCGAAGAAACTGCCGAGCTGCCGCAACTCACCGCGGCCGGCGCGCCAATCGATCCATTGTCGAGCACCGATGCCTGGAAGGTCTCGAGCCCCTCCGACGACACCGTCACGGTGGAGAGCCTGCCCGCGCTGAGCCACCCGCCGCGCGCACGCGGCTCGCGTGCCGATCTCGAGCCGCTGGAGCGCAGCCTGCGCGAGGCCGAGATCGGCGCGCTGCGATCCGACCTCGCTTCGGTCAGCGAGAGCCGCAGCCATCTCGAGCGCGACCTGCAGAGTCTGAGCGGCAATCTGCGCGAACTCGAGCAGATGCTCAATCGCAAGAGCGAGCAGCTATCGGTGTACGAGCGCGAAGTCGGACTGCGCGACCGGCGCATCGCCGAGCTCGAGACTCGTTCCGGCGAGCTGGAGTCCGATCTGGCTGCGCAGCAGGCTCGGCTCCACGGCGAGCAGGCCACGCAGCGCCAGCAGTTCGACGTCGAGCTCACGAGCGTCAGCTCGCACCTCGCACAGGTGCGAGTCGAGCTGGTGCAGGCACGCGCGGCGGGCGAGGCTGCCCAGGCGCGCATAGACCTGCAGGCCGAGGAGCTGCTCGGGCTGCGCTCCGAGCGCAGCCGTCTGTTGCAGCGGGCCGAGGCGGCCGAAAGCGATCTGGTGCAGTGGCGCACGCGCGGCGAGCGCTACCGCGAGACCCTGCAGAGCCTTGAAGGCCGGCGCGAACTCTATGACGGCGTGATCGCCGAGCGCGAGGCACGCATCGCGGAGCTGGAGCACGAATCCGCCGAACGCGAGCGCCACATCGGTGCGCGCGAGGAGGCGCTGCGCATCGCAGTGCGCAACCAGGAGCAGCGCGTGGGCGAGCTCGAGGCGGCGCGCACGCGTGCCGATGCCGCGGCCGGCAGTGCGCGCGAACGCATCACGGCGCTCGAAGCCGAGATCCGGCAGCGCGACCAGGGCCTCGGTGACCTGCGCAGCAGTGCCGGTGCGCGTGAGGCGGAGCTCAGCACGGCGCTGCGCACCGAGCAGCAGCGCAATACCGATCTGACCGCGGCACGCGGCGCGGCCAACGCCGCCGCGGCCACCGCACGCGCCGAATACGAGGCCGATGCCGCCGCGGCGCGTGAGCGTATCGCGGCCCTCGAGGCCGAGACGAGCCAGCAGGCCGAGAGCCTGCGCGAGCTGCGGGCCCGCTCCGATACACGTGAACAGGAACTCAGTGCCGCGCTGCGCGTGCAACAGCAGCGTACCGCCGAGCTCGAGGCGGCGCGCGCCCAGATCGAGGCCGAGGCCGCGGCCGCGCACTCCCAGGCCGAGGCCAATGCCGCCGCGGCGCGCGAGCGCATCGCGATCCTCGAAGCCGAGACGCGCCAGCAGGCCGCCGCGGCACAGGAGCTGCGGGTGCAGCTCGGTGCGGTGCGCGATTCCCTCGCGCAGCGCAATGCGATGATCGAACGCGTGGAAGCCGAGGCTGCGAGCAGCGTCGCCATGCTCGGCAATATCCAGCACAATCTTGCCCACATGGGGGCCGAGGAACCGGCGCACCTGCTGGTACGCAGTGACGGCGATACCGGCATCGTCCACCTGCTCGGCAAGCGCACCACGATCGGCCGCACGCCCGATAATGACATGCACATCGATGCGGAGTTCATCAGCCGCCACCATGCCGTGGCGCTGCGCGCCGGGGCCAAGACCGTCATCGAGGATCTCAACAGCACCAACGGCACCTACGTCAACGGCCAGCGCGTGAATCGCCGCACCCTCAAGGATGGAGACCTGGTGACACTCGGGCGAACCGAGTTCCGCTACAGCATCAGCAAGTCGCCGGTCAAGCCGCCCGCCTAGCTGTCGCCCGCCCGCGCGGAATCGCTTAAGCTTACGGGCCCACGCCGCAAGCCACGCAAGCCATGTCCGACGACTACCTGCAGCGCATCCTCAAGGCGCGCGTCTACGACGTCGCGATCGAGTCGCCGCTCGACCCCGCGCCGCGCCTCTCGAGCCGGCTGGGCAATCGCATCCTGTTCAAGCGCGAAGATCTGCAGCCGGTGTTTTCGTTCAAGCTGCGCGGGGCATACAACAAGATCGCCCACCTGTCGCCGGCGATCGCCGCCCGCGGGGTGATCTGCGCATCGGCGGGCAATCACGCCCAGGGCGTCGCCCTGGCCGCGCGCCATCGCGGCATTCCCGCCGTGGTGGTGATGCCGCAGACCACGCCCGCCATCAAGGTGCAGGCCGTGGCCGAACTCAAGGCCGAGATCATCCTGCACGGTGACGTCTACGATGCCGCCTACGAACACGCGCTCGTGGTCGCGCGCGAGCGGCACCTGGTGTTCGTGCATCCGTTCGACGATGCCGACGTGATCGCCGGACAGGGGACGATCGGCATGGAGATCGTGCGCCAGACCGCCGGCGAGTTCGATGCCGTGTACGTGCCGGTCGGCGGCGGCGGGCTGATCGCCGGCATCGCGACATTCATCAAGCAGCTCTATCCCCGGGTCAAGATCATCGGCGTCGAGCCCGAGGATGCCGCGGCCATGTACGAATCGCTGCGGGCGGGCAAGCGCGTGACACTCGAGCGCGTGGGGCTGTTCGCCGACGGCGCGGCGGTCCGCCGCGTCGGCGAGGAGAGCTTTGCGCTCGCCAAGCGCTTCGTCGATGAGATCGTGCTGGTCAATACCGACGAGATCTGCGCCGCGATCCAGGACATCTTCGAGGACACGCGCTCGATCTCCGAGCCGGCCGGGGCGCTCGCGGTGGCCGGCATCAAGCACCATCTGCTGCGCAACGGCTGGCGCGACCAGCGCCTGGTGGCCATCAACAGCGGCGCGAACCTCAATTTCGACCGGCTGCGCCACGTGGCCGAACGCGCGGATCTCGGCGCCGAGCGCGAGGCGCTGCTGGCGGTCGAGATTCCCGAACGGCCGGGCAGCTTCCTGCAGTTCTGCGAGGCGCTCGGTCAGCGCAACATCACTGAATTCAACTATCGCGGGCAGGGCAGCGAGCGCGCCCGCATTTTCGTCGGCTTCGGGCTCAGCGGCCACCACGACGAGCGTCTGGCGGTGATCGCCCAGCTTCGCGCCGCGGGCTACGCGGTGACCGACATGAGCGGCAACGAGATCGCGAAGCTGCATGTGCGCTACATGATCGGCGGGCACGCCCGGGCGTCCGCCGAGCGCAGCCACGACGAGTTGCTGTACCGCTTCGAGTTCCCGGAGCGGCCCGGGGCGCTGCTGCGGTTTCTGCGCGCCATCGGCACCGACTGGAACATCAGCCTGTTCCATTATCGCAATCACGGCTCCGACTACGGCCGCGTGCTGGCCGGCATCGAGGTGCCGAAGGTCGAGCGCGAGGAATTCCTGCTGCACCTGAACGAGCTGCACTACCCCTACACCGACGAAACCGGCAACGCCGCCTATCGCATGTTCCTCGGCGCCTGATGGGCGCCCCGCCGGCACCTGCCTGCGTGGCCACCCGGCCCCGATTCCCGGGGCTCGCGGTGCTGCGGCACAGACCCTATGCGCGCTTTGCGCTGTGCCGCCTGTTCACCACCCTGAGCTGGCAGATGCTGGCGGTCGCCGTGGGATGGCAGGTGTACGCGCTGACCCACGACGCGCTGGCGCTCGGACTCGTGGGCTTGAGCGAATTCCTGCCGTTCCTGTGCCTGGTGCTGCTCGGTGGCCACGTGGCCGATCGAACCGACCGGCGCAAGGTGCTGATCATCGCCTGGAGCATCGAGGCACTGGCGATCGGGGCGCTGCTGTGGCTCGTGGTCGCGGGGCTGCGCGCGGTATGGCCGATCTACCTGGTCATCGCCACCTTCGGCAGTACGCGCGCCTTCTACGCGCCATCGATGCAGGCCATGCTGCCCTCACTGGTGCCACGGGAGGAGTTTCCGCGTGCCGTGGCGATCAACTCCACGCTGTTCCAGGTCGCCGTGATCGTCGGGCCGGCGCTCGGCGGTGTGCTGTATCTGCTGGGGCCGGCCGTGGTGTTCGGCGCCTGCCTGACACTGTTCGCGCTCACGGTGGTGCTGCTGCTGTCGATGGGCGCGCAGCGCGCGGCGCGCGATGCCGTCGCGGTGCCCACCAGCACCTCGCACCAGTGGCTCGAGGGACTGCGCTATGTGCTGCATCAACGATTGGTGCTCGGTGTGATCTCGCTGGATCTGTTCGCGGTGCTGTTCGGCGGTGCGACGGCCCTGCTGCCGATCTTCGCCGGGCAAGTGCTGCACATCGGCCCCGTGGGATTGGGATTGCTGCGCACGGCACCGGGTGTCGGCGCGGCCGCGACCGCGCTCGTGCTGACGCTGCGGCCGATCGAGCGCCGCGCCGGCGCCTGCATGTTCGGCGGTGTCTGTTTGTTCGGGCTGGCCACCCTGGTGTTCGGTCTGTCGCGCAACGCCGCCCTGTCCCTCGCGGCGCTGTTCGTGCTCGGCTGCGGCGACATGCTGAGCGTGTACGTGCGGGGCATCCTGGTGCAGATCAACACGCCCGACGCGATCCGTGGCCGCGTCAGCGCCATCAATTCGATCGCCATCGGCGCCTCGAATGAGCTCGGAGAGTTCGAGTCCGGCCTGACCGCGCGCTGGCTCGGCGCCGTGCGCGCCGTGCTGCTGGGCGGCGCCCTGACCTTGAGCATGGTGGTCGCCTGGATGGGACTGTTTCCGTCGCTGCGGCGCCTGGACCGTTTACGTTGATACTGTATGGATGTACAGTACCTTCATGGACGATCCGACCCTTCCGGGCCACAGGCCCACGGGACGCGGCGCGCTGAGCAATCCCGCGCCACGCTTCCTGCAGCGCGCCACGGCCCCGGCCGACGATGGCTGGTACCGCGACGAGATAGCACCTTCGATCGCCACGCAGGTGCGGCCGGAGCCGGCGCGATCCATCCTGACTCATAACGACTCGCCCGACATCCCGTTCGAGCAGTCGATCAATCCCTACCGGGGCTGCGAGCATGGCTGCATCTACTGCTATGCGCGTCCCTCGCATGCCTACATGGACCTCTCGCCCGGCATCGATTTCGAGACCAAGATTTTCTACAAGGCCGATGCGGCGCGCCTGCTCGAGGAGCACCTCGCCAGCCCCTCCTACGTGGTCAAGCCCATCACCATCGGTGCCAATACCGACCCCTACCAGCCGGTGGAACGGGATCTGCGCGTCACACGCTCGCTGCTCGAAGTGCTCGAGCGCACCCGCCACCCCGTGAGCCTGATCAGCAAGGGCACCATGATCCTGCGCGATCTGGACCTGCTCTCGAGCTTGAGCCGCGATGGCCTGGTCAACGTTTTCATCAGCATCACCACGCTCGATCCTGAGCTCAAGCGCACGCTCGAGCCGCGGGCGGCCGCCCCATCCGCGCGACTGCGCGTGGTGCGCGAGCTCACGGCCGCGGGCATTCCGACCGGCGTGTTCGTGGCGCCGATCATCCCGGCCATCAATGACTCGGAGCTCGAGCGCATCGTGGCCGCCGCCGCGGCTGCCGGCGCCTTCCGGGCCGGCTATGTGCTGCTGCGATTGCCGCATGAGCTCAAGGCTCTGTTCCGCCAGTGGCTCGATGAGCACCTGCCGGAGCGGGCCGAGCACGTCATGTCGCTGATTCGCGGCGCCCGCGAGGGCCGCGAGAACGATCCGCGCTTCGGCAGCCGGATGCGTGGCAGCGGGCCCTGGGCGCAGCTGCTGCATGACCGCTTCGCATTGGCGTGCAAGCGCCACGGCCTGTCGATGAGCCGCATGCGGGAGCTCTCGTGCGCGCACTTCACCGCGCCCGTTCGCGGCGGACAGTTGAATTTGGATCTCTAGCCGCCGCAGCGGTGCCGCACGCTGCTACGATTGGCACCATGACGCAGGCGGTGGGGCGGAATGCAGTGTTGGCCGGCGGCAGCGGCCTGGTGGGGGCGCGGCTGCTGGCGCTGCTGCTCGGCGCCGGCGAGTACGCGCGGGTGCTGGCGCTCTCGCGCCGGCCGCTCGTCGTCGATCACCCGCGCCTGGCCAACCGCGTGGTGCGCTCGGGCGTGGCGCTCGAGGGGCAGATCAGGGGACTGCAGTGTCAGGATGCGTTCTGCTGCCTCGGCAGCACGCTGCGGGATGCCGGCAGCCGCGAGGCATTCCGCGCGGTCGATCATGATCTGGTGCTCGAATTCGCGCGCCTGGCGCTGGCGGCGGGCGCCGGGCGCCTGGTGGTGGTCTCGGCGGTGGGCGCCGATGCCGCTTCGGGCAATTTCTACCTGCGCGTGAAGGGCGAGACCGAGCGGGCACTCGAGGCTCTGCGCTTCCGTTCGCTGGACATCATGGCCCCCTCTGTGCTGCTGGGTGCGCGGCGCATCGTGCGGCCGCTCGAGCTGCTGGCGCAGGGCGCGCTGTGGGTCGTCAACCCGCTGCTGCTCGGCGGCGCGACGCGCTTTCGCGGCATTCCCGCGGGCACGGTGGCCGCGGCCATGCTCGGCGCCGCGCGCAGCGGCCGCAGCGGCGTCAACCGCTACGGCTATGCGCAGATGCGCGCGCTCGCGCGCGCGCCGGGACTGTGACGCACTCGACGTTCCGGCTCGCGCCTTTTCACTGAATCCGGGCCTCACGCACTCCACCGCGCGCGCGCGGTCGCGTTAAATCGCGCGGATATAAATGAGGCTCAGGCCACGGCCGTGTCCGAGAACGGCGCGAACCATATGCAGTCAGCCCCGGTTTCATTCCAATCCATGCGCCGGCGCATGGTCCTGGTCGTCACGCTGGTCGTGCTGGTGGCCTTGTCGGCGGCGACCTGGATCGCGGTGCTGGTCATCGCCGCCGACCGCGACGCCGAGATCGGTGATCGCGTCAACGGTCTGGCTCCGGGCTTTGCGGGGCAATTGCTATCCAGGCTCGAGATGGCCGATGCGCTGGTACAGTACCTGGCGGTCGCCGATGCCGGCGCCGATGATGCGGCGCTGCGCCAGCGGGTGCTCGCCTCGAACGCGTTCGGCGGCGTGCTGTTCCTTCCCTGGCAGTCGAATGTCACCGCGGATGAGCGCGATGCCCAGGCCGCGGCGGACGCCAGCCTGCCCGATTTCGGACCGTCCGACCGGCTCACACTGAGCGGCGGACAGAGCCTGCTCGAGCTGGTGCCCGTGGCCAATGGCGGCATGAGCCTCTACCTGGCACACATGGTGAGCAGCGCGGGCGCCAGGCAGATCGCACTTTTCGAGCTTTCCCCCGGGTGGTTCTGGCAGGGCGATCAGACCACCGACGGCCTGACGGCGACCGCCGTCATCGATAACGCCGGACGCCTCGTGTACCGCTCCGGTGAGCTGCCGGTCGATGCATTCCGCAAGCTCGCGCTCGCGCCCGTCGATGAGCATGCGCCGTTGCGGCCGCTGCAGCGCGACTGGCTGGAGGGTAGCGCCACCTGGCGCGGCGCGGTGGTGCGACTGGATTTCACGGAGGCCGCGCGCCTGCAGGCCATGCCCTGGAACGTCATCTGCTACCTGCGGCTCACCGACCCGCGACCGCTGCTGCGCTCGTTCCTGCTGCTGATACTGCCCATGCTGCTGCTGGCGGCCTCGTGCGCGGCGCTGGCCAGTTACTGGCTCGGGCGTCGCTGGGAGCCCGTGCTGGCGCGTCTGTACGGCGCGCTGGGCACGCTGCACGAGGGGCGCTACCAGCGCGTCGATACCGAGGGATCGAGCGATGCGCCGCGGGCCGTGGCGCAGGCGTTCAATCTCGCGCTCGGCGCCATCGAACAGCGTGTCGGCGCGCAGACGCGGCTGGCGCAGATCGACCGGCTGCTGCTCGAGTCCATGGAGTTCGAGCAGTCGCTCGATGTCATGTTGCCGCGTGTGTGTGCCGTGACCGGCACTCAGGTGGCGGCGGTGCTGTTGATCGATCGGGACGCACCCGGCTATGCGCGCGCATTCCTGGGCGGTGCGGACGGCGGCGACTATCCGGTCAGCCGCATCAACGTCGATCCGCAGATCATTGCCGGCTTGCCGCGCGATCCCATCGGGCTGAGCGTGAGCCACCTCGAAGCCGACCGGTTCGGCTTCCTCGCGCCGCTGCACGTTCCGGGCGCCTCGCATTTCCACATCTGGCCGATCGTCGCGGGCGAGGAGATCGCCGCGATCCTGTGGGTCGGTGCGCGCAATCCCGCGCCGCTGTCGGCGCAGCAGGCCGCCTACGGCGCGCAGTGCGCCGAGCGGCTGCGAATCGCGCTGTCCAATCGCGCGCGCGACGAGCAGCTCTACCGGCAGGCGCATTTCGATTCACTCACCGCGCTGCCCAACCGCCTGCTGTTCCGCGACCGCCTGTCGCAGGAGCTCGCCGGCGCCGCCGACGGTTCGCAGCGCGGCGCCGTGTTGTACGTGGACCTCGATCACTTCAAGAGGATCAACGATTCGATCGGCCACAGTGGCGGCGATCAGCTCCTGACCATCGTCGCGCAGCGCCTGCGCTCGTGCATCAAGGATGGCGATACGGTGGCGCGGCTGGGCGGCGACGAATTCACGGTCATCCTGCGCAATCTCGCCTCGGTCGACAGCGCCAGCGATATCGCGCAGCGCATCATCGACGCCCTGCAGCGCCCCGTGAGCATTGCCGGCCGCGATCACTTCGTGCGCGCGAGCATCGGCATCACGCTGTTTCCGGATGACGGCAACACCATCGAGGAGCTGATGCGCAATGCCGATCTGGCCATGTATCAGGCCAAGGACGGCGGTCGCTCGCGCGCGGTGTTCTTCGATGCCACCATGGCGCGCACGCCCGTGCCGCTGGCCGAAAGCGGCCTGTATCGGGCCCTGCGCCGGCGCGAATTCTCGCTCTATTACCAGCCGCAGTACGCGCTGCGCGGCGGCGAGCTCGTGGGGCTCGAGGGGTTCCTGCGCTGGCAGACCCCGCGCGACGGCCTGCGCTTGCCGAAGGATTTCGTGCCGGCGGCGGAAGAGAGCGGTCTGATCGTCGACATCGGCGCCTGGGCGCTCGAAAGCGCCTGCCATCAGCTCGCCATCTGGCGCGACATCGGCATCGCGCCGCCGCGGCTGGCTCTCAATCTCTCGGTGCAGCAGCTTCGCGTGCCGGATTTTGCCGCGCTCGTGGGCAGTCTGGTGAAGCGCTACGGACTGCTGCCGCAGATGCTCGAATTCGAGATCGGTGAGGCGATCTTTGCCGAAGAGGAAGCGCGCGCCTCGCTGCGTCAGCTCGCGGCGCTCGGCGTGCGACTGGCGCTCGATGATTTTGGCACCGCCTATTCATCGCTGAATTATCTGCGGCAGTACCCGGTACATGCGATCAAGATCGATCGGCAATTCATACACGATGTGCCCGAGAGCCTGCAGGCCGCCACGCTGGCCTCGACCATCATTCACATGGCGCACGCGCTCGACAAGCAGGTGATCGCCGAGGGCGTGGAGACGCTCGAGCAACTCGATTTTCTGCGCGAGCGCGGTTGTGACATCGCGCAGGGCTTCGTGCTCGCGCATCCCTCGACGGTTGCCGAGGTGGGTGACCTGCTCGCCGCGCGCCGGCCGGCTGATTCCTGCGCGCAGCGCGCCGCAGTCTGAGGCGCATTTGACAGAATGATTTTCGCTGCACTGCACTTTAGTGCGTCACTGTGACTTTGCTCTTGGAGTTTTGCCTTGACGTACTGACTCAAACTGGCACACTGCATCTGTGACTTAAGAGCAAACCTGTCGCAAGACAGGGACGCAAAGCCACCGGTCCCGGACTCGTGAAGGGATAGCGGGGTTGCCACCGGGCTCAGCATGTCGCACTTTGCACGTGGATTGTGCTGGGCACCGTGTCTTCCTCGCTGCATGGCTTCCGGACGCCGCAGTTCCATTCGATAGACAGGGGAACAGCGCATGCAGCAGGCCAGTACAGTGGTGGAGAATTCAAACACTCCGGCAGCGGGCAGTGCCCCGGTGCCGCCGGCATCGCTGCGCAATCTGTTTGTCATCAATCTCTGCGCCTCGACCACGCCGGTTGCCCTGACGCCGCCCGATCATGCCGGTCTCAAGCGTTTCACATTTTTTGTCTCGCGGCGCCGCGAAGAGGGCCGCGAGCGCTTTCGCCTGCACATGGGATATTTCGAGAGCCAGGAAGAGGCCGAGCGGCTGCTGGACATCGTGCGCGAGATCTATCCGGGTGCCTGGGCGGGACTGGCGCCCGGCCAGCGCCTGCGCGCCAAGGCGCAGGCCGAGGCCCGATTGAGCGCGGCCGGGGAGCCGGCGGCGGCCGCAGCGCCTGCCGCCGCGGACGCTGTCGCGGCCGTGCAAAGCACCGCCGCCGATGTCGCCACGGACCCGCGCGCGCAACCTGTCGCGAGCGCACGCGCTGAGCTGCCGGCGCCGGCACCCTCCGGCGAGGCCGCACGGCCGGCCGAGGCGGTGGAGTCGGCGCTGGCGCTGGTGCCGGACGAAGGGCGGCGCGTGCCTGTCGAACGGGACGGCCTGCGCGAGAAGGAAGCTGCCGTGCGCGCGCTGAGCAATGTCCGCGCCGCGATCGCATCGCTCGAGGATTCCAGTGTCAGCACGCCGACGCTGCGGCCGTTGCCGGAGCTCAAGCCGGCGAACAGCGCCACGGGTGCGCATCGCGTGCTGGCAACGACCGGCACCTACAAATCACTGCTCACCGAGCATGCGAGCGCGCCTGCTGCGCGCGCGAGCGCCACGCCCGAGGCTCGCGAGCTCAGCGACACGGCGGCGCTGCGGGTGCTCGAGAGCAAGGCCGCCGCGGACGCCGCGGCCGCCACAGTCATCCAGCCGCCACGGCCGCCGATGCCGAATGCGGCCGCCCGACCCTCCGACGCGCGGCCCGCGGAGGAAAGGACCGCCTATGCCGTGCAGCTGCTGTGGTCGGTGCAGCCCATCGATATCGCCCAAATACCGCAGCTGGCGATCTTCAGCGCCTACACCCTCTACGGTGCGGAGGGCAACCGCGATGGACGCCGCTGGTATGGTGTGCGCCTCGGATTCTTCACCGACGCGGTGTCGGCCAAGCAGGTGGCGCATTACGTGCGCTCGGATTTCTCCACCGTCTCAGTGGTGCCGGTGACGGCGCGCGAACGCGAGCGCGCCAAACTGGCCGCCGCGCGGCCGGATGCGACACCGGTCGCTGCGGCATCGGCATCGCCGCCGGCATCGGCATCGTCGCCGGCATCGGCATCGTCGCCGGCGTCGGCATCACCGGCGGCAGCGGTACCGGCGTCGCCGGCCGCGACCGGGGACACCAGGATCGTCAAGCCGGGATTCGAGTTCATTGACGACAGGCAGCCGACACCGCCGGCGCGGTCGGCGGCCCCAGGCGACGGGTCTGCCGTGCGCGGCACGCGCGGCGCCCCGGGCAAGCGTGCCAAGCTGCGCCGGCCGGTCAACGGCCGGGCCAAGAGCAAACCGATGACGCTCGAGGAGACGCTCGAGATACTCGGCGCCGGCGAGCTTCAGGTGGACGACGGTCGGCGGCCGCTGATCAATGAAACCGCGCGCCCTGCGGCGCGCGAACCCGCCAAGGGCAAGTCCTCGCGCTTCGGCCGCCTGCTGGAGCGACTGTCCGAGCGTCTGGGTAGCTGAGCAACGCGGCCGCCGGCGGCGGTGGCGCGCCCCCGCGACTGCGCCTCAGCGGTCGTGCGCGGGAGTAATGCTCAGACGGACGACGTGGTCCGCCGCGCCGCTGAACTGCAGCACCAGCTGACGGGCGACCGGGAATTCGAACTCGAGAATCTTGTGCGGGGCACTGCAGCCCGGCGCACCCTGAAAGGCGCGGGGATCCATGAGTCCCCCGTCGGCCACCACGTCGACCCAGAACGGGGCGTCCACGGCAATGCGATAGGAGCCGGGGTGCGCGATCCGCAGCGCCGCCAGTCCGGCGTACTCATCGCTCGGCGCTCGGTGCCTGCCGGGCGTGGTCTCGAAGCTCACCTGCGCAACGGGATGCAGTTGCAGCGCATAGAGCCGACCGGGCGCCAGTACCGGCGCCGATGCCGTATCTGTTCCCGCGGGCATGGCGGCAGGCGCGCCCGCAAACAGGGCACGCTCGACACTCACGTCCCAGGTGAAGCCGGCGCATGCATCAGCGTGCGCCCACGACGGCAGCGTTACGAGTCCGAGGCACGCCCACCACAGCGCGGCTCGGGCGGCCCTCGATGTCCTGCACGCTCTGCTCCATGGTCGCATCGGCCGCTCCGCTGTCGCGGCCGGGCCGGCCCCGGCGTGTGCAGCGATTAAACCATGTGCGCAAACAGCCAGTACAGCGAGCCGGCGAGCAGGATCGCCGCGGGCAGGGTCAATACCCACGCGAGCAGCAGATTGCGCACGGTCGCCATCTGCAGTCCCGAACCGCTGGCCGCCATGGTGCCGGCCACACCCGAGGACAGCACATGCGTCGTGGACACCGGCAGACCGAAACTATCGGCCGCGGCAATCGTGAGCATGGCCACCACCTCGGCGGAGGCACCCTGGGCGTAGGTCAGGTGCGATTTACCTATCTTCTCGCCCACGGTCACGACGATGCGCTTCCAGCCCACCATCGTGCCGAGCCCGAGCGCTATCGCCACGGCCACCTTGACCCACAGCGGAATGAACTTGGTGGCGGCATCGATCTGCGTCTTGAACGACTTGAGATCGCGCGCGGCCGCCGCGTCGAGCAACACGGCGGGATCCTTCCGGATCAGACGTATGGCTTCCGAGGCCAGATACATGTCGTTGCGAACGTTGGGCACCGCCGCGGCCGGCACCTTGGCGAGTGTCTCGTGCGCCTTGACCTGGGCGGCGAGGCTGGCGCTCATCCGGGCCAGTGAGGCCATCACCGCGGGCTCGTAGTGCCGGGTGCGCACGTAGTCCTCGAGCGTCGCGCGCACCTGCGCCTGCGTCTGCGTGGGCGAGGCCTCGAGACCCGTGCCGGCGAGGCTGCGGTCGAGCGACTGCTCGGTGGCCTGCGAGGCAGCGACGAACTGGGCGACCTCTCCGGCGGGCATGGCGCGATTCAAGGCATAGGCGAGCGGGACGGTACCGACCAGGATCAACATGATCAGGCCCATGCCCTTCTGCCCGTCGTTGGACCCGTGAGCGAAGGATACACCGGTGCAGGTCAGTACCAGGATGCCCCGTATCCACCAGGGCGGCGGGGCACTGCTCTTCGGGGCATCGAAGAGCTGCCGGTTCTTGATCACGAGGCGCAACACCCACAGCAGCATCGCCGCGACCGCAAAGCCCACGATGGGGGAGAGCAGCAGGGACTCGGCGATCTTGGTGACCTGCCCCCAGTCGACCCCGCTGGTACCGTTGCGCCCGTGCATGAGCGCATTGGCAACGCCCACACCGACGATGGAGCCGATCAGGGTGTGCGAGGACGAGGCCGGCAGGCCCAGCCACCAAGTGCCCAGATTCCACAGAATGGCCGCGATCAGCAAAGCAAACACCATCGCGAAGCCCGCGCCCGATCCGACCTGCAGGATCAGCTCCACCGGCAACAGGGAGATGATGCCGAAGGCCACCGCGCCGCTCGATACCAGCACGCCCGCGAAATTGAAGAAGCCCGACCACAGCACGGCCACGTGCGGCGGCAGCGAGTGGGTGTAGATGACGGTGGCCACGGCATTGGCAGTGTCGTGGAAGCCGTTGACGAACTCGAACCCCAGGGCGATCAGCAGCGCCACGCCCAACAGCAGGAAGGGTGCATAACTCGTTGCCGGTATGCTTGCCGCGCTGACATCGCTCATGAGGCTGTAAGCGGTGTACAGCAGGCCTACGGTGAGCAGCCCGACGAATATGATGGTCGTGGCCGGCCCCGGTTTGTAATCCAGATGCGGACCGACGTGAGGGGGCGCGGACGGTATCGACGCTGCAGTGGTGCTCATGGTTTTTCTCCGCTCACGGGCCGCCAACCCTATTACAGGCACATGTCGGTTTTGTGTCAGCACGGCGCCTGCCTGTCACGCCGGCGTAACGATCGGAAAATACTCTGAAGTTTTCGCCGCAGGCCGCATATCGGAATGCCGAGACGAAGCCCACTGAACAAAAGCCAACGGCGTAGAAATCCGGCTCGCTGGAGGCCGTGCGTGCTCGCAGCGCTCTGCCTGCTCAGCGTCTCGGCGGTGCATGCGGAAAGCGAGCCCTGTCCACGACCGTCGGTCGGCGCCGTCGTGCCTGAGCCGGTAGACCTGCGCAGCAGCCATGGCGTATTGAAAGTCGATTTGACGCTGCGCAACCGCTCGGAGTCGGACGGCTCGGTGCGCTATTGCTACCTGCTGGGCGATGGTACGCAGTCGCCGACGTTGCGGCTGCGTCCAGGTGAGCTCCTGATCCTGCGCCTCAAGAATGCGTTGCGTGAGCCAAGCGCGCTGGCGCGCCAGGCGAAGGCGCAGAACAATCCGGCCGCCGCGATGCCGATGCCAATGACAGGCGAAAAGCACGCCGACCCCTGTCTGCGCGGTGCGATGACCGCGATCTCGACCAATCTGCATTTTCACGGCTTGACGGTACCGCCGCTGTGCCACCAGGACGACGTCCTGAAGACCTCGATACAACCCGACGATCCTCCATTCGAATACCGCTTTCGGATACCGCTCGATGAGCCTCCCGGCTTGTACTGGTATCACCCGCACATCCACGGATTCAGCAAGCAGCAGGTGCTGGGCGGCGCCTCCGGCGCGCTGATCGTAGAGGGTCTGGAGCGTGCTCGACCGGAGACGCGCGGCCTGCCCGAGCGAGTGCTCGTGATTCGCGACCAGGACCTGCTGAATCCCGACGCACCACCCTCCAAGTCCGAGCCGGTGGTACCCAGGATGTTCATCGACCGGGACGGCGACGCGGCCAACAACGGCACCGGATTCGGCAAGCCCGCGAAAGATCTGTCAGTGAATTTCGTGCCGGTGCCCTATCCGGATTATCCGCCAGCGGCCATTTCCATGCGACCGCTCGAGCGACAGCTCTGGCGCGTGCTCAACGCCTCGGCCATTACCTATCTCAATCTCGCGGTGCTCTATCAGCGCGTACCACAGAGACTCGGCGTGGTCGCCATCGACGGCGTGCCGCTCCAGCCGCGCGGCGCCGCTGCGCCCGTGCAGTGGGTGGATCACTTCGGCTTGCCACCCGGTGCACGCGTGGAATTCATGCTGGACGGCCCTCCGCCCGGCGTGCCCGGGCTGCTCGTCACGCGCACCGTCGACACGGGACTGGGAGGGGAAAATGACCCGAATCGGGCCCTGCTCGCCATTCGCAGCGCACCCGGGGCCGCAGAGCCGCGTTCGCACCTGCCCGCCTCGTCGGCCCCGCTGCCCCCGCCAAGCCGCCCGTGGCTTGGCGATGTCGCGCCGGTGCGCGTGCGAAGACTGTATTTTTCCGAAAAACTCGAAAACCCCGACGATCCCAACTCTGCCACGACCTTCTATCTCACCGTGGACGGTCAGACACCGGCCCCTTTCGATCCGAACTCGGACGTGCCGAACATCGTCGCCCATCAGGGGGACGTCGAGGATTGGATCATCGAGAATCGTTCCACGGAGTTGCACGCATTCCATATTCATCAATTGCATTTCCTGCTGCTGGAGTGGTCCGGCGTGCCCGTCAACGAGTCCTTCCTGCGCGATACGGTCAACGTTCCCTACCACAAGGCACGCATGTTGAGCTATCCGAGCGTCAGGGTAAGGATGGACTTTCGCGATCCGAACACCGTCGGCACGTTCGTCTACCACTGCCATCTGCTCGAGCACGAGGACGGCGGCATGATGGGCTTGATTCGAGTCGACCCGCCGCTGACCGCCCGACCCTAGCCGCCTCGTGCGGTCGGCAACGCCGCCGCGCGGTGTCCCTGCGTACCTGCCGTTAATCAAACGATCACGCCGATGAAATAATCGCCGCGTACAAATTGCTGGCCCGCTGCCGGGCAAGCAATCAGGGAGTTTTTATGAAGCTCGATTCACTCGCGTCGAAGACGCTGAATGCTGTCCGCATTGGCCTCGGCCTACTGGCGCTGCTGCAACTATCGATTGGCCCCGCCGTCGCCAGCGCCGCGGCAACCGCCGACGACAAGACTCGATCGCCGATCAAGCATGTGATCGTCATCATCGGCGAAAACCACAGTTTCGATAATGTGTTCGCTACCTACGTACCAAAGAGCGATGACAAGATCTGGAACTTGCTCTCCCAGGAAATCGTCAACAGCGACGGCACGCCCGGTCGTAACTTCTATCATGCCGAGCAGACGGCGGCGACCGATCCTGCCGCGGATGCATTTTTGCTGAATCCGGCGAAATCCTCGTTCGCCAACGCCGTGCTCCCGGCACCCCTGGTTGGCGGTCCCATGGACTCGTACATCCCCGGTGACAATCTGAGCGTCGCCCAGGCCTCGGAGAACGGCTTGCCCGCCGATTACTACCAATTCCTGATTGGCGGCGGCAGCGGGCAGGCTGCCAAGACCCCTGACACGCGCATCACGAACGTCAACACCTTGCCGCCCGGGCCCTTCCAGCTGACCAATGGCAGTACCTTTGTGTACGACGCTTATTCTGCCAGCCCGGTGCACCGCTTCTATCAGATGTGGCAGCAATTGGATTGCGACGTCTCGCATGCCACCAAGAAGATTCCGTCCGGTTGCGATGGCGCGTTGTTCTCGTGGGTCGAGGTGACCGTGGGCGCGGGCACCAACGGTCTCATGCCGCCGGCAAATTTCAGCACCGAGTATTCGGCCGATGTGACCACCACCGGTGAGGGCTCGACCGCACTTGGCTTCTACAACATGCAGAACGGCGACGTGCCCTATTTCAAGGGTCTCGCGGACTCTTTTGCAATGAGTGACAACTTCCATCAGTCGGTCAACGGCGGCACCGGGGCGAACCACATCATGCTGGGACACGGCGATGCCATCTGGTACAGCGACGGCGCGGGAACCCCCCTGAGGCCGCCGGAGAATGTCGAAGTGGTGCCGGGTACGGCCAATGCCGGCATCGTGAATGAGATCGAGAATCCCAATCCTGCTCCCGGTACCAACAACTGGTACACGGAGGACGGCTATGGCGGCGGCTCCTTTGGGGCTGCGTCGTTCGGCGGTGGGTCTTACAGCAATTGCGCGGATTCGACCCAGCCGGGCGTAGCGGACATCGTCAAATACCTGCAATCGTTGCCGCGCCCGATTGATGCTCGTTGCGAGCCGAATCACTACTATCTTCTGAACAACTACAATCCGGGCTACTTCGGCAACGGCAACAACGCCTTTGCCGATACCAATCCCAACAATACGGTGTTCACCATTCCGCCCTCGTCCACGCCGAGCATCGGCGACACCCTGCTGGCGGCAAAGATCTCCTGGAAGTATTACGGCGATCAATGGAACAATTACGTCAACGATCCGTATCAGCTCAATTTCGGCGCCATCGGCGCAGATACCGACGAGTACTGCAGCATCTGTAATCCCTTCCAGTACGACACGTCCATCATGGCCAATGCGACCATCCGCAATGCGCACATCCAGGACACCGCCAACCTTTACGCGGACATCGCCGCTGGAACCCTACCGGCAGTGTCGTTCGTGAAGCCGAGCGGGCTGGTCGATGGTCATCCGGCGTCCTCGAAGCTCGATCTGTTCGAGGGCTTCACCAAGAAGATCGTGGATGCAGTGCAAGCCAATCCGGACCTTTGGAAGGACACGGCCATCTTCATTACGATGGATGAGGGTGGTGGTTACTACGATTCGGGCTATGTGCAGCCGCTGGATTTCTTCGGCGACGGTACCCGCATTCCCTTTATCGTCGTGTCTGCCTACACCAAGGCCGGACACATCTCCCATGCCTATGCGGATCATGTCTCCATTCTGAAGTTCATCGAGCGCAACTGGCGGCTGCCGACGGTGTCCGCCCGGAGCCGCGATAATTTTCCGAACCCGTTGTCGGAAGCGCGCAATCCGTACGTGCCGCAGAATTCTCCGGCCATCACCGATCTGTTCGATCTGTTCGACTTCGGCCGAGCTGGCCAGAGCAGTGACTGAACGCATGACGACTGAACCCTGCCGGTCGGCCTGACCGGCGGGGTGGCGCAAGCGGCGCTAGCCCGTCACGCAGTCTCAGGGCTTCAGTGCTGCCGCGATGCTGCGTACTTCGTCCGGAGTGTGCTCGCCTGCCAGCGGCGTGCCCGGCATCAAATATTTGGCCATGTCCAGCCCGCCGACGACGACAGGTTCGAACCCTGCCTGTCGGACGAGCCGCGAGGCAAATTTGATGGCCTTCTTGTCACCGGCAATCGGCATGCCGAGCTTCCCCGGATCTTCGTGTGCGTCAGCCATGCGTGCTGCGGGTACGGCGTTGAAAGCACGAACGACGAATGCGCCTGGCAGCAGGTGCGCGTCGAAGACTCCGGCCCCTTCTTCGCGCGCTCGATTGGCGATCTCACCGTCGCGTTGCGGAAAAGGATTGCTCGCATTGATGACGACCTTTCCTTTGAGTGATTCGCCGAGACTCTTTGTGAGCTCGGGGAAGGCGCTGTACGGAACCGCAAACAGGATTACCTGCCCGAACGCAGCGGCCTGCTGCGGCGTGCCCGCGCGCGCATTTGCTCCGACCTCGGCAGCGAGCTTCTTGTCGTGGTCGAGATTACGCGAGGAGAACATCACCTCATTTCCAGCCTTGGCCCAAACGCCGCCAAGCGCGCTGCCGACATTCCCGGAGCCGATGATGCCGATCTTCATCCTTTGGCTATCGGCTGCATGGACAATGCGTGCTGCGACCGGCAGTACGCTCAGGGCGACTGCCATGCCGGTCACCTTGAGCATATCCCTACGACCCAGTTCGGGAGTGCCGTGCATTTTTTTCATGTGGATCTCCAAATGGACAGAGCAGCCGCTATTTGATGCTAAAGATATCCCTGTTGTTCGTCTGCTGTCGGCTGAACCGAGCCGACCGCGGCCGGCCGCCTCAACGTCACGGCTTCCTGCCAAACAGCTTTTCGAGCTCGAGCCGCGCGCGTTCGGCCGCGCCGAGATCGGGTGCGGCGTAGGCGCCGGGCCGCGGCGCAAAGAAATCACAGAAGTTCGCGTGTGTCTTGTCGCTGACCTCTTCGGCCGTCGGCTCGCGGCAGTGCTTGGCAACGCTGGTGTCGTAGTCGGCGCACATGCGGCAGACGTGCAATTCGGCGCGGCAGCGCGCGCACTCGTCGCGGCGCGACAGCGGCAGGGTCAGGGCGGCCAGATCGGCGCCGCATTTCCAGCAGACCAGGTTGTGGCCCATGGCGGCAGGTCCTAGGTCAGGGTACGCTCGGCGAGGAATCGCGCCAGCGCGGCACCAGTATGCGAGCGCTCGCCGCGGGCGACAATCGCGGCGGGGGGGCCGGCCGCGACGATGCGGCCGCCCGCATCCCCGGCTTCGGGCCCCATATCGATGATCCAGTCCGCTTCGGCCATGATGTCCAGATTGTGCTCGATGACCACCACCGAGTGCCCGGCATCGACCAGCCGATGCAGCACGGCGATGAGTTTCTCCACATCGGCCATGTGCAGTCCCACCGTCGGCTCATCGAGCACATAGAGCGTGCGGCCTGGCCGAGCGCGCGGGGAATCGCTCAGGCGAGCGAGCTCGGTGACCAGCTTGATGCGCTGCGCCTCCCCGCCCGAGAGGGTGGGACTGGGCTGACCCAGGGTCAGATAGCCGAGTCCGACGTCCGCCAGCAGCGCCAGGGCGCGGCGGATGCGCGGGTGGGCGGCGAAGAATTCGACCGCATCCTCGACGTTCATCGCCAGGACGTCGCCCACCGAGCGGCCGCGCCAGCGGATCTCGAGCGTCTCGCGATCGAAGCGGCTGCCGCCACAGCGCTCGCACAGCACCTTGACGTCGGGCAGGAAACTCATCTCGATGGTGCGCTGCCCGGCGCCGTCGCATTCGGGACAACGACCACCGCTGGTGTTGAAGGAGAAGCGGCCGGCCTCATAGCCCCGCACGCGCGCCTCGCTGGTCCCGGCAAATACACGCCGAATGTCGTCCCAGAAACCCACGTACGTCGCCGGGCAGGAGCGCGGCGTGCGCCCGATCGGCGTCTGATCGACTTCCAGCACGCGTCCGATGTGCTCGACACCGCGCAGCGCCCGTGCGCCGACCAGTGCCGACCGGGACTTGGCGTTGATGAGCGCGCGCAGGTTGGCGTACAGCACATCGCGCGCGAGCGAGGACTTGCCCGAGCCGGAGACACCGGTGACGACCACCAGTCGGCCGAGCGGGATACTCACGTCGAGGTCGCGCAGATTGTGCAGGGACGCGCAGTCGATCTCGATCGCAGGACTGAGGGCGTTCGTGGCGCGCCGTGGCGTGGCCGGATGCATCAGGGGCCGCGACAGGAAACGACCGGTGACGGACTGCGGCAGCTGCTCGAGCTCGCGCGCCGTACCGGCTGCGACCACGCGCCCACCGTGTACGCCAGCGCCCGGACCCAGATCGATGATGTGGTCGGCGCGGCGGATGGTCTCCTCATCATGCTCGACCACGATCAGCGTATTGCCGGCTTCGGACAGTGTCGATAGCGCGCCGAGCAGCACCTGATTGTCGCGCGGATGCAGCCCGATCGTGGGCTCATCGAGCACGTAGCACACGCCCTGCAGGTTCGAGCCGAGCTGTGCCGCCAGCCGTATGCGCTGCGCCTCCCCACCCGAGAGACTCGGCGCGGCACGGTCGAGCGCCAGATAGCCCAGGCCCACGCGCTCGAGAAATCCCAGGCGGGCGCGGATTTCGGCCAGCGCGTCGCGGGCAATGGCCGCCTCGCGCACGGCGAATCGCAGGCCGTCGAAGAAGGCACGCAGCGCCGTCACGGGCAGCGCCGTGAGTTCGGCGATCGAGCGCTGGCGCAGGCGCAGATTCAGCGCGATGGCGTTCAGTCGTGCGCCGCCGCAGCTCGGGCATGGACCGGCAACGCCGCCCCCGGTAGCGCCCGCGGTCGCCGCGCCGATACTGGGCTCGAGCCACTGCGCCTCCTCGCCGGTCTGCTCGGCTTCGAACTGCGCCACGCGCAGTCCGGTACCGAAGCAGTCCGGACACCAGCCCTGGCTGGAGTTGAACGATAGCAGCCGCGGATCGGGCTCGGGGAATCCCCGGCCGCAGGACGGGCAGGCGCGGCGGGTGCTGAAGACCTCGATCTTGCCGTCGGACGCCAGCACGTGCACGACGCCCTTGCCCAGCTCGAGCGCCTGCTCCACTGCCACGCGCAGCGCGGCTTCCGCACGCGCCGCGCACCGCACGCTGGCCACGGGCAGCTCGATGTCATGCTCGACGAAGCGCTTGAGGCTCGGAAATGGCTCGGTGGGTACCCACTTGCCGTCCACCCGCAGCTGCGTGGCGCCGCGCGCGGCGGCCCAGCGCGCCAGTTCGCGGTAGTGTCCCTTGCGGTGCGCAATCAGCGGCGCAAGCAGCTGCACGCTCCGGCCGCGGAAGCTGCGCTGCAAGGTCGCGACGATGGCGTCCAGGCTCTGGGGCAGGATTTCGACCTCGCAGTCGGGGCAATACTGCACCGCCAAGCGCACGTAGATCAGGCGCAGGAAATGATAGATCTCGGTCAGCGTGGCCACCGTGCTCTTGAGCCCGCCGCGGCTGGCGCGCTGCTCGATGGCGACCGTCGGGGGTATGCCGTGGATCGCGTCCAGATCCGGCCGCGTGGCCGGTTGCACGAACTGGCGCGCATACGCATTGAGCGATTCGAGGTACCGGCGCTGACCCTCATTGAAAAGAATGTCGAACGCCAGGGTCGATTTGCCCGAGCCCGACACGCCGGTGATTACACTGAAGCGGCCGCGCGGGATCTCGACGTCCACATCCTTGAGATTGTGCTCGCGCGCTCCCCGCACCACGATCTGGCCGTGGCCGTGGTCGCCGCTGCGGGTGCCGGCTGCGGCCGTATAGGCCGTGGCTGGAGCGGGCTCCGACACCAGCGGGGCTGCGGCGGCGGCCGCACCGTTCAGGGCGTCGGCGTACTGCAGCAGCGCGCGGCCGGTGTGCGAGCGGCTGCTGGAGGAGAGTGCCTGCTGCATGAGCTGTTCCGGGGTGCCGGCGGCGATGAGCTCGCCACCGTGCTCGCCGCCCTCGGGGCCGAGATCGATGATCCAGTCCGCGGCCCGGATCACGTCGAGATTGTGCTCGATCACGAGCAGCGAGTGTCCGGCCTGCAGCAGCAGGCCAAAGGCGTGCACCAGGCGCGCGATGTCCTCGAAATGCAGCCCGGTGGTGGGCTCATCGAAGATCAGCAGCTTGCCGCGCGCAGCGGCACCCGATCCGGCGCGGGCGCGCGCGCGCGCGGAGGCGCCGAGCGCGGCTTCGGCCAGGTGGCCCGCGAGCTTCAGGCGCTGAGCCTCGCCGCCGCTCAAGGTGGGCACCGGCTGGCCGAGCCGCACGTAATCGAGCCCCACATTCACGAGCGGCTGCAATCGCGCGCAGATCGCCGGCACATCGGCAAAGAAGGCGAGTGCTTCGGTTGCGGTCATTGCGAGCACCTCGGCGATGCCGGCACGCCGTCCGTCGGCGCCGGCGACGCGGATGCGCAGCGTCTCGGGGCGGTAGCGGCTGCCATTGCACTCGCCGCAGCGTAGGTATACGTCGGACAGGAACTGCATCTCGATGTGCTCGAAGCCATTGCCGCCGCAGGCGGGGCAGCGTCCCGTTCCGGAATTGAAGCTGAAGGTGCCGGCGGTGTAACGGCGCAGCTTGGATTCGGGCTCGGCCGCAAAGCGCGCGCGGATCTCATCGAACGCGCCCACGTAGCTGGCCGGATTGGAACGCGTAGTGCGCCCGATGGGCGCCTGATCGATCAGCACCGCAGCCTCTATCAGGTCGGCGCCCTCGAGGGCGCGGTGCGCGCCGGGCGCGTCGCTCGGCTTGCCGTGGGCTTTCTGCAGCGCCGGATACAGCACGTTCTGCACCAGCGTCGATTTGCCCGAACCCGATACACCGGTGAGGCACACCAGGCGCTGCAGCGGAATCTTCACATCGAGCTGCTTGAGATTGTGCTCGGCCGCGCCGAGCAGTCGGAGGCAACGTGATGCGGCGCCGGGCGTAGAGTCCAGAGCCGTGCCGTCGGCGTGCCAGAGTCCGGCGCTGGCGCGCAGGGGAGGCAGACGGCGCCGCCCCGCAAGCCACGCGCCGGTGGCCGATTCGGCGTGCGCCATGAGCTGCGCCGGCGTGCCGTAGCACACGATGCGACCGCCATGCTCACCGGCGCCGGGACCCAGATCCAGGATTCGATCGGCTTCGAGCATGATCTGTGGGTCGTGCTCGACCACCAGCAGCGTGTTGCCGGCATCGCGCAGCCGCTTCATGACCGTGATCACGCGCTGCATGTCGCGGGCATGCAGGCCGATGGAAGGCTCATCGAGTACGAACAGGGTGTTGACCAGCGAGGTGCCGAGCGCGGTGGTCAGGTTGATACGCTGGACCTCACCACCGGAGAGAGTACGCGACTGGCGATCGAGGGTGAGGTAGCCCAGGCCGACCTCGCACAGGAATTTGAGGCGTGTGCGCAGTTCCCCGAGCAGCAGGTCCGCCGCCTGATCGAGCGGCGCGGGCAGCACGAGCTGGTCGAAGAAGGCGCGGCAGCGCTCGATGGGCAGCTGCACCAGCGCATCGATGGGGAGGCCGGGCGGAGCCAGGGAGGGCAGCTCGAGCTGTCCGGGGGCTGCGCTCGAGCCGAGTCGCCACAGCAGCGCGTCGGGCTTGAGCCGCGCGCCGTGGCAGCTCGGGCAGAGCGCGTAACTGCGATACTTCGACAGCAGCACGCGAATATGCATCTTGTAGGCGCGCCCTTCGAGCCACTCGAAGAACCGCTTCGCGCCGTACCAGACCTTGCGGCTCCACGGGCCCTCGCCCTCGATGACCCAGCGGCGCGCCGAATCGTCGAGCTCGCGCCACGGCACGTCGAGCGGGATGCCGCGCTTGCGCGCAAAGCGCAGCAGATCGTCCTGGCACTCGCGGTATGAGGGCGTTTGCCACGGCCGTACGGCGCCACCCGCCAAAGTCTTGCCGGCGTCAGGGATCACGAGCTCGTAGTCGATGCCGATCACGCGGCCGAAGCCGCGACAGCTGTCGCACGCGCCAACCGGCGAATTGAACGAGAACAGCCCCTGGGTCGAGTCCTGGTAGTGCAGGTCGCAGTCGGCACAGTGCAGATCGCTCGAGTAGCGCAGCACGCGCTGCTCGTGACCTTCCGGATCGAGCGCGTGGACGCTGAGGCGGCCATGGCCGGCGCGCAGCGCCGCCTCGAGCGCCTCGATCAGGCGGCTGCGGTCGGCGGACTCGAGCCGCAGTCGGTCCTGGATCACGGTCAGAAGCTGCCGCTCCTCGCGATGCATGCGCGCGTAGCCGAGCTTGGCGAGTTCGGCACGCAACTCGGCGAGCTTCATCCTTGGCGGCAGCGGCACCGGGAAGCACACCAGCAGCAGCGCATGAGCGTGATCGGTCAGGGCCGGGCCGAGGGAATCGGCGATGCTCTGGGCGTTATCGCGGCGTACCGGCCGCCCGCACCGGCGGCAGTAGAGGCGCGCAGCGCGCGCATAGAGCAGCTTGAGGTGGTCGTTTATCTCGGTCATCGTGCCCACCGTCGAGCGCGAGGTCCGCACCGGGTTCACCTGATCGATCGCAATGGCCGGTGGAATATGCTCGATGCGATCGACCTGGGGCTTGTCCATGCGGTCGAGGAACTGGCGCGCGTAGGGCGAGAAGGTCTCGACGTAACGGCGCTGCCCCTCGGCGTAGAGCGTGTCGAACACCAGCGATGATTTGCCCGAGCCGGATACCCCCGTGACCACCACGAGCTCGTTGAGCGGCAGCTCGAGATCGAGGTTGCGCAGGTTGTTCTGCCGTGCGCCGCGCACGAGGATGGCCGCGCGCGCATCGGCCGCAGGGGCGCCGGCCGCGTGCGTGTCCGCTACCGGAGGCGCACCCTGGGCGCTGCTCGCGGGCATGCCGGGGGATGTGGGCTGCAGTCTCAGTTGCGATCCTCGGCGTGCGCCGGAGAAGTCCGGCGGCGCGCGTCTACATCAAGGCTCAAGATAAACAGTTGCGGCACCCGCCCGGCCATTCAAGGTCGCTGCGGGGGAGAATTGTGCGGTGAACAAAACCGCCCGTGCCTTCCCGTCTCGGGGATTGGCGCTTGGGGGCGGCTTTGCTGGCGTTTACGGAGCAGGGGAATGCCGACCCGCAAATTATATCAGGTGCCCCGTGAAAATACGTTCGTGGCGCCTTATCACGCTGCTGCCTTCCCCGGCGCGTTTCCTCCGCAATCGAACCGTGATCGGCAACTTCTCGCGCGAGGTGATCGCGCTGTAAGGGCAAGAGATTGCTCTCTCGCCGTCACTCGGGATCAGGGGCAGGGGTGCAGGCTATAATGGTGGACTATGCTCACGGCCCCCGATCTACGTCTTCCTGCAGCAGCCACGGCGGCCGCGCGCGCCGTCGCGTCGGGTGCCACGGCCGCGCCGTTCCTGCCGATGTCGCGTGCCGAGATGGCGGCACTGGGCTGGGATCATTGCGACATCATCATCGTCACCGGTGATGCGTACGTGGATCATCCGAGCTTCGGCATGGCCATCGTGGGTCGCGTGCTCGAGGCGCAGGGCCTGCGCGTAGGCATCATCGCGCAGCCCGACTGGCACAGCGCCGAGCCGTTCCGGGCCCTGGGCGCGCCGCGACTGTTTTTCGGCATCACCGCGGGCAACATGGACTCGATGGTCAACCGCTACACCGCCGACAAGCGCGTGCGCAGCGACGATGCGTACACACCGGGCGGGCAGGGTGGCGCGCGGCCTGATCGGGCCGTGATCGTCTATGCGCAGCGCGCGCGGGAAGCCTACCGCTCCGTGCCCATCGTGATCGGCGGCATCGAGGCCTCGCTGCGCCGTATCGCGCACTTCGATTACTGGTCGGAGAAGGTGCGACGCTCGATTCTGCTGGATGCGAAGGCCGACCTGCTCGTGTACGGCAACGGCGAGCGGCAGATCTGCGAGATCGCGCGGCGGCTGCGGGCGGGCGAGCCGATCGAGGCGCTGCGCGACATCCGCGGCACCGCGTTCGCGCACGGCACCCCGAGCGGGGAGTGGATCGAGATCGACTCGGCGCACCTGGATGCGCCCGACGCGGCCGCCGCGCCCGATGCGCCCGCCGCGCCCCCTGCCGAGCCGGCCATGCGCGAGGCGCGGGTCGTGCGCTTCGTGCGGCGCGTGCGCAACGCCGATCGCGAGCGCAGCGTGATCCGTCTGCCCTCGCACGAACAGGTCGCCGACGATCCGGTGCTCTATGCTCATGCCTCGCGCATCCTGCATCTGGAGTCCAATCCCGGCAACGCCCGTGCGTTGGTGCAGCGCCACGGCGAGCAGCAGGTGTGGCTCAATCCGCCGCCGATTCCGCTGAGCCAGGAGGAGATGGACTGGATCTATGGGCTGCCGTACCGCCGCCGCCCGCATCCACAGTACGGCGAGGCCGCGATCCCGGCTTACAAGATGATCCGCTTCTCGGTGTCCATACAGCGAGGGTGCTTCGGCGGCTGCACGTTCTGCTCGATCACGGAGCACGAAGGTCGCATCATCCAGAGCCGCTCCGAACAGTCGGTGCTCGATGAGATCGAAAAGATACGCGACGGCGTGCCGGGCTTCACCGGCGTGATCTCCGACCTGGGCGGCCCCACCGCGAACATGTATCGCCTGGCCTGCAAGAGCCGCGCGATCGAAAGCGCCTGCCGCCGGCCCTCCTGCGTCTATCCGGCCATCTGCCCCAAACTCAACACCGACCATGCGCCGCTGATCGAGCTGTATCGCAAGGCGCGCGCGCTGCCCGGCGTCAAGAAGGTCCTGATCGCCTCGGGCGTGCGCTACGATCTCGCGGTCGAATCGCCCGAGTACGTGCGCGAGCTCGCGCAGCATCACGTCGGCGGCTATCTGAAGATCGCGCCCGAGCACGTGCGCGACGGCCCGTTGTCGAAGATGATGAAGCCCGGCGTGGACAGTTACTATCGCTTCAAGGAGCTGTTCGACCGCTACTCGAAGCAGGCGGGCAAGCAGCAGTACCTGATTCCCTATTTCATCGCCGCGCATCCGGGTACCACCGACGAGGACATGCTCGAGCTCGCGCTCTGGCTCAAGCGCAACGGCTTTCGCGCCGACCAGGTGCAGGCGTTTCTGCCCTCGCCGATGGCCAGTGCTACCGCCATGTATCACAGCGGCCGCAATCCACTCAAACGCATCACGCGCGCGAGCGAGCAGCTCGTCGTTCCCAAGGGGCTGCGCGTGCGCCGCCTGCACAAGGCGTTCTTGCGTTATCACGACCCTGACAACTGGCCGGTACTGCGCGAGGCACTGCGCCGCATGGGACGCACCGAGCTCATCGGCACTGGCCGCCAGCAACTCGTGCCCGCGCACCAGCCGCCCGGCACCGGGGGCCGGGGCGAGGGGCGGCGTGTGCCATTTCGCACCCAGCACACCGGCCTGCCGCGCGTGCCGGCTCGCGCCGCGCCGGCCGCGCTCGCCAAGTCCCCGCGCGCTCGCCGCTGACGGCGATGCAGGGCACGGCGCGACGCTTCTGCCTGCTCGCGGCGCTACTGCCCGCGCGGGCCACCGTGGCCGGCGCGAGCTAGACGCGCGGGCGCGGGCGCGATGGACACGGCGCAAACCGGCAGGGACGTTCGCGAGCTGTGGCGGCGTTGGCTGCTGCCCGGTTTCACGCTGCTGATCTTCACGCTGGTCGGAATCGGGTTGCACCGCGAGCTGGCGGAGTTCCGCTTCTCCAACGTGCTGGCGGCGCTGCGTGCCATACCGCGCGCGGCTCTCGGCGCCGCGATCCTGTGCACGGCGGGGAGCTACTTCCTGCTCGGATTCTACGACGTGCTGGCGCTGCGCTACCTCGGCAAGGTCGTACCCTACGCGCGCACGCTGTTCACCTCCTTCATCGCCTACGCGTTCGGCCACAACTTCGGCATCGCCGCATTCACCGGCGGCGCGGTGCGCTACCGGCTGTATTCCTCGGTGGGCCTGAACGCCGCGGACGTTGCCACCGTGGCGGCCTTCTGCGGCGTGACCACCGCCATCGGCCTGGGGCTGCTGGCGGGAGTGTCGTTCATCGTCGCCCCGCATCAGGGTGCGCATGCGCTGCACATGAACCATGCCATCGTGTTCGGCATCGGCGTGGTGCTGCTGGGACTGGTGGGGCTGTATGCGGCCTGGTCGCTGCTGGGTCCCGAGGAGTTCGAGCTGCACGGCTGGGCGCTGCGGGCTCCCGCGCCCTCGATCGCGCTGCCACAGATCGCGCTCGCGATCGTGGATCTGGCGATCTCGGCCCTGGTGCTGTGGCTGGTGCTGCCCGCGGGCAGTTCGGTGAGCCTGCTGGTGTTCGCCGGGGCCTATGCGACCGCGATGACCGCCGCGGTGGTCAGCCACGTGCCCGGCGGCCTCGGTGTGTTCGAGTCCCTCATGGTGCTGGCGCTGCCAGCCGTGCCGGCAGATCAACTTCTCGGCTCGCTGCTCGCTTGGCGCGCGGTCTACTACCTGCTGCCGCTGCTGGTCGCGACACTGCTGTTCGGCGGCCAGGAGCTGCGCGAGCAGCATCCGCGGCTCGCGCGTATCGAGCAACTCGCCGCGGCCTATATCGCGCCCATCGTGCCGCAGATCAGCGGGGCGCTGGTCTTCGTGGCGGGCTTCTCGCTGCTGGTGACGGGGGCGACACCCTCGATCGATCGGCGCCTGATGCTGCTGCGCCACGCCCTGCCGCTCGTGGTGCTCGAGGTCTCGCACCTGGCCTCGAGCGTGATCGGACTGGCGCTGTTGATCCTGGCGCGGGCGCTGTTCCGGCGCCTGGCCGCGGCCTATCAGCTCACGGTGTGGCTGCTGATCGCCGGCATGGTCGCCGCGCTGCTGCGCGGTCTGGAGTTCGAGCAGGCGCTGGTCCTGGGGCTCGTGCTGATCGTACTGTGGCTCGGGCGGCGAGCGTTCTACCGCCCGGCCCAGATCATGGCGCAGCGTTTCACGCCGACCTGGATCGCCAGCCTCGCGATCGTGATCGCCACGGCAGTCTGGATCGGCTTCTTCGCCTACCGGCACGTCGAGTACACGCACTCGCTGTGGTGGACGTTCGCGTTCGAGGCCGACGCCCCGCGCATGTTGCGTGCGTCGCTGCTGGTGGTCATGTTGGCCGCGACCTTCCTGGCCACCAACCTGCTGCGGCCGGCTCGGCCGGAGCCGGGCGTGGCCTCGCTGGAGGACATCGCGCGCGCGCGGGCGCTGATCTGCACCTGCCCGCAGGCGCTCGCGAACGCAGCGCTCAGCCGCGACAAGCGCCTGCTCTTCAGCAGTGCGGGCGATGCGTTCCTGATGTATCAGATCAACGGCCGGAGCTGGGTGGCGCTCGGGGATCCGATCGGTGCGCGTTCGGGCAAGGAGGAGCTGGTGTGGCGCTTTCGCGAGCTGTCGGACCGGCACGGCGGCTGGACCGCGTTCTACCAGGTCAGTGCCGAGGGGCTGCCGCTGTACATCGATCTGGGACTGGCGGTCATGAAGCTCGGCGAGGAGGCACGTGTGCCGCTGGCGGATTTCTCGCTCGAGGGCAGTGCGCGGGCGGAGCTGCGCACGCAGCGGCGGCGCGCCGAGCGCGATGGGGCGAGCTTCGAAGTGCTGCAGCCCGCGCAGCTGCCGCCGCTGCTGCCCAGGCTGCGCGCGATCTCCGACCACTGGCTGCAGGAGAAGGCGGTGGCCGAGAAGAGCTTCTCGGTGGGTGCGTTCGATGAGGAGTACATCAGGCAGTTCCCGGTGGCGCTGGTGAGCTGCGCGGGCGAGCCCGTGGCCTTCGCGAGCCTGTGGGTGTCCGGCGACGGCGCCGAGATGGCCGTGGATCTCATGCGCTTTGGCGCGGATGCGCCGCGCGGGGCCATGGACTTCCTGTTCGTCGAACTCATGCTCTGGGGCCGCGCGCAAGGTCATCGCTGGCTCAACCTCGGCATGGCCCCGCTCGCCGGACTGGAGCGGCACCCGCTCGCCCCGGCCTGGCACCGCGTCGGCAACTTCGTGTTTCGTTACGGCGAGCACTTCTACAACTTCGACGGACTGCGCCGCTACAAGGCAAAATTCAATCCGGTATGGGAATCCAAATACCTCGCCTCCCCGGGCGGACTGGCGCTGCCGCGCGTGCTGCTCGACATCTCGGTGCTGATCTCCGGCGGGGTCAAGGAGCTGTTTGCGAAGTGAAGCGCAGGTGAGCGCGCAGGCTCCGGACCATCCTCTGGCGTGTGCGCTGCGCGAGGGGCTCGCGCGGCATCGCGATGCCGTGCTGATGGCGCCCACCGGCGCCGGCAAGAGCACCCTGGTGCCGCTGGCGCTGCTGCACGAGCCGTTCCTGGCAGCGCGGCGGATCCTGATGCTCGAGCCGCGGCGGCTTGCCGCTCGCGCGGTCGCCGCGCGCATGGCCGCGCTGCGCGGCGAGAGCGTCGGCGCGACCGTGGGCTACCGCATGCGCCTCGATACCCGCGTATCCCGTGACACCCGCATCGAGGTGGTGACCGAGGGCGTGCTCACGCGCCTGCTGCAGGATGATCCGGCACTTGAGGGCGTGGGCTGCGTGATCTTCGATGAGTACCACGAGCGCAGCCTGCAGGCCGACCTCGGGCTGGCGCTGTGTCTGGATGCGCGCCGCCAGCTCGGGGGTGAATTTCGCCTGCTCGTCATGTCGGCGACGCTCGAGGGCGAGCGCGTGGCGCGGCTGCTCGGCGATGCCGCCGTGGTCGAGGTGCCGGGCCGGCAATTCCCGGTCACGCTGCAGTATCTCGGGCGCGGCGCGCCGCTGCTGCCGGCCGGCGCGAACGCCGGCGCCGATCTGCAACGCCTGTCGCAGGGCGTGGTGCGTGCGGCGCGGCGTGCGCTCGAGGAGACCAGCGGCGATGTGCTGGTGTTCCTGCCCGGCGTGGGCGAGATCCGGCGCATCGAGACGGCGCTGGCCGCGGCGTCGCTGCCGCCGGCCGTGCAGGTGTTGGCGCTCTATGGGCAGATGGAGGCCGCAGCGCAGGATGCCGTGCTGCGGCCCGCCGCCGCCGGCGCGCGCAAGCTGGTGCTCGCGACCAACATCGCCGAGACCAGCCTGACCATTCCGGGCGTCAGCGCGGTCATCGACAGCGGTCTGGTGCGCCGCTCGCGCTTCGATCCGGTCACGGGCATGAGCCGACTGGACCTGGAGCGCATCTCGCGTGCCGCCAGCGATCAGCGCTGCGGCCGTGCCGGTCGCATCGCGCCGGGCCTCTGTTACCGCCTGTGGAGTGAGGGGGCGCAGGCATCGCTGGCGCCGGTCACCGCCCCCGAGATTCTCGAGGCGGATCTGGCCGGACTGGCACTGGAGCTCGTGCGCTGGGGCGCACACGAGGCGCTCGCGCTCGATTGGCTCGACGCGCCACCCGCGGCGGCGCTGAGCCAGGCGCATGCGCTGCTCACGCGACTCGGCGCGCTCGATGCGCGGGCGCATCTGACGGAGCTGGGCCAGGAGATGGCGCGCCTGGCGGTGCATCCGCGGCTGGGCGCCATGCTGCTGGCAGCGCGCGCGCTCGGCGCGCTGGCACCGGCAGCGCAACTGGCCGCCGTGCTCTCCGAGCGCGAGCTGCTGCGCTACCACGCAGCGGACCGCGATCCGGATCTGCACACCCGGCTCGATCGTCTGCGCAGCGCGGCCGGCCGCGGCGCCCAGGAGCGGGGCGCGCACGAGCGCCTGGCGCGCAGCACCCGCGCGCTCGAGCAGTCGGTTCCGAGGCGGCCCCATGCGGCCGCATCCCGCGTCAAGCCCGCCGCATTGCCGGCGGGGCCACCGCCGCTCGGCGCGCTGCTCGCACCCGGCTTTGCGGATCGTATCGGCCAGCGGCGCGAGGGCGGTGCGGGCCGTTACCTGCTGGCCAATGGCCGTGGCGCCGCGTTTGCGCATCCGGTCTCGCTGGCGCGCGCGCCATTCATCGTCGCGGCCGCGCTCGAGGATCGCGATCGCGAGGCACGCATCGAGCTGGCCGCCGAGCTGCCGCGCGAGTGGCTCGAGCACCTCTTCGCCGCGCAGATCACGACCGAGGAATCCTTCGGTTGGGACCAGCGCGCGGGCGCGGTGCTCTGGCGGCGCGTACGGCGGCTCGCCTCGCTGGTGCTCGAGGATCAGGTGCGGCCGCCGCCGGCGGCGGCGCACACGGTCGATGCCATGCTCGAGGGCGTACGCTCGCTCGGGCTCGCGGCGCTGCCGTGGGATCGCGAGGCGCGTATGCAGCAGGCGCGCATGGAGTTCGTGCGCTCGCTCGCGCGCCCCGATACCGCCGACTGGCCGGCCAGCGACGATGCGGCACTGAGCGCGACGCTGGCGCAATGGCTTCGTCCCTGGCTCACGGGCGTCACGCGGCGCGAGCATCTCGCGCGCGTGCCGTTGCGCGAGGCGCTGCAGGCGCGTCTGGCGCACGCGCAGCTGCGTGGGCTGGAGGCGCTGGCCCCGCGCGAGCTGCCCGTGCCTTCGGGCTCGCACGTTCCGATCGACTATCTCGACGACAACGCGCCATGCGTGGCGGTGCGATTGCAGGAGGTGTTCGGCCTGGAGCAATCACCGCGCATCGGCGGCGGCGCAGTCCCGGTGACCTTCAAGCTGCTCTCCCCGGCACAGCGCCCGGTGCAGATCACGCG
>DATDHV010000158.1:0-15089 GCA_036521395.1 Steroidobacteraceae bacterium | reverse complement strand
CAGGTCGATGTGGCCCCCGCGAATCATGCCGAAGCTGTCGGCGGATGAAAAATACGAGGAGATCGGCAGTTCGGTGATGGTCTGCTTGCCGGCATTGATGAGGTCCGCATCCTCTTCGCCCTCGTAGGGAAAGGGTCCCATGCCCAGCATGCCGTTTTCGGATTGCAGCACCACTTTCATGCCGGGGGGGATGTAGTTCGCGACCAGCGTCGGGATGCCGATGCCGAGGTTCACGTAGTAGCCGTCGCGCAGCTCGCGCGCGGCGCGCTCGGCGAGCTGCTCACGCGACCAGGGCATGGCCGCCCCGTTTGCGCACGGTGCGCTGCTCGATGCGCTTCGAATAGCCGTGACCCTCGAGGATGCGCTGCACGAAGATGCCGGGGGTGTGTATCTGGTCCGGATCGAGCGTGCCGACCTCGACCAGGTGATCGACCTCGGCCACGGTGACACGGCCCGCGGTCGCCATGACCGGGTTGAAATTACGCGCGGTCTTGCGGTAGATCAGGTTGCCCTCGGTGTCGCCCTTCCAGGCCTTGACGATGGCCAGATCCGCCACGAGGCCGGTCTCGAGCACGTAGGTGTGGCCGTCGACCACGCGCGTCTCCTTGCCCTCGGCCACGCGCGTGCCGGCGCCGGTGCGCGTGTAGAAGCCGTAGATGCCGGCGCCCCCGGCGCGGATGCGCTCGGCCAGCGTGCCCTGCGGGTTGAACTCGATCTCGATCTCGCCGGCCAGGTACTGGCGCTCGAATTCGCGGTTCTCGCCGACGTAGGAGGAGATCATGCGGCGGATCTGCCGCGTGCGCAGCAGCAAACCGAGGCCGAAATCATCGATTCCGGCGTTGTTGGAGATCACGGTCAGGCCCTTGGCGCCGGTGTCCCGCAGCGCTTCGATGAGCCGCTCAGGCAGGCCGCACAGACCGAAGCCGCCGGCCATGATGGTCATGCCGTCGCGCACCAGGCCAGACAGCGCCTCGCCGGCGCTGGCGCGTACCTTGACGCCGCCGACTCGCACACCGCTGCTCATGACGGCCGATCCTAGCGCATCCGCTGCGTCAGGGCGCGGCGCCCTGCACCGCGAGCACGCCGGTGCGTCCGGGCACGGTACCCGGCAGCACGGCGCAGGCGGGCAGGCGATCGATCTCGAGCCCCTCGAACAGCGTGCGCATGGACACCAACTCATAGCCCTGCGCCTGCCAGCCGTGCAGCAGCCGCTGCAGCACCGGCAGCAGCTTCATGCCCTCGAGCTCGGCGTGCAGGGTGAAGACGTGGTGGGCAAAGGGCGCGCGTGTGCGCTCGAGCAGCAGCTCGTGCACCTGCTCCGCACCGATGCCGTCGATGCCGATGAGCTCATCGAGCGTCGGCAGCGTGGTCGGAAGCTGCGGGCAGCGGCTGCGCCGGCCCTGCAGCCAGGGCACGAATGGACCGGCGCCGCGCGTGTCGGAGGCGTAGCGGAAACCGAGCTGCTCCTCGAAGGCCAGCGCCGCCTCGTTCATCTGCCAGCCCGCGGCTCCGTGGACGGCCGGCGCGGCGCCGAAGATCTCGCGAAAGCGCTCGACGGCGAGCAGCATCTGGCGGCGTGTCCACGCCTCGCCGCGGCGGCTCACGAAGTCCTGCCAGCTGGTGTGATCGAAGCAATGGATGCCGACCTCGAAGCCCGCATCGCGCACCCGGCGCATGTCGTCCGCGGCGCGCCGGCCGATGTCCGGACCCGGCAGCAGCGTGCCGTAGAGCAGCGTGCGCACACCGTAGTGCGCCAGCACCGAGGTGCGCGACACCTTGCCGAAGAAGCCCGGACGGAACATGCGGCGCAGCGCGCGGCCGGTGTGATCCGGCCCGAGGCTGAAGAGGAAGGTGGCCTGCGCGCCCGCTCCTGTGAGTGCCGCCAGCAGCGCCGGCACGCCCGCACGCGTGCCGCGCAGGGTGTCGACGTCGATCTTCAGCGCGAGTTGCACGGCGGCAGCCCGGGTTTCAGGGACCGCGCTCCTGCTCGAGCAGGCTGCCGGCCTGCGCGATCTCGCCGCGGTACGCATCGAAGATCTGACGCAGCGCTTCGGGCATGCTCACGCGCGGGGCCCATTCCAGGTCGGCGCAGGTGTTGTCGATCTTGGGCACGCGATTCTCCACGTCCTGATAGCCCTTGCCGTAGTACTCGGCGGCGGTGGTGTCGATGAGCCGCACCTTGGCGGCGTTGTCGCGGTATTCCGCATACGTGGCCGCGACCCTGAGCATTTCCATGGCCAGCTCGCGCACCGACAGGCTGTTGGCGGGATTGCCGACGTTGTAGATGCGGCGGCTCGCGCGGCCGTCGCGGTTCTCGATCATCTTCATGAGCGCATCGATGCCGTCACTGATGCCGGTGAAGCAGCGGCGCTGGCGGCCGCCATCGACCAGGCGCACGTTCTCGGCGCGCACGATATGGCCGAGAAACTGCGTGATCACGCGCGAGCTGCCTTCCTTGGCCGCATGCATGTTGTCCAGTCCCGAACCGATCCAGTTGAACGGCCGGAACAGCGTGTAGTCGAGCTCATCGCGCATGCCGTAGGCGTGGATCACGCGATCGAGCAGCTGCTTGGAGCAGGCGTAGATCCAGCGCGGCTTCTCGATCGGGCCGTACACCAGCTCGGAGGCGTGCGGGTCGAACTCACTGTCGTGGCACATGCCGTAGACCTCGGAAGTCGAGGGAAACAGCACGCGCTTGCGATGCTTCACGCACAGCCGGATGATGGCGAGATTGGCCTCGAAATCGAGCTCGAATACCCGCAGCGGCTCGCGCACGTAGGTGGCCGGGGTGGCTATCGCCACCAGCGGCAGCACCACGTCGCACTTCTTGATGTGGTATTCGATCCATTCGCGGTTGATGGTGATGTCGCCCTCGAAGAAGTGAAAGCGCGGATTCGCCTGCAGCGGCGCGATGCGCTCGCTGTACATGTCCATGCCGTACACGCGCCACTCGGTCGTGGCGAGTATGCGCGTGGACAGGTGATGGCCGATGAAGCCGTTCACGCCGAGGATCAGGATGTTGTTCATCGTCTACTCACTCCATGAACGGTACCAGCGGCAGCGCACGCTCGCCGAAGCGGCGGTGAAAATCCTCGGCGCTGCATGGACCGGCGCCGAAGTCGAGCTGCAGTATCTTGAGGGCCCCGTCGTGGCACAGAGCATAGAGTGCGCCGGCGTGCCAGCGCAGCGACGGCGCGCCGCGCTCGTTGCCTGGTGAGGGCGGTGGCACCGGCAGCGTGCGCAGGATGCGTATTCGCATCCCCGCCGCCTGCGTGTAGGCCCCCGGGTACGGCGGCGCGACTGCGCGCACCAGATTATGCACCGCGCGCACGCCGGCCCGCCAATCGATGGCGCCGTCGCGCGCGCTGCGGCCGCCGAAATAGCCGCCGGCGCTCAGGTCCTGCGGCCGGTGCGGCGCGGTGCCCGCCAGCAACGGCGGCAGGCACCGATACAGCGCCACCTCGGCGGCGGCCGTGACCTTGCGGAACACCTCGATCGCGGTGTCATCCGGCAATATGGGCACCGCCTGGACATCGACGATGTCGCCGGCGTCGGGCTTGACCGTCATGGCGTGGAGCGTCGCGCCGGTTTCGCTCTCCCCGTGCAGCACCGCCCAGTTGACCGGCGCCCGGCCACGGTACTTCGGCAGTAGCGAGCCGTGCATGTTGTAGGCGCCGCGCGCGGGCAGCGACAGCAGCTCGGGCCCGAGCATCGAGCGATAGTAGAAGGAGAACAGGAAGTCCGGCCGCGCGGCGCCCACCTGGCGGATGATCTCCGGCGCGTTCGGATCGGGCGGGGCGATGACCTCGAGGCCGTGCCAGAGTGCATGCTGCGCCACGCTCTCGAACCAGATGTTCTCCCCGGGCGCGTCGGTGTGCGTCACCACCAGCGGCACGCTCACGCCGCGCGCGAGCAGGGTGCGCAGGCAGCGCACACCGACATCGTGATAGGCGAACACCACGGCGCGCGGCGCGCCCATGAGCCCGGTCAAACCTCGTCCTCGGGACGCTCGAGCACGCTGCCCACCAGATAGCGCGGCCGGTGCCGCACCTCATCATAGATGCGGCTGACGTATTCACCCAGCAGCCCAACGCCGAACAGCGCCACGCCGATCAGGAAGAACGCGATCGCAAACAACGTGAACACGCCCTCGGCCTCCGGGCCGACCACCAGGCGGCGCACCGCCAGGAACACCACGAACAGCACCGACAGGATGGAGATGCCGATGCCGAAGGCGGAGAAGAGCTGCATGGGCGCGGTCGAGAAGCCCGTCATGAGATCGAAGTTGAGCTTCATGAGACGGAACAGCGAGTACTTGGAAACGCCCGCACCACGGTCCTCGTGCGCGACCTCGATCTCGACCGGACTCATGGCGAAGGTATAGGCCAGCGCCGGCACGAAGGTGTTGTACTCCGAGCACTGATTGACTGCATCGACCACGGCGCGCGCGTAGCCGCGGAACATGCAACCCTGGTCGGTGATGCGTACGCGCGTGGTGCGCTCGCGAATCGCATTGATCAGGCGCGACGCGTAGCGGCGCCAGGCGGCATCGCGACGGTCCCGGCGAATGGTGCCGACGTAGTCATGGCCGGCGTCGAGCTCGGCCAGCACTCGCGACACCTCCTCGGGAGGATTCTGCAGGTCGGCGTCGAGCGTAATGACGTAGCGACCGCGGCTGTGCGCGAATCCAGCCAGGATGGCGCGATGCTGGCCGAAGTTCGCCGCGAACACCACCACGCGCGTGACCTCGGGGCGCAGCTCGAACATCTGCCTGAGCAGCGCCGCGGATCGATCGCGGCTGCCGTCGTTGACGAACACCACCTCGTAGCTGCGCGCCAGCGCATCGAGGGAAGGATAGAGACGCTCGAACAGGCCAGGCAGCACCTGCTCCTCGTTGTACACCGGAATGACGAGCGACAGTTCGGGCCTCGTGCGCGTCATGGCCGTTTCACGATACGCGCGGTCTGCGCGCACACCCGGTCGACATCGCCCTCGTCCATGGCGGGAAACAGCGGCAGCGTGGCGATACCCCGGCCGATGCGCTCGGCGTGCGGGAAATCCCCGGGGCTGAAGCCCATGGCGCGATAGAAGGACAGCAGGTGGATGGCCGGGTAGTGCACGCCCACGCCGATGCCGGCTGCATGCATGGCGCGGATGAAATCGCCGCGTTCGAGGTGGGCGGGCAGCACGATCTGGAACATGTGCCAGTTGCTGTGCTCGAAGTCGGCGGGCGGGAGCTCGCAGCCCAGTGATGGATCGAAGCGCTCGAAGTAGCGGCGCGCGAGCACGCGCCGGCGCGCCGTGAACTCCTCGAGCCGCCGGAGCTGTCCGAGCCCGATGCAGGCCGCCACGTCGGTCAGGTTGTGCTTGCCGCCGGGCAGCGTGGCATCGAGGCCGCCGTCGGCATGGCGCTCCACGCCCTGCAGCCGCCAGAGCTCGCAGCGCCGGGCCTCACGCGCGTCGTTCAGCACCAGGCAGCCGCCCTCGCCCGTGGTGATGTTCTTGTTGGCGTGAAAACTGATCGACACCAGATCGCCGGTCGCACCGATGCGCGCCCCGCCCCAGCTCGAGCCCATGGATTGGGCCGCGTCCTCGAGCACGCGCAGGTCGTGCGCACCGGCGAGGGCGTACAGCCGCTCGCGGTCGACCGGCAGACCGGCCAGGTCCACGGGCATGATCAGGCGCGTGCGCGGGCTCAGCGCCCCTTCGATCAGCTCCGGGTTCATGTTGCGCGTGACCGGATCGACGTCGACGAACACGGGGCGCGCGCCGGCGCGCACGATGACATTGGCGGTGGACACCCAGGAGAGCGGGGAGGTGATGACCTCATCTCCCGGCCCCACTTCGGCCAACGCGAGCCCGATCTCCATGGCGCCGGTCGCCGAGCTCATGACCCGCACAAATCGGCCGCCGAAATGGGCGGACAGCTGCGCCTCGAACTCGAGCACCTTCGGGCCACTCGTGATCCAACCCGAGCGCAGCACCTCACCCACGGCGCCGATGGTCTGCTCGTCGATCGACGGGCGAGTGAAGGGCAGAAAGTCCTGGCTCACGGCCTGCGCTCCGACATCAGCTGCGCGCCACGAGCCACACCCCGACGATGATCACGCCGATGCCGGCCAGGCGCGCGGTGTTCAGATCCTCGCCGAACAGCATCCATGCCGCGACCGCATTGACGACGTAACCGATGGAGAGCATCGGGTACGCCACGCTGACCTCCACGCGCGAGAGCGCCAGGATCCAGACCACCACGCTCACGCCATAGCAGACCAGCCCGGCGAGGATCGGCGGGTTGATTGCGATGCGCTCCACGAGCGTCCAGGAATTGCCGAACGCCAAGGGCACGTCCGCGATGGCGCGCGCGCCCGCCTTCAGCAGTAGCTGGGCCACGGCATTGAGGAGCACACCTGTGAGGATCAGCGCCAGATCCGCGCTTCTCATCGCCTGACCACCGCGACCAAGGACTGCGCAGTGTATATCAGGCGCATCGGCAGACCCAGTGCCTGGAGCTGCCGGTAATCCTCGGGGCGCAGCACGGCGAGCGCATCGCGCTGCGCGCGCCAATCGATGGCGAACTGCTGCAGATCGGCAATGGCGCGCCAGGGCTCCTGCCTGAGGCCGAAATCCAGCTCACCCCGGTAGCCCACCAGCGTGCAGGTACGACGCCAATAGAACGGCAGCGGCTGCCAGTAGGCATTGACGCAGTAGACGCGCGTCGAGGCCGTGAGCCACGGCGTCGAGCGCTGCTCGAGCGTGATCAGGGCCTGCATGCGCGGCAGCTCATCGGCCGACAGCAGTCCACACTGCGTCAGCAGCCAGGCGCCGCCGGCGGCCACCGCGGCCGCACACAGCGGCCACGCGCGCCGCGCCAGAAGCGCGCCCGCGCCCGAGCCGAGCGCGAGCAGCAGGAAGGCCGCCGCGAAGCCGGCGATGCTCGGCGTGGACGCCTGCTCGACCAGCGGCGCGGCTGCCGGCAGCCGCCACAGCAGCAGGATGGCGAGCCCGAGCGCACCGGCGACGAGCGCGATCGCCGCGAGATGGCGCGCCAGACGCGCGGCGTTCAAGGCGGCGAGGTGGCGCCCGGTCAGCACCGCCAGCGCCGGCAGCATAGGCAGGATGTAGGGGACGAGCTTGGACTGCGACAGGCTGAAAAACGCGAACACGAATCCGGCCCAGATCAGCAGCATGGCGGTGCCGTTCTCGCCCGCACGCGCCGCGCGCCAGGCCCGGTGCAGCGCGCCGGGCAGCAGTGTCGTCCAGGGCAGGAAACCCAATGCCAGCACCGGTATGAAGAACCAGTCCGGCTGATAGCGGTCGAAGCCCGCACGGCTCAGGTAGCGCTGGAAATGCTGCACGATGAAGAAGAAGTGCGGGAATTCGGGATTGCGGACGGACACGATCACGAACCACGGCGCCGCGAGCACGAGCAGCACGAGCAGCGCCCACCACGGCCGCGCGCGCAGCGGCAGCGTCCAATCGCGCCGCCACAGCAGGTACAGCAGCCCCGCCGCGCCGGGAATCAGTATCCCTACCAGTCCCTTGGAGAGCACCGCCACCGCCATCCCGAGGCCGAGCAGCGCCGGCAAGCGCCAGCGCCCGGCCGCCGGCGCGAGCCCCGCCGGCGCGAGCCCCGCTGACGCTGCCGCCGCGCGAGCCGGCGCGCGAGCCGGCGCCCGCGCGCGTTGCTGCGCCAGCAGCACCAGCGCGCACATCGCGAGCTGCAGGCCGAAGCTCAATGACATGTCGACCGTTGCCATGCGCGAGAGGGCCAGATACAGCAGCGCACCGGCCTGCACGATCACCGTCAGCCGCGCGCTGCGCCGGTCGTAGAGACGCCGGGCGAGCGCCCAGCTCAGCGGCAAGCCCAGGAATCCGCACAGCGCAGGCCAGAGCCGCGCGCTCCAGGCATGCGCACCGAACGCGCGAAACGCCAGCGCCGTCGCCCAGTACTGCAGCACGGGCTTCTCGAAATATTTGATCGCGTCCAGGCGCGGTGTCACCCAGTCGCCGCTGGCCACCATCTCGCGCGGGATCTCGGCGTAGCGTCCCTCGTCCGGATCGAATAGGTGCGGAAGCTGCAGCGGAGCGAACCACAGCAGCGCGAGCAGCACCCAGAGCGAGCGAGCGCGGGTACTCATGGGGCCGGGCTCGCGGCGAGCCGCCACAGCAGCAGGCTGCGGTGCGGCCCGAAGGAGCGCGCGGCAATCAGCGTGTAGTCGGGAGCCAGGCTGATTGCGCGACCATCATGGTTATCCTGCACCACGACCCAGTCGGGCCGGCTGGGCAGGCCGCCGGAGCGGCGCAGCGTCCGTGTATCCAAGGTCACCACGGCGCGCCCGGTGTAGAACGGGAACTCGGCCGCGAGCGTCTCGTCCACCCCGGTGGCAAACACCGGGCGGTCCGCCGGCAGTTGCCGTCCGATCCAGCGCACGAACGGGCCCATGTCCTTGGTCTGATCCAGCAGCGCCGGCGCCAGCCCCAGGGTGAGCGCGCTGCCGGCCACGGCGCACAGCACGGCTGCGGGTCCCGCGCGCTCGCGCCGGCCGGTGGCGCTGGCATAAAGCAGCCATGCCACGCACAGCACCGCCGCGAGCAGGCCGGCGAGGACTTCGGCCTGCACCCGCCCGCGCCAGATCCAGCCCGCCAGTGGCGGCGCGAGCACGTATGCGCACAGCAGCGCCACCTGCAGCCACCACAGCATCCCGAGGCGCACCGTCGCGCGAAGCTGCCAATCCTGCCACCACTCGTAGCTGCGGATGCCGAGCCAGAGAAACAGCAACGGCAGCGCCGGCAGCAGATACGTCTCGCGCTTGGTGAGTGACAGTGACAGCACCACCACCATGGCGGCGCTCATGAGCGCGCCGTAGCGCGCCGGGTCGCACACGCGGTGCAGTCCCGCGACGCTGACCCGTCGCCAGTGCGCGGGCCGCAGCGCCTCGAGCAACGGTGGCAGCCAGGGCAATGCGGCGAAGGGCAAGGTCCAGCCATAGTAGAGCAGCGGCTGTCGGTGGCCGGTGATGCCGGGATCGATCACGCGCTGCACGTGATTGACGTAGCCCCATTCCCACAGCGCCGCGCGACCGCCACGGCTCCAGATCGCGAGCCCGAGCAGCAGCACCGCGAGTGTCACGAGGCTCACGGTCGTGATCGGGCGCAGCCGCCGCCAGTGTGCGGGACGATCCACGAGTACGTAGAGCGTGAGTCCCGCACCGATCAGCACCGGACCGATCAGGCCCTTGATCCACAGCGCCAGCACCAGCGCGAGGTAGAACAGCAGCCGAACGGCCGTGCTCTCACGCCGCGCCAGCAGCTCCCACGCCGCCCACGCGGCCAGGGTCGTGCACAGCATCAGCAGCGGATCGAGCAGTACCCAATGGCTGGAAACCATGAACTGCACGCTCGTGGCCAGCATCAGCGCGGCGAGCCATCCGGCCGCGCGCGAGTGCGCGGCCGTACCCCAGGCCACCACGAGCGCCAGCGTCGCCACCCCGGCCGCCACGCTGACGGCGCGCGCCCCGAGCACCGAGGCGCCGCCGGTGAGGCGGTACACGGCGGCCACTGTCCAGTAATACAGCGGTGGCTTTTCGATGAAGCGATGGCCGTTGAGGGTCGGAATCACGCTCGGCGCGAGCGCCATTTCCCGGCTGATTTCAGCCTCGCGCGGCTCATCCGGCGTCCACAGACCGCGGTTGCAGCCGAGCAGCGCCAACAACAGCAGCGCCAGCGCCGGCAGCAACGGGGCGGCACGCTGCGCGAGCGGAATACCTCTGGGCATAGGCGACCGACAGAGCTGAATTGGCGCGCACTCTAGCATTTGACAGGCTCGCGGCCGCGGCGCAATGCTCATGACGTGCAATCGGACAGCAGGGGCAGCAATCTCTCGGCCGCGGAGTTGCGGCGCTACAGCCGCCATTTGAGCCTGGCCGAAATCGGCGCGGCCGGGCAGCAGCGCCTCAAGGCTGCTCGGGTGGCCATCATCGGCGCCGGCGGGATCGGCTCGCCGGCCGCGTTGTATCTGGCGGCCGCCGGTGCCGGCACCATCGGGCTCGTGGATTTCGACATCGTCGATGAGTCCAATCTGCAGCGCCAGGTGCTGTTCGACACGGCCGCCCTCGGCGCTCCCAAGGCCGAGGCGGGGCGCGCGCGCGTGGCAGCGCTGAATCCGGAGATCCGCATCGTCGCGCATCAGCTCGAACTCTGCGCCGCCAACGTGCGGCAGGTGCTCGAGGACTATGAGCTGGTCCTGGACGGCAGCGATCGCCTGGGCACCCGCTACCTGGTCAATGACGCCTGCGTGCTGTACGGCAAGCCGCTCGTCTCGGCCGCCATCCATCGCTTCGAGGGCCAGTTGATGACCTTCGTTCCCGGCCGCGGCCCGTGTTATCGCTGTCTGTTTCCGGAACCGGCCGAGGGCCTGGTGCCCAATTGCGCGGACGCCGGGGTGCTCGGCGTACTGCCCGGCGTGCTCGGCACCCTGGCCGCCACCGAGATCATCAAGCTCATCTTGGGCACCGGCGCGCCGCTGCTCGGCCGGCTGCTCACCTACGATGCCCTGCAGATGCAGTTCGACGAATTCCGCTTTGCGCGACGTGCCGAGTGCGCCGTCTGCGGCGAGCATCCGAGCATCACGGCGCCGGCCGACCCGCCGGGTTTCTGCACGCTCGAGGAGCTCCAGTGCGTGCGCTACATCTCGGCCGCGCAGCTCGCCCAGGCGCTCGAGACCGCCGCCCGACCCATCAGCCTCGTCGATGTGCGTGAGCCGGCCGAATTCGCCACCGGCCATCTGCAGCACGCGATCAACATCCCGCTCGGACAGCTCGAACACAGTGCGCCGCTGCCCCGGCACCAGACCGTGGTGTTCATGTGCCGCAGCGGGGTACGCAGCCTCAAGGCCTGTGCGCTCGCGCGCCGCGCCGGGCTCGAAGAGCCGCTGCAGCTCGAAGGCGGCCTGCTGGCGTGGAAGGCTGCCGTCGAACCCTCACTGCCGCTGTAGAGGCGCGAGGTCGGCGACGAAGCGCTCGATGTCCGCGTCTGTGGTCGCCCACGAGCACATGAGCCGGTAGCCGGTTCCCGGCATGCGGTGGAAATACCAGCCCGCGCGCGCCATGGCCTCGGCCGTGCCCGCCTCCAGGTCCACGAACACCGCGTTGACCTCGACCTCGCGCAGCAGGCGCACGCCCGGTAGTGCTCGCAGTGCAGCCCCAAGCCGCGCGGCCGCCGCGTTGGCGTGGGCGGCATGGCGCAGCCAGGCGCCCGACTCGAGCACGCCCACCCACTGGCTGGTCTGAAAGCGCATCTTGGAGGCGAGCTGGCCGCCCTGCTTGCAGCGGTAATCGAACTCTTGCGCGAGATCGGGGTTGAAGAAAATGACCGCTTCGCTGGTGTTGAGGCCGCCCTTGGTGCCGCCGAGGCTCAGTGCGTCGACGCCGGCCCGCCAGGTCACATCCGCTGCGCCGACACCGCGCGCCCCCAGGGCTGCCAGGGCATTGGCGAAGCGCGCACCGTCCACGTGCAGCGCCAGGTCGTGCGCGCGCGTGAAGCGGCCAAGTGCGGCCATCTGCGCCGCATCGTACACCGTGCCCCATTCGGTGCTCTGGCTCAGCGACACGGCGCGCGGCTTGGAGGAATGCAGCTCGTGGCCATGCTCGAGCACGTGAGCAACCGCCGCCGGCGACACCTTGGCATCGCCTCCCGCGACCGTGAGCAGCTTGGCGCCATGACTGAAGAACTCCGGCGCGCCGCATTCATCTGTCTGCACGTGCGATTGCTCGTGGCAGATGATGCCGTGGTAGCTCCGGCACAGCGCGGCGAGCGCCAGTGAATTCGCGGCCGTGCCATTGAGCACGAAGAACACCTGCGCCGCGGGGCACTCGAACAGCGCCCGGATCAGGTCGGCCGCGCGCCGCGTCCATTCATCCTCGCCGTAGCTCGGCGCATGTCCTGCGTTCGCCGCGGCCAGCGCGTCCCAGGCCTCCGGGCAGATGCCGGCGGTGTTGTCGCTGGCGAATTGCCAGCCCGGTTCGACGGCATCCATGGTGGCTGCCAAGGCTAACTGAGTTTGCGCGCCGCTGCCTGCGGTTCGCGGCGGTCCAATGCTAGGCTGGAGGCATGTATGCCCTGGCCATTCACGGTGGCGCCGGCGGCGGTCCGCGCACGCCAGATGCAGGCGCCGGCGAGCAGGCGTACCGGTACGGTCTCGAGCACGCCCTGGCCGCAGGGAGGGACGTGCTCGAGCGCGACGGTTGCGCGCTCGACGCCGTCGAGGCGGCGGTCACGGTGCTCGAAGACGATCCCGCGTTCAATGCCGGGCGCGGAGCGGTGTTGACGCTCGACGGCACGGCCGAACTCGACGCGGCCATCATGGATGGCGAGCGGCTGCGCGCCGGCGCCGTGGCCGCGGTCCGCTGCGTCAGGAACCCGGTGCAGCTCGCGCGACGCGTGCTCGAGGGCAGCCCGCACGTCTTCCTGGTCGGCGAGGGCGCCGAACGCTTCGCCGAGGAGAGCGGCCTGAGCCCGGTGCCGAATGACTATTTCATCACGCCCGACCGCCAGGAACAGCTCGCCGCGCGCGCGGAGTCCCCGCTCGGCACTGTCGGCGCCGTGGCGCGCGATCACGCCGGGCGGCTCGCGGCGGCGACCTCCACCGGCGGCATGATGGGCAAGCGCCGCGGGCGCGTCGGTGACTCGCCCGTGATCGGCGCCGGCACCTATGCCGACAACGCCAGTTGCGCGGTCTCGACCACCGGCCACGGCGAATGGTTTCTGCGCACCGTGCAGGCCTACGACATCGCCGCGCGCATGCGCTACGGCGGCGCCACGCTCACGCAGGCGGTAATCGACTCGATCGAGCTGCGCCTGCCGCGCCTGGGCGCGACCGGCGGACTCATCGCGGTCGATCGGCTCGGCAGCATCGAGATGCGCTACAACACGCAGGCCATGTTCCGCGCCAGCGTGCGCAGCGGCGAGGCAGCCGAGGTGCACGTGTACTGACCGCCGGCTACGGAGTGAATGCGTATACCAGGTCGAGCGTGGTGAGCGTATTGACCTTCTTGAGACCCGCGGGCGGCTGGGTGTTCTCCTGGAAGGTGAAGCCCGCGCTCAAGGCCAGCTTCTTCGACATGTTGACCACCAGCGCCGCATCGTTCTGCAGCGAAGTGTTGCCGGCGCCGGCATCGATCAGGAGCTTGTCCGTCACCTTGGTGCTGGCGTTGAACAGGTGCTGGTAATCCGCGCCGGCGGTGCCGATGGCACTGCCCTGGGCAGGCTCCTCGGCGCGGGCGGTCACGACGCCGGCCGCGTTCAGGGTCAGCACTTCCGGTCGCAGGCGACGATAGCCTGCGCCGATCTGCGCGGTCAGCTTATCGGCGTTCGAATCGAGCAGCTTCCAGCCCACGCCGCCCGTCACGTCACCCTGGTACTGAAAGCCGCTGAATTCATCCTGCAGGTAGTGCAGCGCGCCGAAGGCGAAGACACGCGGACTGAACTGGTAGTTGGATTGCGCCAGCGCGGCCCAGCGCTCGGCCGAGGTCACCTCGGCGCTGCGGGCATAGAGCCCCTCCAGATGAATCGCCTGCTTCCAGTCCCCCGCCACATCCGCGAGGTCCAGCTTGGCGTTGGCCGAATCGGCGTCGCTATTGCCCCTGGACATGACGAAGCCGGCCTCGCCCTTGCCCGACCAGCCGGGGGCAGGTGCGGGGGCGGGAGCGTTTGGCGGCGCGGGCGGTGCCTCGTCGGCCCACGGAACCACGGGCGCGAGCAGCACCGGCAGGAGGACAGGGGCTATCCAGTGTCGAGTCATGGCAAGCGCGCGAGCCTGCCCCCAGCATCGCGCCCGGGTCCATCGGCGCTCACCACGGCAGCGCGTCCAGATCCACGTTACCGCCCGTCAGGACGATTCCTACACGCGAGCCGCGCAGCTCGAGCTTGCCCTCCAGCACGGCGGCATAGGGCACCGCGGAGGAGGGCTCGACGATCAGGTGCAGATGCTGCCAGAGCTCGCGCATGGCGCGCACGATGGCCGCCTCCTCCACGGTCACGATGGCATCCACGTGCGCTCGGATCAAGGCGAAGGTGCGTGCGCTGAGCGCGCCGCGCAGACCATCGGCGATGGTGCTCGTGGGCGACGGGGGCGCCAGCACGCCGGACTGGAAGGAGCGGTAGGCATCATCGGCCCCGGCGGGCTCGACCGCGACCACCCGCATGGCCGGGCGCAGCCCTCTGGCCGCCACCGCGAGACCGCTGGCCAGGCCGCCGCCGCCGATGGGACAGAGCAGCCAGTCCAGTTGCGGCACCTGCTCGAGCAATTCCAGCGCGATGGTACCCTGGCCGGCGATGACCTCGGGATCATCATATGGATGGATGAACACCGCGCCGGTGTCGGTCACTATCCGCGCGGCGGCGGCCTCGCGTGCCGCCACGGTGGGCTCGCACAGCGTAATCTGGCCGCCGTAGGCGCGCACCGCCGCGAGCTTGGCGGCCGAGGAATTGTCCGGCATGACGACGCGCGCCGGCACCCCGCGCAGGCGCGCGGCACGCGCCACGGCGGCGCCGTGATTACCCGAGGAGTGCGTGACCACGCCCACATGCAGTTCGGCGAGCGGCCGCGCGAACACGGCATTGCTGGCCCCGCGCGCCTTGAAGGCGCCCATCTCCTGCAGGTTCTCGCACTTGAAGTACACCGCGGCACCGCAGCCGGCATCGATCAGCGGGCTCCGGAGCACGGGTGTGCGCAGCACGCAGTGCGCGATGCGCGCGTGCGCCGCGCGGATGTGCTCGAGCGTCACCTCCGGGGCGGCCACGGCTAGGGCGGCAGCACCGCCGGCTCGAATCCGGCGGCGCGCACCGCTGCCACGATGGCCTGCGCATGCAGCGCGTCGCGGCTCTCGAAGCTCAGCTCGAGGCTCGCCGATTTGGCGGGCACATTGCTCGACAGCCGTCGATGGAACACGTCGAGAATGTTGCCGCCGTGCTCGCCGATCACGTGCGCCACGCGCGAGAGAGCCCCGGGCTGATCGGCAATCGGGATGCGCAGCGTCACGATCCGCTGCTCACGCACCAGCTCGCGCATGATGACCGAGGCGAGCAGTCTT
>DATDHV010000157.1:0-4132 GCA_036521395.1 Steroidobacteraceae bacterium | reverse complement strand
GATTTCAACTCGCACGCCCTGCACGATGCACTGCCGGAGGCGGCGTACATCGATGCGCTGGTGCGCGATCTCGAGACCCAGGCGTCTGATGCGCAGGGCCGCGAGATCGAGAGCGTGTTCTTCGGCGGTGGCACGCCGAGCCTGTTCGCGCCGGCCGCGCTCGAACGGCTGCTGCGCCGGCTCGAATCCGTACTGGTGTTCGCCGCGGGCGCCGAGATCACACTCGAGGCCAATCCGGGCACCATCGAGCGCGGCCGCTTCGCCGATTACCGCGCCGCCGGCATCAACCGCGTATCGCTCGGGGCGCAGAGCTTCGACGACGCCTCGTTGCAGCGGCTGGGACGCATTCACGCGGCGGCCGACACGCTGCATGCGGTGGCGGAACTCGAGGCGGCCGGACTGGACAATTTCAATCTCGATCTCATGTACGCGCTGCCGCAGCAGAGCCTGGCGGGGGCGCTGGCCGACGTCGATGCGGCCCTGGGGCTCGGCCCGGCCCATATCTCGCACTACGAGCTCACGCTCGAGCCCGGCACGGTATTCGGGGGCCGGCCGCCGGCCGGACTGCCCGATGACGAGCTCGCCCTGGAGATGCAGCTCGGCTGCCAGCAGCGGCTGGCCGATGCCGGATACGCACACTATGAGGTGTCGGCTTATGCGCGCGAAGGCCGTCGCTGCCGCCACAACCTGAATTACTGGCGCTTCGGCGATTACCTGGGGCTCGGCGCCGGCGCACATGGCAAGTGCAGCTACCGGCAGGGGGCCGCGCTGCGCGTGGAGCGCATCTGGCGCGAGCGAGAACCGCGACGCTATCTGGCGCGCGCGCCGGGCGCGCCGGATCGACGGGCGGTGCCGGAGGGCGACCTGCCGTTCGAATACCTAATGAATACGCTGCGGCTGCTCGAGGGCTTCGAGGAATGCGAGTTTGAAAGGCGCACGGGGCTTGCCGGCGCGGTGCTTCAGGCTACGCTCGCCCGCTTGCGCGCGCGTGGCCTCATTGAATACAGCTCGGGACGCTGGCGCGCGAGCGCCCAGGGATTGCGCTTCCTCAACGATGTGTTGGGGGAGTTCCTGCCGGCCACCACGGCCGCAACGGCGCCGCCGCCCTAGCGAAGGGGCCCGCGCCACCCGGTGGCCGCCGAAGGCTGCAGCGCTGAAGTAGCTGTCGGAAATCGCTGACATCTATGCCCTTTCGCGCGCGCCACGGCCGCCGCAGGGTGCTTTTATTCACAACGCCGGGCGGGCACATTCACAAATTAGCCGATTACGTCTCATTTCATTCCCAGTGCTCGATGATAGGCATGTAAGTGTTTGTTTTGTTAGGTTGTAATCTGCTGGTCATTTTTTGTACAAACCAATAATTAAGCGCTAATCGTGCGCCGCGGGCGGCCGCGAAGCGCGGTTACACACAGAGTTATGCACAGAAACTGTGGATAATCGCCGGCGCCGAAGCCGCCCCGCCGCCGTCCCGGCCCGTCCCGCCGCGCGCTCTTGCCGCACCCGGCAACAGGGTCTAGACTGCGCGCCCTTTTTCTCCGCCGGCTCGCGCCAGGCGCGAGGTTGTCATGAAAGCCGCGATCCATCCCGAGTACGCCGAAATCAACGTGGTCTGTAGCTGCGGCAACAGCTTCAAGACGCGCTCCACCGTGGGCCACGACCTGAACGTTGAAGTGTGCTCCAACTGTCATCCGTTCTATACCGGCAAGCAGAAGATCCTCGATACGGCCGGGCGCGTGGACAAGTTCCGCAAGAAGTATCCGGGAATCGCCAGCACGCGATGAGCGCTGCGCGCGGCCGGTGCGCGCCGGCCGCATGCGCGGCCCGCGCGCGGCACGGCGCGCGAAGTGCCGCCGATTGATTCCACGCGACGGGCGTGTAACGCTGCGGCGCATGGACGACAAGAGCTTCGAACTGTCCGATCCGGTCACGGGCGTCAAGACGCCACTGCCGGTGCGCTCGGGCACCATCGGGCCCGCCGTTCTCGACATCGCCAACCTGCAGCGCGATCAGGGCGTGTTCACCTTCGATCCGGGATTCGGCGCCACGGCAAGCTGCGAGAGCAAGATCACCTATATCGACGGTGACACCGGCGTGCTGCTGTACCGCGGCTATCCGGTGGAGCAGCTCGCCGAGAAGGGCAGCTTCATGGAGGTCGCGTACCTCCTGATCCACGGCGAGCTGCCCAACGCCAAGCAGCTCAATGCGTTCTCGACCAGCATCAGCCGCCATACGATGATCAACGAATCGCTGCTGCGGTTCTTCAACGGCTTCCACCACAACGCGCACCCGATGGCCATGGTCTCGGCCGTCGTGGCCTCGATGTCGGCGTTCTACCACGACTCGATGGACATCCATGAGCCGCGGCATCGGGAGATCTTCTCCCACCGTATCATCGCCAAGCTGCCGACCATCGCGGCGGCGGCACACAAGCACTCGCTCGGCCAGCCGTTCGTCTATCCGCGCAACGACCTCGACTACGGCACCAACCTGTTGCACATGTTCTTCGCCGTGCCATGCGAGGCGTATCACGTCGACCCGATCGCCGCCAAGGCGCTCGATCTGCTGTTCATCCTGCATGCCGATCACGAGCAGAATGCGAGCACCACGACCGTGCGGCTCGCGGGCAGCACCGGCGCGAATCCCTATGCGGCCATATCAGCCGGCGTGTCCGCGCTCTGGGGACCCGCCCACGGCGGGGCCAACGAGGCCGTGCTGGCCATGCTCGAGCAGATCGGCACCGTCGAGCACATTCCGAAGTACCTGGCCATGGCCAAGGACAAGAGCAGCCACTTCCGGCTCATGGGTTTCGGCCACCGCGTCTACAAGAATTTCGATCCGCGCGCCAAGATCATCCGCGAAACCTGCCACAGCGTGCTGGCCAAGCTCGGGCACACGGACAATCCGCTGTTCGAGCTGTCACTGCGGCTCGAGGAGATTGCGCTGCAGGATGAGTACTTCGTGTCGCGCAAGCTCTATCCGAACGTCGACTTCTATTCCGGGATCATCTACAGCGCGCTCGGTATCCCGCGCTCCATGTTCACGGTGATGTTCGCGATTGCGCGCACCGCCGGGTGGGTGGCCCACTGGCTCGAGATGATCGCCGATCCCGGCATGCGCATCAGCCGACCGCGCCAGCTTTACACGGGGCCGACGCGTCGCGATTACGTGCCTGTGGCGCTGCGCAGCAAGTCCTGAATCTCGGCCTCGTCGGCGCGCCGCATGGGCCGGCCGTCGACCGGACTGACCGGCGCCTGGCGGATGCCGTCGAGCGGAAATACGGTCGCCTCGATGCGCCGATTGTCGACCGCGAAGCGCAGTCCCGGATAGGCCTTGGTGCGCCCGGCATCGAGCCGCACGCGCCGCTCGGTGACCTCGTGCGCTACGCCGCGATCGAGCAGCTTGAGCGCCACGTACTCGGGCCGGTCCGCGAACACGTGGAGCTGTATGTCGGCATGCTCCGTTGCCGTGCCGCTCAGCACCGGCCCCACCAGGCGCGGCTGGAACTGCGCCAGCCAGTGCATGGCGTGCAGGGCGGCACGGCGCAGGGCCTCCAGGTTGAGTTCGTGGCCGCCAGCGTCGAACAGGCGCTGGTATTCCGCCAGCGCATCCTCGATCTCGGTATTGCGGGGCAATGCGCTGGCGTCGGCCACTCCGAGCCGCTCGGCCGCCTTGCGCTTGGCCGTCAGGAAGTCATGGATGCCATGCTGGGCCATGATGCGCGCGGCTTCCTGGGCGAGGGCACGGCGCAGGTGGTCTTTGCGGGGTGAAACGCGGCGGTTCATGGTGGATTCCCCCTGTGTCAGATCAGAATAGCGGTTCGCCGCCACCGCCGGGAGTCTGCGGGTTGGTACCCGGCAACGTGTTGGTGGTCCCCGCGGCGGCCGGCATGTGGTCCTCCATGAATGTTTCGTAGATCGCGTCGCTGTCGCTGGCTGTGGCCAGCGCTCCGGTCCGGGCCGAAATGCGTGCGGTGACCAGTCCGGGCGGCAGTGGCCGCGGCTGATCGGGCTGGTCGCGCAGCGCCTCGCGCATGAAGTCGATCCAGATCGGCACGGCCGTACGGCTGCCTTCCTCCCCCTCACCGAGCGGGCGTTCCTGGTCGAAGCCCACCCACACCGTGGCCACGATATGA
>DATDHV010000156.1:0-16425 GCA_036521395.1 Steroidobacteraceae bacterium | reverse complement strand
CCTCATCTATCGGCCCGGGCCCGGAGGCCTGGGTACCGCAGGAGTTGGCACCATGTCGGAAGTCCGACGGTTGCCCCGGCGTCGAAGGGCCTTTCCCTCAGCCGGTCTCGATGAGTGCCAGGAAGTCTATGGGTGGGTGCGAGGGCGGTCAAGAGCGGCCGCCGGGTCCGCCCCCCCTCGGTCCGGGCGGGCCCCGCCCCCCCAGGGGGCGCGCTTGCCATGCGTGCGACAATACGTTAGTGTACTAACGCGTTATCACACGTTATCGCCGCAGGTGCCGCGATCATGAAATCCCATCGGCTGCTGTCCGCGCGCCAGGAGGCGCTGGCCGAGCGCAATCTCGTGGCGGCCATCCTCACGCTGCGCAGCGTCGAGGAATGCCGCGCCTTCCTGCGCGACCTGTGCACGCCGGCGGAGCTGCAGGCCATGGCCGACCGCTGGGCGGTGGTCGAATGCCTGCGCCGCGGCATGCCCTACCGCGAGATCCACGGCCACACCGGCGTCAGCGTCACGACCATCGGCCGCGTGGCGCGCTACCTGGCGGCCGGCAACGGCGGCTACGCGCTGGCCGCGCAGCGCGTGAATGGCGCCGCGCATGGATAACCCCGGCCGCATCAAGCTGGCGGTGCAGAAGTCCGGACGCCTGACCGACCCCTCGCTCGACCTGCTCATGCGCTGCGGCCTCAAGCTCTCGCGCGGCAAGGACCAGCTCATGGGTTTCGGCGAGAACATGCCGCTCGACGTGCTGTTCGTGCGCGATGACGACATACCCGATCTGGTGCAGGAGGATGTGTGCGATCTGGGCCTCGTGGGGCGCAACGTACTCGAGGAGAAGCGGCTGGAGCTGGCCGCACGCGGCACCCCGGCGCGCTTCCAGGCCCTGCGCACGCTCGACTTCGGACGCTGCCGCCTCGCCCTGGCCGTGCCGCTGGAGCAGCGCTATGACGGACTGTCCGCGCTGCAGGGCAAGCGTATCGCCACCACCTACCCGTTCCTGCTGGGACGCTTCCTCACGCAGCAGGGCATCGCCGCCGAGATCGTCACGCTCTCCGGGGCGGTGGAGATCGCACCGCGCCTCGGGCGCGCCGACCTGATCTGCGATCTGGTGTCCACCGGCTCGACGCTGCAGGCCAATCATCTGCGCGAGGTGGCCACGGTGCTCGAGAGCCAGGCGGTGCTGATCCGCACCCCGATCGAGCTGGCACCGGAGAAGAACGAATGGGTAGAGCGCATGTTGCTGCGCATCGAGGGTGTCGAGCAGGTCAAGGAGAGCAAGTACATCATGCTGCACGCGCCGCGCTCGGCACTGCCCGCGATACGGCTGCTGCTGCCCGGCAGCGAATCGCCGACCATCATTCCGCTCGAGGGTTCGCCCGACCGTGTCGCCGTGCACGCCGTGTGCCGCGAGAACGTGTTCTGGGAGACCCTCGAGAGCCTGAAGAAGGCCGGGGCCAGCGCGCTGCTGGTACTGCCGGTCGAGAAGATGCTCGCCTAGGGGCACGGCATGGAAATTCTCGAGTGGCAGGAGCTCAACGCCGAGCAGCGCCGCACGGCGCTGGCACGCCCGGCCGTGCGGCTGCAGTCGCAGACCCTCGCGCAGGCGCAGGCCATCATCGACACCGTACGCGCGCAGGGCGATGCGGCCCTGATCCGCTACGCGCGTGAGTTCGACGGCGCCGAGCTCACGCAGCTCGCGGTCACGCCGGCCGAATTCGCCGCCGCGCGGACGCAGTTGCAGCCCGCGCAGCTCGCTGCGCTCGGACGGGCCACCGCCAACGTCGAGAGCTTCCATCGCGCCGCGCTGCCGGCAGCGCTCGCGCTCGAGGTGCAGCCGGGCGTGCACTGCGAGCGGCTGATTCGCCCCATCGGCGCGGTGGGGCTGTACGTGCCGGCCGGGTCGGCCCCGCTACCCTCCACCGTGATCATGCTGGCGGTGCCGGCGCGGCTGGCCGGCTGTCCGCTGCGCGTGCTGTGCACGCCCCCGCAGCGCGACGGCTTGGCCAGCGCCGCGGTGCTCGTGGCCGCCGAGCTGTGCGGGGTCGAGCAGGTGTTCAAGGTCGGCGGTGCACAGGCCATCGCCGCCCTCGGCTACGGCAGCGAGAGCGTGCCGAAGGTGGCCAAGATCTTCGGTCCCGGGAACGCCTGGGTCACGGCTGCCAAGCAGCTCGTGGCGGCCGATCCGGGTGGTGCCGCCCTGGACCTACCGGCCGGCCCGTCCGAAGTGCTCGTGATCGCCGACGACAGCGCACGCGCGGAATTCGTGGCCGCCGATCTGCTGGCGCAGGCCGAGCACGACCCGCAGGCGCAGGCGCTGCTGGTCACGACCTCACGCACGCTGGCGCAGCAGGTGCTCGCAGCGGTGGCACAGCAGATGCCGGGCCTCACGCGACTCGCGATCGTGCGCCAGTCGATCGGCGCCGCCCGCATCCTGATCGTGCCGGACCTGTCCACCGCGCTTGCGATCAGTGATGCCTATGCGCCCGAGCACCTGATCCTCGAGACCCGCGCGCCGCGGGCCTTGCTCGAGCAGGTACGCAATGCCGGCTCGGTGTTCCTCGGTAACTGGTCGCCCGAAACTGTGGGCGACTACTGCTCGGGCACCAACCACGTGCTCCCGACCTACGGCCATGCCCGGGCCTACAGCGGGTTGTCGGTCACGGATTTCTCGCGCCGCATGACGGTGCAGGAGCTCAGCGCGCAGGGCTTGCGCGATCTGGGGCCCACGGCCAGCACCCTGGCGCGGCTCGAAGGCCTGGATGCGCACGCCGCCGCGGTCGAGGTGCGCCTGGCGGCGCTGCGGCGCGGGTGTGCCGCATGAGCTGGCTCACGGAGATCGCGCGGCCCGAGATCCGCACGCTGCGCGCCTACGAGCACGCGCGCTGGGAGCCGGGGCTGGTGCGCCTGCACGCCAATGAGCTGCCGTGGCGCTCCGGCGCCGACACCTCGCAGGCCGGGCTGAACCGCTACCCCGAGCCGCACCCGCACGCGCTGACCGCCGCGCTGGCGCAGTTCTACGGCGTCGCGGCGCCGATGCTGCTGGCCTGCCGCGGCAGCGATGAGGCCATCGACCTGCTGATCCGCAGCTACTGCCGCGCCGGCGCCGATCGCGTGCTGGTGTGCCCGCCGACTTTCGGCATGTACGCCGTCGCCGCACGCGTCCAGGGCGCCGCGGTGATCGAGGTGCCGCTGCGACGCGAGGCCGGCTACGCCTGCGATTTCGAGACGGTGCGCGCGCGCTGCGCGGACGGCATCAAGCTCGTGTTCCTGTGTTCGCCCAACAATCCCACCGGCAACCGCTTCGATGCCGGGGCGGTGCTCGAGCTCGCGCGCACGCTGCACGGACGCGCCCTGCTGGTGGTGGATGAGGCCTACGTCGAATTCGCCGACGGGCCTTCGCTGCTGGGGCAGCTCGAGGCGCACCCGGGACTCATCGTGCTGCGCACCCTGTCCAAGGCCTACGGGCTCGCGGGCGCGCGCTGCGGCGTGCTGCTGGGCCATCCGGACGTGGTCGGCCTGCTGCGCAAGGTCATCCAGCCCTACGCCGTCACGCAGCTCACCATCGAGGCGGTGTTCCGGGCGCTCGAGCCCGCGGCGCTGGCCGAAGCACGCGCCCGCAGCATCACGATCAAGGGCGAGCTCGCGCGCGTGGGGGCTGCGCTGCGCGAACGCCCGGGCGTGCGCCGGATCTGGCCCAGCGAGGCCAATTTCCTGCTGGTGGAATTCGACGATGCGGCCGCGGCACTGCAGCGCTCGCACGCTGCCGGCATGCTGGTGCGCGACCTGCGCGCGGCTGCCGGACTCGAGCGCGCGCTGCGCATCAGCATCGGCAGCCCCGAGCAGAACGACCGCCTGCTCGCGAGCCTGGCATGAACGCGCCGCCCAGCGCGCTGCCGCTGCTGTTCGTCGACCGCGACGGCACGCTGATCGAGGAGCCGAGCGGCGAGCAGGTCGACCGCCTCGAGCAGCTCCGGCTGCTGCCCGGGGTGATCGCCGCCCTCCAGGCCCTGCAGCACGCCGGTTTTCGACTGGTCATGGTCAGCAATCAGGACGGCCTGGGCGCCGAGAGCTACCCGCGCGAGCGCTTCGAGCAGGTGCAGGCCTTCCTGCTCGAGCTCTTCGGCTCGCAGGGCATCGTGTTCGATGCCGTGTTCGTCTGCCCGCACTTCGAGCACCAGCAGTGCGAATGTCGCAAGCCGCGCATCGGCCTGGTCGAGGACTATCTCGCGCAGCACGCCATGGACCGCGACCGCAGTGCGATGATCGGCGATCGCGACGCCGACCTGGAGTTCGCGCGCCGGCTCGGCATCCGCGGCCTGCGCGTGCGCAGCGGCGGCGGCGAAGCCGAGAGCTGGCCGGCGGCGGTGCGCGCGCTGCTCGCGCGTCGCGCCACGGTGACGCGCACCACGCGCGAGACCGCCGTGGAGGTGCAGCTCGAACTCGAGGGCAGCGGCACGAGCCGCGTCGAGACCGGCATCGGCTTCTTCGATCACATGCTCGAGCAGCTCGCCAAGCACGGCGGTTTCGAGCTGCAGCTGCAATGCCGTGGCGATCTGCACATTGACGAGCACCACACGGTCGAGGACTGCGCGCTGGCGCTCGGCGAAGCGCTGCGGCGCGCACTGGGCGACAAGACCGGTGTCGGGCGCTACGGCTTCCTGCTTCCCATGGACGAGAGCGAGGCGCAGGTGGCGATCGATCTCTCCGGTCGCGCCTACTTCACCTTCGAGGGCCGCTTTCCGCGCGAGCAGGTGGGCGCGCTGCCGAGCGAGCTGGTACCGCACTTCTTCCGCTCCCTCGCCGACGCGCTCGGCGCGGCCCTGCACCTCTCGGTGCGCGGCGAGAACACCCATCACATGATCGAGGCCTGCTTCAAGGGCGTCGGCCGCGCGCTGCGCCCGGCCCTGCGACGCGACGGCCACGATCTGCCGAGCACCAAGGGACTGCTGTGAGCGCGCTCGACGTGGCCATCATCGACAGCGGCGGCGCCAATCTCGCCTCGCTGCGCCATGCGCTCGACCGGCTCGGCGCGCGCTCGGTGGTGAGCAGCGATGCGGCCTTGATCGCGGCCGCGCCGCGCGTGCTGCTGCCCGGGGTGGGCGCGGCCGCCGATGCGATGGCGCGCCTGCGCGCCAGCGGTCTCGACCGGCTCATCCCGCGCCTGCGCGCGCCGCTGCTGGGCATCTGCCTCGGGATGCAGCTGCTGTTCGACCACTCCGCCGAGGGCGACACGGCCTGCCTCGGAGTCATGCCGGGCCGCATCGAGAAGCTGCAAACCGCACCGGGACTGCCGGTGCCGCACATGGGGTGGAACACGCTCGAGCTGCGCCGCGAGGATCCGCTGCTGGCGGGCGTGAGCCGCGGGGACCGGCTGTACTTCGTGCATGGCTTTGCCGCCGGGCCGAGCGAGGACACGCTTGCCTCGGTGTTCTATGGCACAGAGCTCAGCGCCATCGTGCGCCACGGCAATTTCCGCGGCGTACAGTTTCATCCCGAGCGCTCCTCGGCCGCGGGCGCGCGCATCCTGCGCAACTTCCTGTCACTCTGAGCGCGCACCGCTGCCGCCGCCATGTTGCTGATTCCATCCATCGATCTGCGCGCCGGGGCGTGCGTGCGCCTGCTGCAGGGCGATTTCGCCGCCGAGACGCGCTATCAGACCGGGGCCGCCGAGCTGCTCGAGCGCTATCGCGCGCTCGGCGCGAGCTGGCTGCACGTGGTGGATCTCGATGGCGCGCGCAGCGGCACGGCCGGCAACCTGGCGTTGATCGGAGCGCTGGCCGCGCGGCGCGCGCTGCAACTGCAGGTCGGCGGTGGCGTGCGCGATGCCGCGGTCATCGATGCGCTGCTGGAGCTCGGGGTGGCGCGCGTGGTGATCGGCAGCGCGGCGGTGGAGCGACGCGCCGAGGTGGGCCGGTGGCTGCGCAGCTACGGCGCCGAGCGCATCGTGCTGGGTTTCGACGTGCGGCTCGATGCGCAGGGCGTGCCGCGCCTGCACACCCGCGGCTGGCAGCAGCCCACCGCGCTCTCGCTCTGGGACGCCGTGGACGATTTCAGCGTCGATGGGCTGCGGCACGTGCTGTGCACCGACATCGCGCGTGACGGGGCGCTCGCCGGCCCGAATCTCGGCCTGTATACGCAAGCAACGCGGCGCTGCCCGCACATCCAGTGGCAGGCCTCGGGCGGCATCGCCGCGGGCAGCGACCTCGGCGCCCTGGCCGCGGTGGGCGTGGCAGCCGCGATCAGCGGCAAGGCGCTGCTGGAGGATCGTATTTCAGTGGAGGAGTTGCGGCCATTCTTGCCAAACGCATAATCCCCTGCCTCGACGTGCGCGACGGCCAGGTGGTCAAGGGCGTGCGCTTTCGCGACCACCGTGTGGTCGGCGACATACTCGAGCTGGCGGTACGCTATCGCGATGAGGGCGCGGACGAGCTGGTGTTCTACGACATCACCGCCAGCCCCGAGGGCCGCTCGGTGGACCGCGCCTGGGTGGCGCGCGTGGCGGCGGTGCTCGACATCCCCTTCTGCGTCGCCGGCGGCATACGCGCGGTCGAGGATGCCGAGCAGGTACTCAACGCCGGGGCGGAGAAGATCTCGGTGAACTCCCCGGCGCTGTCCGATCCGCAGCTCATCGACCGCCTGAGCGCGCGCTTCGGCGCCCAGTGCGTCGTGGTGGGCATCGACAGCCTCAGCGGCGCCGATGGCTACCGCGTCTACCAGTTCACCGGCGATCCCTCGCGCACCGTGGAGGCGCGGCGCGACACTCTCGACTGGGTGCGCGAAGTGCAGCAGCGCGGCGCCGGTGAGATCGTGCTCAACTGCATGGCCGCCGACGGTACGCGCGACGGCTACGACATCGAGCAGCTCAGCCGCGTGCGCGCAGTGTGCGACGTGCCGCTGGTGGCCTCCGGCGGCGCCGGCACCCCGCAGCACTTCGAGCGCGCGTTCGCGGCCGCGCAGGTCGATGCCGCCCTGGCGGCCAGCGTGTTTCACAGCGGTGCCATCGCCATTGGCGATCTCAAGCGCGAGCTGCGCCGCAGCGGCATCGAGGTGCGCCTGTGAGCGGTGCGGGCGTAGCGCTCGATGCCGCGCAGCTCGAGCGCATCGATTGGGAGCGCCATGGCGGGCTCATCCCCGCCATCGTGCAGGATGCCCACAGCGGCAGCGTGCTGATGCTCGGCTACATGAACCGCGAGGCGCTTGAGGCCACGCTCGCGAGCGGGCGGGTGGTGTTCTTCAGCCGCTCCAGGCAGCGGCTGTGGCAGAAGGGGGAGACCTCGGGAAACCACCTCGAGCTGCGCGGCGTACGCCTGGACTGCGATGCCGACACGCTGCTGCTCACTGCAAACCCCGCCGGACCGGTGTGCCACACCGGCACCGCCACCTGCTTCGGTGATGAGCCCGTGACCGCCGCCGCGGCGCTGGGCTTTCTGGCGCGGCTCGAGCAGATCATCGCGCAGCGCGTGGCCGAGTCCCCCGAGGGCAGCTACACCGCGCGCCTGTACCACGCCGGCGTGCGCCGCGTGGCGCAGAAGGTCGGCGAGGAGGGGCTGGAAGTGGCGCTGGCCGGCTGCGGCGAGGACGATGGCGCGCTGCTCGGTGAGTGCGCCGATCTGCTCTACCACCTGCTGGTGCTGCTGCGCGCGCGCGCGCTGACGCTCGCGCAGGTGGTGGACATGCTGCAGGCACGTCACGACCGGCGCGCGCCCTAGAGCACGATGTCGATGGCCGGTTCCCGCAGGTTGTAGTGCGAACTCATGGCGCGTCCGTACGCGCCGACGTTGGCGATCAGCATGACATCGCCCTCGCGCGTCGGGGGCAGCAGGCGGTCGTGGCCGAGAAAATCGGCGCTCTCGCAGATCGGTCCGACGACGTTGGCGATCTCGCTGGCCGGTTCCTCGAGACGCGTGAGATTGACGATCTCGTGCCAGGCGCCATAGAGGGCCGGCCGGATCAGCGAGTTCATGCCCGTGGCGATGCCGATATAGCGGATCTCATCCTTGGACTTGGTCTGCGTGACGCGCGCGATCAGCACGCCCGCCTCGGCCACGAGGTAGCGCCCGGGTTCGATCCACAGTTCGATTCCGGCGCGGCCCTGCCGCGCGGCGAGCAGCGCGGCATCGAGCTGGCCCAGATCAAGCGCCGGCTGGTCGTGGCCGTCGGGCACGCCGAGCCCGCCGCCGACGTCGATGGCGCGCACCTGGGGAAAGCGCGCGGCCGTCTCGAGCAGGCGACTGGCCACCTCGGCCCAGCTATCGGCATTGAACACCCCGCTGCCCGAGTGCGCATGCAGTCCGATCACGGTCACGCCGTGGCGGGCGGTCAACTCCCGCACTTCCTCGAGGTCGGCGAGCGGCACGCCGAATTTCGCATGTGAGCCGGCGGTGCGCACGTGGTGGTGATGACCGCGGCCGGTGCCGGTGTCGATGCGGATGAAGACGCTGCGGCCGCGAAACAGCTCGCCCCAGTGGCGCAGCAGGTGCAGGTTGTCGAGCGTGAGCGTGACGCCCTGGCCGAGCGCCCACTCGTATTCCTCGCGGCCGGCGAAATTGGGCGTGAAGAGAACGCGGCCGCGATCCAGGTCCGGCACGCTCGCCAGCAGATGCGCGATCTCGCCGCGCGCGACGCACTCGAAGCCCAGGCCCTGCGCAGCCAGCAGGCGCAGGATGTGGGCGTTGGGATTGGCCTTCATTGCGTACAGCACGCGCGCGACCGAGGTGAGGCTCTTGAGCGCCCTGGCCGCGCCGACCACCACCGCCGGATCGTAGACGAACGCGCAGTCGTGCTCGCGCGCCAGGGCGAGCAGCTGTGCGCGGCGCGTACGCCACCAGCTCGCGCTCGGTGCGGCCGATCCTTCGGGCCGCGCAAACAGCTGCTCCCAGGTCGGGCCCAGCACCGAGCCGGCGCGTACCGGCCGGATCAGCCGCTCGTGCAGCTCGTTGACCAGCCGGTCGCCCTGGTCCTCGTCGACCACGAAGCTGAAGTTCAGATCGTTGGCGGCCTGGCTGAGCAGATAGACGCGCTGCTCGGCGAACAGCTCGAACGCGCCGCCGAGCTGGTGCAGGATGCCACGGATGTTGCGTCCCACCAGGCTCACCGACGCGCACGGACCGAGCACCTGGACACGGCACAACCGTGACAGGTCGCCGATCAGCACATCGATCAGCCCCTGGTCGAGGGTGTTGGCGGCCGGATCGAGCGATACCGTGACGTTGGTCTCGGAGGTGGAGATCAGATCCACCGACAGGCCGTGGCGCTTGAAGATCTGGAATGCATCGGCCAGGAAGCCGACCTCGTGCCACATGCCCGGACTCTCGAGCGATACCAGCGTGATGCCCCTCTTGATGCACACCGCCTTGACCTGCGCTGCGCCGTCGCCGCCGTCGGGGCCGATGTGCGTGCCTTCGAGCAGCGGGCTGTGCGTGGCGTAGATGGCGATCGGAATGCGCTGCGCCTTGGCGGGCAGGATGCAGCGCGGATGCAGCACCTTGGCGCCGCTCGAGGCGATTTCCTGTGCCTCGTCGTAGTGCAGCGAGCGCAGCAGCCGTGCCTGTGGCGTGGCGCGCGGATTGGCGCTGAACAGGCCCGGCACGTCGGTCCAGATCTCCAGGCGCACCGCGAGCAGCTTGGCCGCGAAGTAGGCTGCCGAGGTGTCCGAGCCGCCGCGCCCGAGCAGCACGGTCTCGCCGGCCGCATCGCTGGCGATGAACCCTTGCGTCACGATCACGCCCTGCAGCGCCTGCAGCTGCGCCCGCAGCGCCGCATCCGCACTGTAGGCGCACGTCGCCGAGAGAAAATTGGCGCGCGCCGAAGCCCCGGCGCGCTGCTCGGCGTGGAGGCCGCGGCGCGCATCCCACCACTGCGTGTCGATTCCCTGGGCGGCGAGATAGCGCGCACCTATCTCGGTGGCCATGAGCTCACCGCTCGCCATCGCGCGTGCGCGCGTGCGGTCGCTGATCTCCCCCATGAGCGCGATGCCCGCGGCCATCTGCTGCAGCTCGGCGAAATAATTCTCCAGCTCGGCGCCCGCGCCCACTCCGAGCTCGGCGGCGAGGGCGCGATGGCGCCGTTCGATATCCGCCAGTGTGGGTTCGTGCGTGCCGGTGAGCGCCGCGGTCAGCAGCGTCTCGAGCCGGTCGGTGATGCCGCTGATGGCCGAATGCACCACCAGCAGGCGCGTGCCGCCCGCCAGCCGCGCGCGCACGACGGCGGCGATGTTGCGCCAGTTCGCCAGATTGGAGACGCTGGTGCCACCGAATTTGAGCACGACCCAGGAGGACTCATCGCGTCGAGCCATGGCCTGTCCGTGCGGTGCGTTTGCGGGGGGCGAGCGAGGACTTGCAGACGGTGCTGCAATGTCTGGTCGGCTCAGAGCTCGTCGTCTTCGAAGACGTCGCGCAGATCTTTTTCCAGTTTGCGGTCGGCCAGCACTTCCTCGAGCCGGCTCCACGCCGCCTTGCCCCGCTTGCCTTGCGCGCGCACCCGTTTATCGACGCGAGCCAGCAAACCGTCGTAATCGGTGCTGTCCTCCGTCTCTACAATGAATTCTTCGTCCAGATCAAAACCTTCGTTGTCGCGTTCAGACATCGTATTTCGCCGAAGAAAGGCCGTCTAATCAGTAAGTTACGCAGTCCGGGGTCCGCTTCCGGCAGCGAACTATAGCTGATTTGCGCCGCGGTTCAACCCTGCCTCGCAGGGCACCTATTTCTGCGCTGCAACCGCGATGGGGCCGGCCGTGGCGCTCGCGGTGGCAGCAGCAGCAGCAGCAGCCTCGGTGACGGCGCTGTCCGGCGCGCCGGTGCCGGCGGTCGTCGCCGGGACCGGGGCGCCCGTGTCGAGAACCGACTCGTCGGCCTCGAGGCCAACGGTGGCCAGCACGCCGTCGGCCTTCTGCAGCACTTCACGCGCATAGTCCCAATGGATGGCCACCGTGCTGTCCCCCACGGCGGCGCGCAGCAGGTCGGCGAACTGATCCACGTCGGGCTCGAAGCTCTGCCCCTCCGCGTCCACGGGCGGGTGCGCCTCGAGCAGGAGCTCCCCGTCCACCCATGCCACCTTGACCGGCTCGTTGATGATGCGCACCGGCGTGCCGACCGGGATCATCGGAAACAGCTGCGCCACATCGTTGGGATACATGCGGATGCAGCCGTGCGTGACCGCCAGGCCCACGGCGATGGGATTGTTGGTGCCATGGATCATGTAGGTGCCCCCGCCGGCCGCCAGCCGCATGGCGTAGTCACCCAGGGGATTGTCGGGACCGGCCGGCACGCGCGTGGGCAGCGGATCCCCGTCTTCGGCATGCTCCTTGCGCACCGAGGCAGGCGGATACCAGACCGGATCCTTCTCCTTGGCGATCACGTGCGTGAGGCCGAGCGGGGTATGCCAGTCCATCTTGCCGATGCTGACCGGATAGGTGATGACTTCCACGGGCTTGCCGCGCGCCGGCTTGGGGTAGTAGTAGAGCCGGTGCTCGGGCAGGTTCACGACGATGCCCTCGTGCGGGGCCGAGGGCAGGATGTGGCGGCCGGGAATGATGAGCTGCTTGCCGGCCCCGGGCAGCCACGGATCGATGCCGGGGTTGACGCGGATGAGCTCCTCGGAACCGAGGCTGTAGGTCCGCGCCAGGTCGTAGAGCGTGTCTTCGTAGACGGTCGTGACGGTCTGGTCCTGGCCGACCACGGTGTCGGTGGGGCCGGTGAGCTCGTAAACGGTGGCGCCGGAAGGCCCCGCTGCGCCCAAGCCCAGCAGGAGCAATAGGGCGGCGGCGGTGCCGGCTCGACCATAATGGGACATTAGCGGTTTATCCTGATGCAATCCATGCAGTTAGACTAACATGTGAGGGTGAATGTTCACTGGGTTTTATTGAGCATTCCGAAGAGATACCATACGGATGTATGGTATCAGGTTCCCCTCTTCCATTAAGCCCCCGCCAGCGGCAGGTCTTGCAGCGGATCAGCGAGTTCATCGCGCACGAGGGCCGGCCTCCGACCCGTGCCGATCTGGCCCGGGCGCTGGGGCTGCGCAATCGCCAGGGCATCGATCAGCATCTGCGTGCGCTCGAGCACAAGGGGTACCTCAGGCTTGAGCCCGGGATCGCGCGCGGCTTGCGCCTGCTGCACGGCGAGCCGATGGTTCCGCGCACTGCCGTACTGCCGCTGTATGGGCGGGTCGCCGCCGGCGTGCCCACGCTGGCACAGAGCAATATCGAAGAACACGTGGCGCTCGATCGCGCGCTGTTTCGCCCTCGCGCCGATTTCCTGCTGCGCGTCCATGGCCAGAGCATGCGGGATGCGGGCATCGCCCACCGCGACATCCTGGCCGTACACCGCACCCATGAGGCCGTGAACGGGCAGATCGTGGTAGCGCGCCGGGACGATGAAGCCACGGTGAAATTCTATCGCCGTGATGGCTTCATGCTGCGGCTCGAGCCTGCCAATCCCGATTTTTCCGCGATCGAAGCCGATCTGCGCACGCAGCCCTGGCAGATCGAGGGCCTGGTGGTCGGCATCGTGCGAACCGCTGTGCCGCGGGGCTGACAGCATGGGCGCGCGCACCATGAGGCTCGAGCAGCTCGCCCGCCTGTGCCAGGGCGAATGGCGCCGCGCTCCCCATCCTGCCGCGCCCTCGGGCTTTGCCGCTCTCGATGCGAGCCTGCCCGGCGGCGGCTGGCCGATCGGAGCCATCGCCGAACTGATGCCCGAGGCGATGGGTATCGGAGAGGTGGGCTTATTGGCGCCGGCCCTGTCCACGCTGGCACGCGCGGGGCGGTACATCCTATGGATTGCGCCGCCCTACCTGCCCCATGCGCCGGGGCTCGTGCAATGGGGCCTGCCGCTCGAGCGCTTATTGATCATCCAGACCCGCGGCTTGCAGCAATCACTCTGGGCCGCGGAGCAGGCGCTGCGCTGCCCGGCGGTCGGCGCCGTGCTGAGCTGGCCGGCTGAAATCGCCGACAGAAACGTGCGCCGCCTGCAGCTTGCCGCCGAGGCCGGCGGCAGCCTCGGCATCCTCTTCCGTCCAGCCGGAGCCGCACGGGAGCACTCCCCGGCAGCCCTGCGGCTGCGACTGCGGCCCACGGCTCAGGGCCTCGCCGTGGACATCCACAAGTGCCGTGGTGGCCGCGCGGGTCGCTGCCTGCTGCTGCCGCTGTCCGGCAGCCTTCACCCGAGTCCGACCGATGATGTGGCTGTGCATCCGTCTGCCGCAACTGGCGCATGAGGCGCTTGCCGGCGTCGCGGTTGCGGCTTTCACGGCACGCAGCCGCAGCAGTGCGCCCGAGCGGGCGTTGGCGATCCGGCGCGAAGCACTCGAGCGCCTGGCCGCATGGGCCTATCAGTGGAGCAGCCGCGTCAGCTATGACCCGCACGAGCCGCTGCTCTGGCTCGAGCTCGGAGCGAGCTGCGGGCTGTTCGAGGGTCTCGAGAGCCTGCTCGCGAGGCTCCGGGCCGAGCTCGTGCTGCTGGGTTACACCCACGTCTGTGCTCTGGCGCCTTCGCCCACCGCCGCGGCGCTGCTGACGCGCGCGGATGAGCCGCGCCACGTGCGCAGCAGGACGGAGCTGCGGCAGCGGCTCGAGTCCCTGCCCTTGCACCTGCTGGCTCTGCCGGTCGCGACGCTGGCGGCGCTGCGCGCCTGCGGCCTGCGCCGGATCGGACAAGTGCTCGAATTGGGCGCCACCGCGATCGCGCGGCGCTTCGGGCCCGAGACGCAGCTCTATCTGCAGCGGCTGTGCGCGCAGACGAGCGATCCGCGGCCGGCCTGGCGGCTGCCGCCGACCTATGGCGCGCGCTGCGAATTCGACGGCGAGGTGCACACGACGAGCGCGCTGCTGTTCCCGCTGCGCCGGATGCTGCTGGAATTCCAGGGCTATCTGCGTGCCCGCGATTGCGGCGTGCTGCGCTTTACGCTCGAGTTCGAACATCACCGCCGCCCCGTCAGCCGCACGATCATCGGCTCATCGGCCCCCGGGCGCGATGCGGCGCAGTTTCTGACACTGGTGCGCGAGCGGCTGCACTCGCTGGCGCTGCCCGCGCCCGTGAATGCCGTGCGGTTGCAGGCGCTCGAGTTCACCTCGCCGGCCATCGTGCAGGCGAGCCTGTTCGGCAATGACGCGCAGCCCCTGCAGGAGCTGCGGCAACTGCTCGATCGCCTGCGCGCGCGGCTCGGCGAGAGCAGCGTTCACGCGCTGCAGCCGCAGGCCGATTACCGCCCGGAGCGCGGCTCGCGCCTGGTCGCGCTGGAGGCCGCGCCGGAGCCGCACGCAGTGGAGGAGCCGCGCGCACCGGAGCCCGCGCCGCCGCGGCCCTGCTGGCTGCTGTCGCAGCCGCTGCGCATCGGCGCGCCCGCGCGCCTGCTGCGCGGGCCCGAGCGCATCGAGAGCGGCTGGTGGGATCAGGGCGAGGTGCGGCGCGACTACTACCTCGCGCGCAGCGACGAGGGTGCGCACTGGTGGGTATTTCGCGACCGGCGCGACGGCGTCTGGTACCTGCAGGGCCTGTGGGCATGAGCTCCTACGCCGAGCTGCATGCACTGAGCAATTTCAGCTTCCTGCGCGGAGCCTCGCATCCGGCCGAGCTGATCGCGCGCGCGCACTCGCTGGGGTATCGGGCGCTCGCGCTGACCGATGAATGCTCGCTCGCCGGCGTGGTTCGTGCGCACGAGGCCGCGGCCGCTCTGCCTGCCGCCCCCGCCGGTGCCCCCGCCGGCAGCGGCGGCGAGGCTTTCAAACTCATCGTCGGCGCCGAATTCCGCACCGCCTGCGGCCTGAAACTGGTCTTGCTCGCACCAGAGCTCAAGGCCTACGGGCAGATCTGCCGCCTCATCACCCTCGGCCGGCGGCGCTCGAAGAAGGGCGGGTACCGCTTGATGCGCGCGGATTTCGAGCGCGATCTCACCGCCTGTCTGGCGCTGTGGGTGCCTTCGAGGCCGGCGCAGGAGGCGCAGGGGCGATGGCTGCGGGATTTCTTCGACGGCCGCGGCTGGGTGGCCGTGGAGCTGCACCGCGGCGCCGATGACGGCGCGCGCCTGGCGCAGTTGTGCTCACTGGCCCGGCGCTGCGGCCTGCCCGCGGTCGCCGCCGGCGACGTGCACATGCACGTGCGCTCGCGCCGTGCGCTGCAGGATGTGCTCACCGCCGTACGCCACGGCTGCACCATCGATGAGGCCGGCTGGCGGCTGTATCCGAATGCCGAGCGCCACCTGCGTCCGCTGGAGCAATTGCGCGCCATCTATCCGCGCGAGCTGCTCGAGCAGAGCGTGGCGATCGCCGAGCGCTGCACATTCTCGCTCGCGCAGCTTCATTACGAGTATCCCCCGGAGCTGGTACCTGCCGGTCTCACGGCCAGCGAGCATCTGCGCGCGCTGACCGAGGCGGGCCTGCGGCGCCGCTGGCCGCAGGGGGTGCCGGCAGCGGTGCGCGAGCTGATCAGCAGGGAGCTGGCCCTGATCGCCGAGCTGCATTACGAGCATTTCTTCCTGACGGTGCACGATCTGGTCGAGTACGCCCGGGCGCAGCGCATTCTCTGCCAGGGCCGCGGCTCGGCCGCCAACTCCGCGGTCTGCTACGCGCTCGGCATCACCGAAATCGATCCGGCGCGCACCCAGCTTCTGTTCGAGCGTTTCATCAGCCGCGAGCGCAATGAGCCGCCCGACATCGATGTCGACTTCGAGCACGAGCGGCGCGAGGAGGTCATCCAGTACATTTACGACAAGTACGGTCGCGAACGCGCCGCGCTCGCCGCCACCGTGATCTGCTATCGCACCCGCAGCGCGATCCGCGACGTGGCGCGCGCGCTCGGCATCGGCCAGGAGGATACCGGCCGCCTGGCGCGATTGCAGATGTGGTGGGAGCCGGCGGGGGAGCTGCGGCAGGCCGTGGCGCACAGCGGGCTGGCCATCGAGCCCGCACGGCTGGCCCTGCTCACACGGCTGGTGCGCGAGCTGGTCGGCTTCCCGCGCCATCTGTCGCAGCACGTCGGCGGCTTCGTGATCTCGGGCGAGCCGCTCAGCACGCTGGTGCCGATCGAGAATGCCGCAATGCCCAAGCGCACCGTGATCCAATGGGACAAGGACGACCTGGAATCCCTCGGCCTGCTCAAAGTCGATGTGCTGGCGCTCGGCATGCTCACGGCGCTGCGCCGCTGCTTCGATCTCATCGAGGCCTATCGCGGCACCCGGCTCTCGATGCAGGACATTCCTCCCGGGGATACGGCCACCTTCGACATGATCTGCCGGGCCGAAACGGTGGGCGTATTCCAGATCGAGTCGCGCGCGCAGATGAGCATGCTGCCGCGGCTGCAGCCGCGCTGCTTCTACGACCTCGTGATCGAGGTGGCGATCGTGCGGCCCGGTCCGATCCAGGGCGATATGGTGCATCCCTACCTGCAGCGGCGCGAGAATCCGCAGGCCGTGACCTATCCGAGCGAGGCGCTC
>DATDHV010000155.1:0-16541 GCA_036521395.1 Steroidobacteraceae bacterium | reverse complement strand
AATGCCCATGCTGCGGATCGCAACCTCGGCGGCACGCTGGCGGGCCACCAGCTCCTCCGGGCCGAGTGCGGACAGGTATTCGATCAAGGCGCCGACGGCGGGCCGCGGCGCGCCGCCGGGGGCGATCAGCTCATCGAAGTTCGCGGCCGCGGGATAATCGTCCCAGGCGATGCGCATGCTCTGTGCCAGGCTCCCTGCGCGGATTGCCGTTACAGTAGCGGGGCGCAGGCAATGAATGCACACTGGATGCCGCCGCTGCAGCCTGGCCCGACCCGCGCTGGCGGTGCCCGTTCCTGGTGCAACCTGGCATGGAAGACCTCATGGCAAACGCCGGCAATGAACCGCTCGCCGATCGCGTGATCGCCGTGGCCGAGACGCGCGAGCTCGATCTGCTCGCGGCGCTGCTCGAGCGGCGCGGCGCCCGCGTGCTGCGCTACCCGCTGGTGCGCATCGTCGATGCGCCCGACCCGCAGCCGGTGCTCGCGTGGCTGCGCGCCTTCGCCGCGGGCGGCTGCGATGATCTGATCCTGATGACGGGCGAAGGGCTGCATCGTCTGTTGCAGTGCATTGAGTGCCACGAGCCGGCGTTGCGCGCACCGTTCCTGACCGCCCTCGGCACCGTGCGCAGGATCACTCGCGGCCCCAAGCCCGCGCGCGCCCTGCGCGAGCTCGGGCTCGCCGTCGATCTGGCCGCGCCGGTGCCGACCACGCAGGGGGTGATCGAGTGCCTGCGCCATCTCCCGCTGCAGCGACGTCGCGTCGGTGTGCAGCTCTATGGCGATGAGCCGAATCCCGAGCTGACCGGATTCCTGCAGGCCGCGGGTGCCCTCGTCTCCACAGTCGCCCCCTACCGCTATGTCGACGGCGCCGCGGCGCCCGCCATCGAGGAGCTACTGGCGCGGCTGCACAGCGGACAGATCGACGCCATGGCCTTCACCAGCAAGGCGCAGGTCGAGCGACTGTTCGCAGCCGCTCCGGCCGACGCAGTGCGCGCCGCACTGGCCGTGACCAACGTTGCGGCCATCGGGCCGGTAGTGGCCGCGGCCCTGGCTGCGCACGGGGTGGCGGTGCGGACCATGCCCGATAGCGCATGGTTCATGAAGCCGCTGACGGCCGCGCTGGGTGAGGCGCTGGCTCGCGACTGAGGTCTAGCCCATCCTCACGAATACATGCGGTGCAGGTAGCCGAGGAACTGGTCGAGCTCGCTCCGGTTGAAGCGGCTGGCCATGTGCCGCTCGAGCTGCCGTACCTGCGCCATGAGGGCTTCGAGTTCCCCAGTGCCCGCCGGCGTGAGGAATACGCCCTGACGGCGCCGGTCGCGGGTCGAACGGCGCCGCTCGATCAGTCCGGCGCGCTCGAGGCGGTCGAGCAGCGCGACGATGCTGGCCTTGTCCACGCCCAGGTGGGTGCCGAGTTCGATCTGGGCGATGCCGGGGTTGGAGCGCGTGAGGATCAGCAGGCTGAACAGACCCGGGCGGATCTTGTTCTCGCCGATGAAACTGACGTAGGTGCGCCAGGAGGCCTGATGGGCGCGCCGCAGGTTGTAGCCCAGGAGTCGGGGCAGCATGCCCAGATCGACCTTGGCACCGGCGGCGCGCTCGCGCCGGACGACAGACCGTTTCTCGCGGGTGCGCGTGCCGTTTCCGCCTGCTTGCTCCATGCGTCCGTCACTCCCCCGAAAGGACTCAGCCGACCGGACATCAGTATATTTTCGTTACTGTTCGCACTGCAAATGAATTGCTGATCGTCTCATCCGGACGCCGACCCGCCGCCGAGGCTCCCGAGCGGCCCGTACAGCTCGGGACGGCGGTCCCGGAACACGAACCAGCCGTCGCGCGTGGCCTTGAGGGCGTCGAGGTCGAAGGTGGCGGTGAGCAGCATTTCGCTGTCCTGGTCGGCCTCCGCCAACAGCGCCCCGCCGGCATCGGCGATGAAGGACGAGCCATAGAAGCGGATCTGAAGCCCGTCCGGATTCTGTAAAGCCCGCTCGGTGCCGATCCGGTTGCTCGCCACCAGCGGCATCAGGTTGGCGGCCGCATGTCCCTGCTGCGTGCGCTGCCAGTGCCGGCGCGAATCGAGCGGCGGCGCCGGTGGCGGCTCGCTGCCGATGGCGGTGGGAAACAGCAGCAGCTCGGCGCCGAGCAGCGCCATCACGCGCGCGCTCTCCGGAAACCACTGATCCCAGCACACGCCCACACCGATGACCCCGTAGCGCGTCGGCCAGACGCGGAAGCCGGTATCGCCGGGGCTGAAGTAGAACTTCTCCTGGTAGCCGGGGCCGTTCGGGATGTGAGACTTGCGGTAGATACCGAGCCGCCGGCCGTCGGCGTCGAAGACCGCCAGCGAGTTGAAGTAGGCGTTGCCGTCGCGCTCGAAGAAACTGATCGGCAGCACCACGGCGAGCTCGGCCGCCAGCAGGCCGAAGCGGCGCAGCAGCGGGCTATCGGCGGCACTCTGCGCGAGCTGCAGGTGTCGCGCGTCCTGCTCGATGCAGAAGTACGGCGTCGCAAACAGCTCCTGCAGCAGGATCACCTGCGCGCCGCGTGCGTGCGCGGCGCGCACCAGATGTTCAGCGCGCTCGAGATTGGCGGGCAGATCCCAGCTGCAGGCAAACTGTGTCGCCGCCACCGTGACGGTTCGGCCCCGCTCAGGCATGCGTGCGTCCCGCCGGCGCGGCCTGCACGCGCTCGCTGATGGCAATGGCGGTGCGCAGCGCGCGCTGTCCGTCCTCGCCGCTCACGAGCACGCGCCCCTGCCCACGGATCGCCGCCAGGAACGCCTGGATCTCCGCCAGCAGCGCATCGCCCTGCGCAAATGACTGCTCCTCGATGTGCACCGGCAGCTGGCCGTCGGCGGGCGGGGGCGAGCGTTTGCGGATCACGGTCAAAATCTTCTGGTGCAGGTCGATGGACAGGTAGGCCTCGTTGCAGAACACGCGCAGCTTGCGCTCGGTCTTGAGGCTGACGCGGCTCGCCGTGACGTTGGCGACGCAACCGTTCTCGAACCTAAGGCGCGCGTTGGCGATGTCGATTTCGGGCGAGAACACCGGCGTACCCACGGCATCGAGCCCCTGCAGCGGACTGCCGACGATCATCTGGATCAAATCGATGTCGTGGATCATCAGGTCGAGCACCACGTTGACCTCGGTACCGCGCTCCTTGAACGGCGCGAGCCGGTGGCACTCGATGAAGCCCGCGCTCGTGAGCAGCGATTCAGCGGCAAGTATGGCCGGATTGAAGCGCTCGAGATGCCCCACCTGCAGCACGCGGCCGCGCGCGCGCGCCAGATCGATCAGCCGCTGCGCCTGCTCGCCGGTCTCGGTGATCGGCTTCTCGACCAGCACATGCGCCGCAGCCTCGAGAAAGCCGGCGGCGATTTCAGCGTGGCTCGGCGTCGGAGTCACGACGCTGACCGCATCGACCTGGCCGAACAGCCGACGGTAGTCGCCAAACGGCTGCGTGCCGAGCTCCCGGGCCACGCGTGCCGCGGCCTCCGGGTCCGAATCGGCCACGCCCACCAGCTCGCACTCATCCAGTGAGGCATATTTCTGGGCGTGAAAGCGCCCCAGGTAACCCACGCCGATCACGGCCGCTCTGATTTTCTTCATGCCGCGGCTATTATGCCTAAAGGCCGGATGGTTCGAGCCGCAGCTTTCGCTGCGCGCGCCCGCCTGCCGCCAGGTGCAAGGTGCCAATCGTGATCAATGTGAGCAATCGACTGCGCCGCATCGCGCTGTATTACCGCCGCGCCCGCGGCCTGTGGCACGAGCTGCTGGCCGTGGCCGTCTGCCTCGCGCTCGGCGTGCTGGTCATGCCGTGCCTGATATTTGCCGCCGGCCGTCTGGTGCTCGGCCCGTACGCACAGGGCAACCTGTTCGCGCTGTGGCACGACTATCTGCAGGGTCTGGTGGCCGGATCGCACGCCTATTGGTTCATCGCCGCAGGACCCTACCTGCTGCTCTGGCTGTTGCGCGGCGGACGGCGCCTGCTGCGTCGGACCGCGCCTGCTACATAACCGGTCCGGCCCGCGGGCGGGGGGTGATACGGCTCACAGTTCCGCCTGCCGCGGCACGCCGTGGCGCCTGCACGTGCGATCCTCCGGGACAGGGAACTGCGATGCACGCACTGGCGGCCTCGCTGCAGCACGTCGGATGAACAGGGGTGAATCACATGCATACGGATACAGCGCAAGAGCCTCCGGCCGGGACCGGCGAAGCGGATGTCGCCCCACCGCCGCGCCTGGGTGAGGTGCTCAAGGTGATTAAGCTCGAGCTGGTGACTCTGCGGCTGAACGGGCGCGAGCGCGGTCGCGGCTTCAACCCCTACGACGGCCAACTCGGCCGCGCGAGCCGCGATCCGTGGAGCCGGCGCCGGCGCGCCTGACCCGGGCCGCGCCGCGCGCGCGCGCCAGTCACGGCCAGTAGATCCATCCCAGCGCGACCAGCATCGCGGCGAGCACGGCCTGCGTGCCGAAACGCCAGCGCCGATCGCGCAGCTCGCCGATGAAGCTCGCCGAGGCCACGGCCGTGAGGCTCCAGGCCCAGAGCAGCCCCTTGATCAGCGGCCAGCGCTCGCTCGCCAGGCGCGCGGCGTATTCCGGCAGCAGCAGGAACACGATGCCGCTCATGGTCAGTGAGGCGGTCAAGGCAATGGCCGAGCCCATAATGATGCCGACCAGAACCGCCATGGGACGCATGCGAGGGATACCTCAGGCGAGGGGATTTTCCGCCAAACGCCGAATCAATGGCCGCGCGACTGCCATCCGGGGTGTAAAGGTGTCAGACTTCATCAGACACTCGCCGCCGTAAAGGTTCAGTCGTCGCATGTTGCATACGCCGGGCACGGCCCGCAAGCTCTTTACCCCCCTGGCCCTGAGCGCCGTGGGGCTGCTGGTGCTGGCCGGCGCGGGTTCGAGCGGCGCTCCGGCAGCCACCGGTCTGCTGCCCGAACATGCCGTCGCACCGACCGCCCAGGAGCGCGCGCTGGCCCCGCGCGTGGCCAGCATTCTCGAGCAGAACCACTATCGCCACATTCCAATTGACGAGCGGCTCTCGCCCCAGATCATGGACCGCTACCTGACCGCGCTCGACGGTCAGCACAGTTATTTTCTCGCCGCCGACATCGCGAACTTCGATCGCTGGCGGTTGAAATTCGGCGACATGATCCACACCGGCGAGATCGATCCCGCCTATCTGATGTTCTACGTCTTCCAGCAGCGCAATCGCGAGCGCATGCAGTACGCACTGACGCTGCTGGACACCGAGCCGGACTGGACCGTGGACGAGAGCTTCGACTTCGACCGCGACCACGCGAGCTGGCCCTCGGACCTCGCCGCCATGAACGAGCTGTGGCGGCAGCGGGTGAAGAACGACGCCATCTCGCTGATGCTCACTGGCAAGAGCTGGACCGATGCGGCCGACACGCTGCGCAAGCGCTATGGCCGTGTGCTCGAGCGGCTGGACAAGATCACACCCGAGGATGTGTTCGAGACGCTCATGAACGCCTACGCCTCGACCTATGATCCGCATACCAACTATTTTTCACCGCGCAGCTCCGAGGAGTACCGCATCCAGATGAGCCTGAGTTACGAGGGCATCGGCGCCTCGCTGCAGCTCACTGACGATTACGTCACGGTCACCAACGTGCTGCCGGGCGGTCCGGCGGCGGCCGACGGCACCTTGAAGCCCAACGACCGCATCACGGCCGTCGGCCAGGGCACCGGCGGAGCGATGACCGACGTCATTGGCTGGCGGCTGGACGATGTGGTGCAGCTCATCCGCGGAAAGGTCGGGACCATCGTGCGCCTTGAGATCCTGCCGGCCGGGGCGACCCCCGGCAGCACCGAGCGCACCCTGCAGCTCACGCGCAACAAGGTGACGCTCGAGGCGCAGGCCGCGAAGAAGGAAGTGCGCACGCTGCAACGCGACGGCCACGCCTACCGCATCGGCATCATCACAGTGCCGAGTTTCTACAACGACATGGAAGAGTCCGGCGGCGGTACCGCCGAGAACCGCAGCACCACGCACGATGTTCATCGCCTGCTGCAGCAGCTCGCCGCGGACGGCGGCGTCGACGGCCTGGTGCTCGACCTGCGCGGCGATGGTGGCGGCTACCTGCCCGAGGCCATCGGCCTGACGCACCTGTTCATCAATCACGGACCGGCGGTGCAGCTCAAGGATACGAGCGGACAGCTCGAGGTGCTCGATGAGCCCGATCCGGGGCAGGTCTACGCCGGACCGCTCTCGGTGCTGATTGATCGCACCAGTGCTTCGGCCTCGGAGATCTTCGCCGGTGCGATCCAGGACTATCACCGCGGCCTGATCATCGGCCAGACCAGCTTCGGCAAGGGCACCGTCCAGAGCGTGATTCCGCTCGACCGGTGGTCAAGCAAGCCGACCGAGGGCCAGCTCACGGTCACGATCGGCAAGTTCTATCGCGTGACCGGCGAGAGCACGCAGCTTCGCGGGGTCACGCCCGATATCGCCCTGCCATCGGCCATCAGTACCGACGACGTGGGCGAGAGCATGCTCGAGCACGCACTGCCGTGGGACCGCATTGCCGCAGTGCCCTTCCGCGCCCTGCCCCCCGAGGGCGCGCTGGTGCAGACTCTGGCCACCGAGGAGAGCGACCGGGCGACCCACAACGCAGACTACCGGTGGCTGCTTGCGAGTCTGGCCACGCTCGATCAGACGCGCCAGGAGAAGACTCTGTCGCTGAACCTCAAGAAGCGCGAGCTCGAGCGCAAGGCGCAGGACGATGCACGCTTGACGCAGGAGAACACGCGCCGCGTCGCGGACGGCCTGCAACCGGTCAAGTCGATCGAGGACATCGTGGCGAGCGATGAGCCGGACGTGCTGCTGGGGCAGGCGGCCGATATCATGGCCGACAGCGTGGCCGATCAGGCCAAGCGCGAGGCGCCGCAGATGGCCAAGCAGACACCGGCACCCGCGCCCTGAAACCTGCGTGCGCCGGGCGTCGGCCCGCGCGACCCGTCAGCGTAGCAGCGCGCGATAGATCTCCCACATGTCATCGCTCAGGGCCTTGGAGCCGTCCACCGCGGCCGACAGGCTCTCCGCCACCGGCACCGTGTCGCTGTCGTTGCGGTACTTGGCGAGGTCACGCAGCCGGTCCGAGCGCTGTTTGACCTCCTGCGACAGCGGGCCGCGCTGCTGCAGCAGCCCGCGCGCCCGCGCGATCTCGGCCATGGTGTGCTCGCAGCGGATGCGATCGCCGTAATCATCGCGCGGCGGCTCGCGCCGCCCTGCCGCGACGCGTGCCGGTTCCACCAACCCGGTTGACGCCAAGCGATCGCACAGGCTCTGCGCATACGCCACCGCTGCCAGATTGATGGCGCGCCGCGCATCGATCGACAGGCCGCCGAATTCCGGCGCGGGCTCGGCATCCAGTGCGGCACGCGCCTCGCGCGCACTCTCGAGATCCTGTATGCACAGCAGCGAGTGCAGATTCGCCTCCTGCAACCGTTGTCGCAGCGCGCGGCGCTTGAAGTAGTGCCAGAACTGGCGCAGCGCCTGCAGGCGCTGCTCGAGCTCGAGCACGGCCGCGCGCGCCTCGGCAGCGCGGCCTTCGGCCTCCCGCAACTTGGCATCGATGCCCTGCCGCCGATCGAACTGGCGCCGATTGTAGTCGGCAAGGAACGCGCGGCGCTCGCGCTCCTCCTGCTGCTGCGCCAGCTCGGCCACGAATTGCGTCAGCAGCGTGCGGCCCAGCGCCCACAGCTCGCGCAACTGGTAGAACACCAGGGTCGGATAGGCCGTCTCCGAGGCGCTCAAGCGCGCCTCCAGGCCCTGCAGCATTTCCTGCACGCGCGCAGTCGCGCCCTCCTGCTGCTTGATGCGGTCCTTGAGCCGCCCGGTCTCGTCCTGGATGGCGCTGTAAGCCTTCTTGAGCTCGGCGCGATTGCGGAACAGGTGCAGCAGCCGGTCGTCTTCGGCTTCAGGCTTGGCCGGATCCCACGGCAGACGCAGGAATCCCAGTTGTCGGATCAGTTTCATGAATGGCGGCATGATGTGCGCGGCCGGCGGCCGGATGCCTGCGGCCTGACTCTACCCGGCCGGCTACGGCACCGCGAAACGGTGGCCTCGTTCCGCGCAGTACTCCAGCCATTTGTTTAGCATCATGTTGCGCATCCAGCGCTGATGCAGTTCACGTTCCCTCGGTGCGGTGTCCTGGCCGCGCGGCTTGTGTGGCGCCCGAGGGTGCGCCTGTTGCTGCGCCTGGAACCGCTCGGCCTCGAGCAAGCGCGCGTCGTGGTAGGCGCGCAGCCGCAGATCCGGCAGACGCTGAGTAGCGGGGCCGTCGTTCCCCGACAGCACGTAGGTCAGCGTGAGCGTGCTGGTGTAGGGCATGTGCTCGAGTACCGCGAGGTGCAATTCACAGTCGCCGCTGACGCGCGAGATCAGCGTGCCGGCCAGTCGCGTCGGGTCGCCAGCGAGCTGCAGAAAGCGCAGGTAATTGCTCTCGTACAGGCCCATCAGCGCCACGAATCCGCGCGGGCGCGCTCGCCACGACATCTTGATGTCGGCCTCGCAAATCATGCGATGACTATAGCATGCGTATGCGCGGCAAATCCGCCGTGAGGCCGCGATTTAGTGTCGCAGTTCTCATGCGCACTGCGACACCGCGCACGCTCGTGCCGTCAGGGCGAGACCAGCATGCGTTCGCGGTAGAAGCGTAGCTCGTTGATCGATTCGAGTATGTCCGCCTTCGCCAGATGCGCGGATTGCTTGGCATAGCCGCCCAATCCGGGCAGCCAGCGGCGCGCCAGCTCCTTGAGCGTACTGACGTCCAGATTGCGGTAGTGGAAGAAGCGCTCGAGCTCTGGCATCAACCGCGCAAGGAAGCGCCGGTCCTGACAGATGCCGTTGCCGCACATGGGCGAGGCGCCCGGGGGCACGTGCGTACTCAGGAACAGCAGCGTCTGCCGCTCGGCCTCGGCCAGCGTCATACGGCTCAGTCGCACGCGCGCGAGCAGCCCCGAGCTACCGTGCTGGCGCTGGTTCCAGGCGTCCATGCGCGCGAGCACCTCCTCGGGTTGATGAATGGCGAGCTCCGGTCCCTCGGCGATCACGTTCAGATCGTTGTCGGTGACGATCGTGGCCATCTCGATGATCTGATCGCTTTCGGGCAGCAGTCCCGTCATCTCGAGGTCGATCCAGATCAGATAATCGTGATTCGCCATGGTGCCTCGTCGCGGTAAAAGTAGGGCATCATAGCAAGGAATGTCAGCGCCCTTTGCCACCGCTCCGCCGGATATCGCTGCCGCACCCGCACCGGGCGCAGCGGGCGCGCCCGCCGCCGGCGCCACCGGCGTGCGGCCGGTGCTGCGCGCGCGCGTGATCGCCGCGCACGGCCGGCAGCTGCGCGTGCGCCTCGCAGCCGGTGAGGAAACCATGGCGCGCTCGCCGGGACGGGATTGCCAGGTGGTGTGCGGTGACCTCGTGCGGTGCGAGTTCGACGCGCGCCACGCGGAACTGCGCGTGGTGGCGCTCGAGCCGCGCACCGGCGTGCTCTTTCGCAGCAACGCGCGCGGCGTCGGCGAACCGATCGCGGCCAACCTGTCGCTGCTGCTGGTCGTGGTCGCGCCGGCGCCGAAGCCAGACTTCTATATCGTCGATCGCTACCTGGCCGCAGCGCAATGCGCCGGCATCCGCGCCGGTGTGCTGCTCAACAAGGCCGAGCTCGACACCGAGCCGGCCATCGAGCGCGAGCTGCTCGATTACGGGCGGCTCGGACTCGAGCCGCTACGAGTCTCGGCGCTGACGGCGCCGGGCGTGACCGGGTTGCAGGCGCGGCTGCGGGGCGAGACGGCGGTGCTGGTGGGACAGTCGGGCGTTGGCAAATCGTCGCTGCTGCGTGCGCTGGTGCCCGAGAGTGCCGCTGCGGTGGGCGCACTGCTGCGCGATGATGAAGGACGCCACACCACGACTGCGACTCACCTGTATGCGCTCCCCGGCGGCGGCGCAGTGATCGACTCGCCCGGGGTGCGCGATTTCGCGCCGGCGATGGATCGGCTCAGCGCGCCCGCTCTCGGCTTCACCGAGATCGCTGCCCTGAGCGCCGGATGCCGTTTCGGCAACTGCCTGCATTTGCGTGAGCCGGACTGCGCGGTGCGCAACGGCGTCGGCGGCGCCGTGAGCGCGCGGCGCTACGAGAGCTACCGGCGATTGCGCCGGTTGTCGGACCGGCTGCGCACCCCGCGCGGTCCGGGGGTGCCCTCCTACCGGCGCTGAGCGGCGCAGGCGCTGCCGGCGCTCACGAGAGCGAATGGCGCCCGGCCATGGCGTGCGCGAGCGTACCGCCATCGACATACTCGAGCTCGCCGCCCACCGGGACGCCGTGAGCGATGCGGCTGGCAGCGATGCCGCGCGCGCGCACCAGTTCGGAAAAGAAATGCGCCGTCGCTTCGCCCTCGACCGTCGGGTTGGTCGCCAGTATCACCTCGCGCACCGTGTCGCCGTCGAGCAGAGCCTCGAATTCCCGCGCCCCGAGCTCCTCGGGCCCGACGCCGTCGAGCGGCGAGAGATGGCCCATGAGCACGAAGTAGCGTCCACGGTAGCCGCCCGACTGCTCGATGGCCACGACGTCGGCCGGCGATTCGACCACGCACACCAGCGAATGCTCGCGCTGCGAGTTGCTGCAGATCGAACACAGCGGCCCTTCGGTCAGCATGCGACAGCGGCCGCAGCGCCCGACCAGCAGCAGTGCGGCGTTGAGCGCACCGGCCAGTCCGGTGGCTCCCTGGCGGTCGCTCTGCAGCAGGTGAAAGGCCATGCGCTGTGCGCTCTTGGGGCCGACGCCGGGCAGCGCGCGCAGCGCATCGATCAAGGCCGCCAGCGCGGGCGAGTGCTTCATGCGAGGCCTGGCCGCAGCATTAAAATGGCAGCTTGACTCCCGGCGGCAGCGACAGCCCCCCCATGGCGGCCGCCATCTTCTCCTGCGTGGCGCTCTCGACTCGGTGCACGGCATCGTTGACGGCGGCAGCGATCAGGTCCTCCAGCATTTCACGATCATCGGCCAGAACCGCGGGCTCGATCTGCACCCGCTTTACCTCGTGACGGCCGGTCATGACCACCTTGACCATGCCGCCGCCGGATTCGCCCGTGACCTGCAGGTGGGCGATCTCGGCCTGAGCCTTCTGCATGTTTGCCTGCAGCGCCTGCGCCTGCTTCACGAAGTTGTTCATGTTGGCCATCGAATGCACCTCTGTGGACCGAATCAGGTATCCGGCTCGACGGGGCGTACCGTCTCGGCCAGCACCGTGGCGCCGAAACGCTCCTTGAGCGCCGCGACGGTGGCGTCGGCCTCGAAGGCGCCGAGTGCTTGCGCACGCCGCTCGGCCTGCAGCCGCTCGCTCGAGCGTGCCGGCGTCTCCGCCGTGCCATCACGCACCTCGATCTCGAGCCGGACCGCGCTGCCGAAGTGGCGGGACAGGGCCTGAGCGAGCTTGTCCTCGAACGCGCGCGTACGCATCAAGGCGCTGCGCGGATCGAGGGCGAGCCGCACGCTGCCGCCGGTGCGGCCAAGCAGCGTGCAGTTGGCCGCGAGCTGGCGCGGGCCGCCCTGCAGGTCGAGCGCGGCGAGGATCGCCGGCCATTCCGCGGCCGCCGCATCGACCGCCGGTGCGCCCGGGTCCGAAGGCGTTGCCGATTGCGCCTGCGCCGCACCCGCGGCCGCTCCTGCCGCCGCACCCGCCGGCGCGCTGTTTGCTGCCGGCGCGCTGGTAGCCCCGAACCCGGCTGCCCTGGCGCCCGTTGGACCCGTCGATCCCGCCGCGCTGGCCGCGTTCGAGGCAGCGCTGGCGGTCGTCGCCGGCCGAAAGGCCAACATGCGCAGCAGCGTCATGCGAAAACCGGTTTTGGCGTCCGGCGCCAGTGGCAGATCGCGCCGGCCCAGGATCGCCGTCTGATAGAAGAGTTGCACGTCCTCGGCCGCCACCCTCCCGGCCAGCTGCGCGAGCAGCTCGGGCGGATGCAGCTCATCGCCTTCGAATTCCGGCACCACCTGCTTGAGCGCCACGCGCTCGAGCAAAGCGGCGAGCTGCTCGAGCAGTTGCGCGTGATCGCTGCCGCGCTCATCGAGCGTCTCGGCATACTCCATCAGTGCGCGCGCCTCGCCGGCGGCCAGCAGTTGCGCCAGCTGCACGATCTGGTCGCGGCCGACGGTGCCCAGCATCGCACGCGCGTCGGTTTCCAGCGCCTTGCCGTCCCCGAAGGCCAGCAGCTGATCGAGAAGCGACAGCGCATCGCGCAGGCTACCGTCACCCGCGCGCGCCAGCAATTGCACCGCCGCGGGCTCGAATTCGAGCCGCTCCTCGCGCAGGATCTGCTGTAACCGCGCACCGATCAGGGACACCGGCAGGCGCTTGAGATTGAACTGCAGGCAGCGCGAGAGCACCGTGACCGGCAGCTTCTGCGGATCGGTGGTCGCAAGCAGGAACTTCACGTGCGGCGGCGGCTCCTCGAGTGTCTTGAGCAGTGCATTGAAGGAGTGCGCCGAGAGCATGTGGACTTCATCGATGAGGTAGATCTTGTAGCGGCTGCGCGTGGGGGCGTACTGGACGTTGTCGAGCAGCTCGCGCGTGTCGTCCACGCGCGTGCGTGAGGCCGCATCCACCTCGATCAGATCCACGCTCCGCCCGGCATCGATCTCGCGGCAGCTCGCGCACTCCCCGCATGGCGAGGCACTGACCCCACGCTCGCAATTGAGGCACTTCGCCAGGATGCGCGCGATCGTGGTCTTGCCCACGCCACGCGTGCCGGCGAACAGAAAGGCGTGATGCAGGCGGCCGCTTTCGAGCGCATTGGCCAGCGCGCGCAGCACGTGCTCCTGGCCGGTCATTTCGCCGAAAGTGCGCGGCCGCCATTTGCGCGCCAAGGCGGTATAGGAACTCATGTGATATTAGAAACCTGCGGGAGGTGATCCGCACCAGCTATGTCTTCGGCACCCGACCGGGCCGTTACCGCTGCTCCCTTCCGGGCCTGACGGGATTGACGGTTAGTCGTCGCGAAGGAACCGGCGCGGATCACCGTGGACCTGTGGCGGAGAGGGTGGGATTCGAACCCACGAACACCCGTGAAGATGTTACTGGAATTCCAGTCCAGCGCCTTCGACCGCTCGGCCACCTCTCCATACGATATAATTCAATAAGTTATAGCTTAAACTTAATGTTACGTGAATTGCTCTCGACGCCGGATGATTGTAGCAATCGCCGCCACACCGCGCCTACTGCTGCGGCGGCGCCGCGGGCACCGTCGGCGGCGCCGGAGCCGGCGGCAGCGGCGCTTGACCCATGGGCGGGCGAGCCCGCGCGGGCACGGCAATCGAGGTGCCGGTTGCATAGCTCGGCGGCTGATCCAGGCAGGGCTCGTTGCGCGCGCGCGCGCGCTCGGGCTCGTCGAGCGTTGGGATCTTGACCTGGTTGCGCGTGTCCGGCGGGGTCATGCCCGGCGGCACCGCGAGGCCCGGCAGGTTCTGCGTATTGGAGCTGAACGGCTTCTCCGAGCAGCCATGATCGTGTGCACGATGGAATATCGAGTTGTAGAGTGTGCAGCCGGACAGTTGCGACAACACTCCACAACACAGGGTCAGCGCGGGCAGCGCCGCGCGCAGGCGCCGCAGCGCGCCCCTCACGCCGACTTCGCCTGCGTGAACGGCTCGAGCCGCGCCGCCGCTTCGAGCGCCGCGCGCACGCGCGCCCGACAGGGCTCGGACAACTCGGTCAGCGGCAGGCGCAGGCCACCTTCGATCCATCCGCGCTGCGCCATCGCCCATTTGACCGGAATCGGATTGGACTCGACGAACAGCGCCTCGTGCAGAGGGCGCAGCGGCGCATCGAGCCGCGCCGCGACCTCGTGCTCCCCACGCAGCGCGGCCGCCGCAAGCTCCGCCATGGACTTTGGTACCAGATTCGCCGTCACCGAAATCACTCCTCGTGCGCCATGGGCCATCGCGGCCGCAGCCGTGGCATCATCGCCCGACAGGACAGCGAAGTCCCGCGGCACCAGGGTCACCAGCTCGCGCACCCGTTCCATCGATGGCACCGCCTCTTTGACCGCGACGACGCCGGTCAGTTTCGCGAGCTTGGCCACGGTGGCCGGCAACAGATCGATCGCAGTGCGCGCGGGCACGTTATAGAGCACCACGGGCGCGCTCGATGCGGCGGCCACGGCCTCGAAATGCCGGTACAGGCCCTCCTGGGTGGGCTTGTTGTACGCGGGTGTGACCACCAGCACCGCATCGACCCCCGCGCCCGAGAGCCGCCGCGCCCGCTGCACGCTGTCGGCGGTGCTGCTGCTGCCCGCCCCCGCGATCAGCGCCATGCGCCCGCGCAGTCGGGGCCGCGCGCGCTCGAGCAGCGCCAGCAGATCGGCATCCGTGAGGGTGGCCGACTCACCGGTGGTGCCGCCGACCACGATGCCGCTGGTGCCGGCGCTCAGGTGCAACGCCAGCAGCCGCTCCCACCCCGGCCAGTCGATGCTGCCGTCCGGGTGCATGGGTGTGACGATTGCGACCAGGCTGCCGGAGAACATTTCTGCACTAACTCCGCGAACTGTTGTGGAAAATCAATTGTTTCAAACTCGAGGCCGGCGCGCGATGTTACGGGCCCGGGATGACCCGAGGCAAGTAAGCCGTCCGCGCCACCTGCGTCGGCGCCCGGGGCATAATCGTTCGCAAGCCGCGCGACTCCCGGTACACTCCCGGATCCAACCGTGACATCGGACCCAATGAAGCAGCACCTCGCCGTTACCGCCATCGGCAGCGACCGCACCGGCATGGTTCACGAGCTCACCCGGGTCATCACCGAGTGCGGCGGAAGCATCGCCGAAAGCCGCATGGCGGCGCTGGGCTCCGAGTTCGCCATGTTGATGCTGGTGAGCGGCAACTGGCACACGCTGGCGCGCATCGAGTCCGAGCTGGCGCGCATGGCCGAAACCGATGCCTTGAGCGTGCATCTCAAGCGCACCGAGCCGAAGGCCGCGCGCGTCGACATGCTGCCCTATTCCATCGACATCGTGAGCCTCGACCAGACCGGCATCGTCGCCGGGCTGTCGGGCTTCTTCGCCACCCGTGGCATCGACATCGTCGAGGTCAGCACGCGCGGCTATCCGGCCGCCCACACCGGCGCGCCGATGTTCGCGGTGCAGATGGTGATCAATGTCCCCGGGAAGCTGCACGTCGCGCAGTTGCGCGAGGAGTTCATGGACTTCTGCGATTCACTGAATCTCGACGCCATTCTGGAGCCGGTCAAGTCATGAGCGCGGCCGCAGCGGCGGGGCACGCGGCGGTCGCCGTCGGTCGCAAGGTGCCCGCGTTCACGTTGCCCGCCACCGGCGGCGGCAAGGTCAAGCTCGCGGACCTGCACGGCACGAAACTGGTGCTGTACTTCTATCCGCGCGACAACACCTCCGGCTGCACACTCGAAGGCCAGCAATTCAGTGCGCTGGCATCGGGCTTTGCCGCCGCCGGCACGACGGTATTCGGCATCTCGCGCGACAGTCTCGCCTCGCACGAGAAATTCCGCGGCAAGATGGGCTTCCCGTTTGCGCTGCTTGCCGACGAGGACGAACGCGTGTGCCGTCTGTTCGAGGTTATTCGCGACAAGAACATGTACGGCCGCACCGTTCGCGGCATCGAGCGCAGCACCTTCCTGATCGACGCCGACGGCGTACTGCGGCACGAGTGGCGCCGCGTCAAGGTCGACGGCCACGCGCGCGATGTGCTCGACGCGGCCCGCGAGCTGTGACTGCCGTGAAGGTCGCCGCGGCCACGCGCCGCCTGTACGTGCTCGACACCAACGTGCTCATGCACGATCCGACAGCCATCTTTCGCTTCGAGGAGCACGATATCTATCTGCCGATGGTGGTGCTCGAGGAGCTCGACGCCAACAAAAAGGGCCTGTCCGAGGCATCGCGCAATGCGCGCCAGGTCAGCCGCTTCCTCGACGACATGATGCGTGGGGTCACCAAGGAACAGATCGACGCCGGTCTGGTGATTCCCTCGGGTCTGAGCGGCAACCACGGTATCAACGGACCTTCCGGCCGGCTGTTCTTCCAGACCCGCGAGCTCTCGGGCGGCCTGCCCGACGGTCTGCCCGGCATCGGCGCGGACAATCTGATCCTGGGACAGACCCTGTCGCTGCAACGGCAGGTGCCACAGGCGCGCATCGCGCTGGTGTCCAAGGACATCAATCTACGCATCAAGGCGGCGATCATCGGCGTACACGCCGAGGATTACTACAGCGACAAGACCATCGAAGACGCCGACGTGCTCTACACGGGCGTCGAGGCGCTGCCCGGGGATTTCTGGGAGCGCCATGGCCGTGACGTGCGCTCGTGGAAGGAAGCCGATCGCACCTGGTACCAGGTGAGCGGCGCGGCGGCAGCGAGCTGGCGCCCTAATCTGTTCGTGCACGAGCCGGGCGCGCAGGGCATAGAGGCGATCATTCGCAGCGTCGAGGGCGATCTGGCGACCCTCGAGCTGGCGCGCGATTTCCGCAGCGAGCGGCACAGCGTCTGGGGCATC
>DATDHV010000154.1:0-10208 GCA_036521395.1 Steroidobacteraceae bacterium | reverse complement strand
ACTGTGGCCGCGCATGCGCAGCACGGCGACCGCGCTGGTCGCGCTGGCATCGCCCGCCGATGCGCTCGAGCTGCTCGGGCTGCTGCGCACCGCGGCCGGCGAACGGCTGGTCTCGTTCGAGCTGCTGCCGCGCATCGCCATGGAGCTCACCACGCGCTACATCGAAGGGGTTCGGGACCCCTTCGAGCGGCCGTACTCCTGGTACATCCTGTGCGAGCTGGCTTCGAGCGCCGATGAAGGCCTCGACGATATGCTGCAGCGGAGCCTCGCCGCAGGCATGGAGAGCGGGCTGGTGCTCGATGCGGCGCTGGCCGCAAGCGAGCGCGTCCGCGCGGCCTTCTGGCACCTGCGTGAGCACGTACCGGCGGCGCAGCGGCGCGCGGGTCCGAGTCTCAAGCACGACATCTCCGTGCCGGTCGCCGCCCTGCCGCAGTTCGTCAACGAAGCCTCGCAATGGGTGCGCGAGCACGTGCCCGAGGGCGTGTTGGTCTGTTACGGACATGCAGGCGATGGCAACCTGCACTTCAACGTCAACCGAGCCGAAGGCGCACCGGATGAGGCGTTTCTCGCGCGTGAGCCCGTGATTCGCCGCGCCATTCATGACCTCGTGGCCCGCTATCACGGCAGCATCAGCGCCGAGCACGGCATCGGCCGCCTCAAGCGCGAGGAGCTGCAGCGCTACGCCTCGCCGGCGGCGCTGGCGCTCATGCGCTCGATCAAGCATGCCCTCGATCCCAACGGCATCATGAATCCCGGCAAGCTGTTGTGAGGTCGCCGCGCCGCCCCGACAGCAGCGACGCTGGCCCGTGCTAGCGCGACTCGTCCGCGAGTTCGGAGGCACCGCCGCCTGATTCGGCCTCGAGCGCCGCCTCATTCCCGCGCTCGCGGCCCTTGATGCGTGTCCCGCCGTCGGCCGGTTGGTCGGCAGCATAGCTGCCGGGCTTCTCGCCCGGCGGCGCCGGTGCCTGGCCCGAGGCGGCCCCGGGCGTGCCGCCGGCTGGCTCATTGCCGAAATCCCCGGGGTTATTCTCCTTGCCCTGACTCTTGCCGACATCGGTCGTGATGTCTCGGGCCCTGCGCGTGTCGATCTTGCCGTAGCCGCGATCCGGGGCACCGCTCGCGGCGTGGTCACTGGATGGATTGCTCATGGAGACTCCTGCGCGTGATGCTCACGGATGGGTCAGCGTGTCGCGCGCCCGGGAGTTCTGCAATGCGTCTACGGCACCTCCGAGCCGCCGTCCGTCCGACACGGTGCCTCGGCCGTGGCGCTCACGCGCTTGGGCCGCCGCTTGAGGTGGCGCCACCACGGCAGCACCTCCGTCATGACCAGGACCTTACCGGGTGTCAGCGCCGGCTGGTAACCGGGCAGGTTCGCCAGGATGTCGCGCCAGCCGGCACCGGCGAGCACGGCGCACAGGCGTCTTACGGCCACGTGCTCGAGACTGCCCTTGAGGCAGGCAAGAAAATAGTTCTCTTCCGCCAGCGGCGCAAAATGCAGACCGAACTCGAGCGCCGCGGCTTCGACGCCGATGCCGACATCGGCGGTGCCGCTCGCCACGCACAACGCCACCGCGACGTGCGTGTGCTCGGTGTGCTGGGTATAGCCGGACAGGGAGTTCGGGTCGATCGAGTGTTCGTGCAGCAGGTGATCCACCAGCATGCGCGTGCCCGAACCGCGCTGGCGGTTGACGAAACGCAGACGCTGGCGGACTACGTCGGGCAGCGTGCCGACCAGCGTGGCATGTTCGCGTCGCATCATCAGTCCCTGCATGCGCCGCGAGCAGCCGATGAGCTTGTGCAGCCCGGGCTTGAGCAGCGGCTTGAGCGCCCTCGAGAACACCGGGGCGGCGCCGCGCAGGGCCGGCACGTGGAAACCTGCGACCAGGCACTGGCGGTCATTGAGCGCGCGCAGGGCATCGACGCTGCCCTGGAAGCCAATGTCGAGGTGCAGATCGGCCGTCTCCGCGACGTGCCGCTGCAACATCGGCAGGGCGATGTCGTGGCTGGCACGCATGATGAGCAGTTGATGGCGCTGATCGCGCGCCTCGACCAATACACGTGCCAGATCGGTGCGCAGGGCTTCGATATGCGGCTGCATGCGCGTGCGGGCGCGACGCTCGGCCCAGAGCAGACGCTGCGCGAACTGCGTCGGGCGCGCACGATGCCCCTGCGACCATATGATCAGCGGTTCACCAAGTGCCTGTTCCCACTTGCGCAGCGCGCCCCAGACGTAGCGGTAGGAGCGTCCGAGCGACTGCGCCGCCTGGCGGATCGAGCCGGCCTCGAGCATGGCCGTCAGCAGGTCGAACAATGGGTTACCGAGTGCCGCACCCCGTTGCTGGCCGGGCTCGAAGGCGTAGCGCAGGTGCAGGCTCATGGGGGAGCCTCCCTGCGATTGTGGCGGGTTCAGGGACCCGTCCAGGCCATGCTGCTCTGATCCCCGCTCGGTTGTGATGCGCGCCATAGGCGCACTGTATCGCTTCCGCCGGCCGGCGGCAGCGCCCCCTCACCACGGGCTGCAGAATCGCAGTTCCCCGGGCTGCTCGCGGCGCGACACCGCGAACACGCTGATGTCGATGCCATAGGTGGCACTGAGCGTCCGGTCGGTGATCACCTCGGATGCGGGCCCGGTGACCATGGCGCCGTGCGGACTCATCAACAGTGCTCGTCCCGGTAATAGAAAGGCGTGATTGGGATCATGGGTGGTGGTGATCATGGTCACGCCCTGTGCCGCCAGCGCGCCGATGGTCCTGAGGGCGATGACCTGGTTCCTGAAGTCCAGGTGCGACGTAGGCTCATCGAGCAGGATCAGGTCGGGCTGCTGCGCCAGCGTGCGGGCGAGCAGCACCAGCGCGCGCTCGCCGCCGCTCAAGCCCGTGTACGGCCGGTCCCGCAGCTCGCCCAGGCCCACGCGCTCGAGCGTCTCCTTGGCCACAACGACGTCCTTCGCCGACGGCGCGCCGAACAGTCCCAGATACGGCGTGCGGCCCATGGTGACCACCTCGAGCACCGTGAACGGGAACGAGGGTGCATGCTGCTGAAACAGGAACCCGATCCGGCGCGCTCGCGCCGCGGGATCGAGGCTCGCAATCTCGATGCCGTCGATTCGGGCGCTGCCGGCCGCCAGCGCCAGCGCACCGCCGATACAGCGCAGCAGCGTGCTCTTGCCGCAGCCGTTGGGACCGAGCACGGTCAGCACTTCACCGGCATAGATGTCTAGATCGATTCCGCTGAAGACCGTGTGCTCGCCGAAACGAAAGCCGGCGCCCCGAAGCTCGATCAGCGTGCGCGCTACTGCCATGAGCCGCGGTTTCTGCGCAGCAGGCCGGCGAAGAACGGCGCGCCTATCAGGGCCGTGAGAATGCCCAGGGGGATCTCCCCCGCGGTGGCGGTTCTGGCGACGTCATCGATCACGAGCAGGTAGCTGGCGCCGACGCACAGCGCGGCCGGCAGCAGCGAGCGGTGATCGGGCCCGACCAGCATGCGCGCCACGTGAGGGATGACCAGGCCCACCCAGCCCACCATGCCGCACACGGACACTGCCGCGGCCGTGATCAGCGTGGTGCAGACGATGATGCCGCCCTTGAGCCATTCGGTGCGCACTCCCAGCGCGCGCGCCTCCTCATCCCCCATGGTCAGCACGTTGAGCTGCCACGCCATGACCACCAGCCCGGCGCTGCCGGCGATGATGGGCGGCAATGCCATGATGAGGCTGTCGATCGAGGCGCCGTTGAGGCTGCCGAGCAGCCAGTAGGTGATGGCCGGAAGCCTGGATTCCGGGTCGGCAATGTATTTGGTCCCGCTCAGCAGCGCACTGAAGAACGCCGCCACGACCACGCCCGAGAGCACCAGCATGAGCACGGGAGTCGAACGGTACACCCGCGCGAGCAGGTAGGTCAGGGCTACACCCGCGAGTCCGAAGGCGAAGGCCATGAGCTGCACCTCGAACGCATTGCGCGACAGCAGCAGGGCGACGGCCGCGCCGAACCCGGCGGCTGCCGTCACGCCGAGGATGTCGGTGCTCACCAGCGGATTGCGGAACATGCCCTGGTAGGCCGCGCCGCTGATCGACATGCCCGCACCTACGAATAGCGCCAGGATCGCGCGCGGCAGCCTGATCTGCATCACGATGGCCTCGACCGCGCTCGACCAGTCGTGCGTGATCGGCATCACGTGCGAGAGCAGGATGCGCGCGACCACCGCGGGCGAGACCGGAAAACGACCGATGAACAGCGAGACGTACAGCAGCGCGACCGGCGCCAGCGTCATGAGCGCCACGGCGCGGCGGCGGCTCAAGGCGCGGTCGCCTCCATGATCGAGCGCAGCTCCGCGTCGGTCAGTCGGTAGTGGAAGAAGCGGGCGTAGAATTTTCTCGTTGCCTCATTCACGTCCAGGCTCGCAAACTTTGCGGGATGCAGCAGTTTCGCGGCCCACAGTACCTGCAACGCCGCCTCGGCGCTATGGCGGTCCCAGAGGTACGCGCCGCTCGGATTCACGTACACCCTGCCCTCCCTGACCGCCTTGATCTCGCGCCAGCGCGGATCATCGAGAATGGCCTGGCGGCTCTGCTGGTTCGGGGCGGTGCCAACGATGATCACATCCGGATTCCAGGCCACGACCTGCTCCATGGTGACGGGACGGCCCAATCCCACGACCTCTGCCGCATTGACGCCGCCGGCGACGCGGATCCAATCATCGATCACGGACTGCCGGCCGTCGACGGTGAGGATTCCGGCCGAGGCCGTGTGCAGCACCTTCGGCCGCGCGCTCAGCGGCAGCCGGTCGGTGATGCGCGTGACGCTGCGGATGTTGTCGTTGAAGTAGCGCACATAGTCCTGCGCCACCGCGGCTTCCCGCGGGCCGAGCACCTCGCCGGTCATCAGTACCGTCTGCTTGAGGTCCGCGAGCGAGCTGTTGGACATCAGCACGATCGGAATGTGGAAGGACTCAACCGCCGCGGCCCAGCGCGGCAGCGCGCCACCGTAGGCCATCAGGACGAGGTCGGGTTGTGCGCCGACCAGCGTCTCGATGTTCACGTCCCCGCCAGCGTTGAAGGCGGCGGGTACCTGCTCGATAGGCGGATAGAGCCTGCGCAGCCATGGCTGGCGGCGCGCCTGCTCGCTGGTGGCCACGAGCTTGTCGGCGGCCCCGAGCATGAGCACGATCGCGTTGTTCGCGGGCCAGGGATCGGCCACTCGCCTCACCGTAGCCGGAATGGTCAGGTGCCGGCCGGCGGCATCGATGATCTGTCGTCCCGCGCCGCCAGCGACCGGCGCGCGCTGCGCACGGACGGGGCTGGCGGTGAGGCCGATGATCGCGGCGATGGCCGCAGCCGCGAGTGCCACGCCTGTGCCGGCTCGTAGCGTGCACGCGCGCGGCCGGCCGACCATGCGTAGCCTGCGACTCAGAGGTCGATGCTGACCGAGGCCAGCACCATTCGAGGCGAGCCCAGGTGGGCCACCAGATTGCCGGCGTTGGTACCGGTGAGGTTGCTGGGGGCGACGGTCGACCAGTAGAAGCGGTTGGCCACATTGTCAACCGACAGGCGCCAGGTGACGGTTTTCGCCGCCAGCTGCTGCGTGTAGCGGGCAGCGAGATCGAACAGGCTGTAGCCGGCGGCCACGAATGAGTTCGTGTCATTGCCGGCGCGATCGCCGGAGAACTGCCAGTCCAGGCTCGCCACCAGACCGGGCGCCGCCGGCACGTGGTACTCGAACAGCACGTTGCCCTTGACCTTGGGCGCACCGACGAAGGTCTTGTCGTTGGTTGCCGCAACGCCGGTCTTTTCGAGATTGTCATCGAGCACGGTCACACCGCCGTAGATCTCCAGGTTGTCGACGACCTCGCCCACGGCGGACAGCTCCACGCCCTTGCTGACCTGGTCACCGGATATCTTGAATATATGGTCGATGGGATCGGTGTTGGCAAAGGGCCGCTCGACGCGAAACACCGCGCCGGTGAAACCGATCTTCGCCAGCGAGACCTTGAAGCCGACCTCGTATTCGCTGCTGCGATATGGCGCGAGGCCCACGCCGGCGTTGGCCGCGGTGCCGGGAGCCGTGTCACCGGCCTGCAGGCTGCTCGCGTAGGTGAGATAAGTCGTGATGTTCTGCGCCGGTTTGTACAGCAGGCTCGCTGTGGGACTCAGGCCGTTATTCGTGTAACCCGGGAGCGTGGCACCCTTGGCGCTGTAGTTTGCAGTGCGAAACCAGTCCTGGCTCGTGCCCAATCGCACCAGCCAGGCCTCGGTCAGATGAACCGTGTCGTTGATGTTGACGCCCTGCTGGATGATGTTCGATGAATCGAAGGCCAGGTGGGTGTTCGGCAGGCCCGCGGGCGGCAGCGGGAAGATGATCGGATCGTAGATGCTTGCCGAGCCGAGCAGCACGCTCGCGGTGGTGGCCGTCGTTTTGACCGACCAGGAATAGGATTCATAGCCTGCGGTGCCGATGGTCAGGTCCTGCTTGAGTCCCCAGAGCGCGAAGGTGCCATCGAGATAAGCCGCGTCGCTGGTGATCTGAAAGCGCGGCGCGAAGCCGTTGGCGAGCGATGAGGTGTAATTGCCGGCGCTCGAGAGCAGGTTGTTGACGGGTGTGTTGATGTCGCGGGTGGCATCCTGGCGCAGCGCGCCGACCACCAGGTGCCAGTCGGAATTGAAATCATGCTTGAGACGCGCGCTACCCGTGTGCGTCTCGAGGTCCACACCCGCATAGCTCTGCCCAAGGCCGACGCGCGTCGGATCCGGCGCCGCCGGCAGCACCACCTTCTCGTTGTAGGTGAACCAGCCCGGATAACCCTTGTCGACCAGGTCATAGTCGCTGTAGTTGAGCTCCAGCACGGTGTCCTGGGTGAAGTGCACGTCGAAGGCCAGGCTGCCGAGCGCCCGGCGCTGGCGACTGTGATCGACGAAGCCATCGCCCTCGCCGAAGAGGCCGTTGAAGCGGAAGCCGATCACGCCGTTGCGGTCCACCGGGCCGCCGAAATCGACGTGCGCGGTGCCGATGCTGTCGCTGTCGTAGGTCACGCTCACGCGGCGGAGGGTCTCACTGGTCGGCCGCTTGTTCACGAAGTTGAACATCCCCGACGGATTGGCCGGCCCATACAGCGAGGCCGACAGCCCGTTGACCACCTCGATCTGCTCGAATTGCTCCATGGCATTGGCCACGGTCACGTACATGGTCATGCCGTCTTCGCGCGAATTCTGAAAATTGCCGCCCTGGATGCCGCGCGTCTGCGGCCGCAGGATGTCCGGACCCTGCTGTTCCTGGTATTGCACCAGCGGCAGGTATTTGGACACGTCCTTGAAATTCGTCGCCTGGGAATTCTCGATCAGGTTGAGCGGCAGGATGCCGATCGTGTAGGGCGTGTCCAGAATCGGCGTGCTGCCGAGCGGACCTTCCGAGGCGACGGCGTCGACGCGATAGTCGCCCTTCGCGGGCTCGCGCGTCCCGGTCACCACGACGCGCTCGAGCGAACCCGGCGGCTGCGATGAAGCCGGCTCCTGCGGCGGTGGAGCGGCCTGCGCCACAGTCACCTGATCGCCGTCGGACGGGGGCGCCGCAGTGTCGGCCGCAGCGACCCGCGCGAGTGTCATGGGCAGGAGCGCAAGCAGCGCAGCATATGAGATCGTCGAGTTGGTCACTGTGTTCTCGTGTCATTCGCGGACCGTTATCCGGCCACGGGAAGGAGCACGCGGTGGTGCGCGCGCTCGATAATGAAGAGACGGCGCAACCTAACATCCGCTGCGGGCAGCGCCAATATGTACGCCCACGCATACGTTGCTGCGCGCGCGTGGCGCGGGCGCTCGCGCGCTCGCGCAGATGGCGAGCTTCAATCGGCGTGCGCGCCCGTTGAGGAATGAGCCTCCGGCTCGGCATCGAAACGCTCGAAGCCCGTGTAGCACAGGAAATGCCGGTTTGCCGCGCGGCCGAACAAGGTCATCCCCAGACGCGTCGCCAGCTCGTACGCCATGGCCGAGATACCGTTGCGCGAGACGCCGATCGGTATGGCGCACCGAGCCATCTTGGCGATCATCTCCGCGGTCAGGCGCGCGGTGGTGAACAGCACCTTGTCCTCGCCCACCACGCCGTGCATGAGCATCCAGCCGGCGATCGTGTCGAGGGCGTTGTGCCGGCCGACGTCCTCCACCGACACCAGCAGGTCGGCGCCGCGAAACAATGCGCAGTTGTGCACCGAGCCGGCGCTGCGATGAATGCCGGCGGGTCGTCGTACGGCCTCGAGCAGGCGCTGCAGGGTGGATTGCCGGATGCGCGCCGCGCCCGCCGCCGGCAGCCGCACGCTCTCCGCCTGCCGCAGGAGGCTCCCGGCCGTCGAATCCTGTCCGCAACCGGCGGTCGCCGCGCCACGCGCGAGCCTGGCCTCAAGCGCCGGCAGCGGGGTGCGCATCTGCACGCAAGCCCTGCCCTCGCCCCAGTCCACCGCGATGGCGGCTACCTGCGCCGCCGCGCTGATCAGCCGCTGATTGAACAAATGCCCCAGCACCAGCAGCTCGGGCGAGGCGCCGAGAGTCATGAGTGTGACGAGCTCGCGTTCATCGACGAACACGGTGAGTGGCCGCTCCGCCGGCACGTGAATCAGACGGCGCGCACCGTGCTCGTCGAGCACTTCGATCGCGCGCAGCAGCTCACAGGCGGCCGCGGTGAGCCGCGGCGCCCCGGGTACCGGCGGCCAGCCGGCCGCTGCGGGCTGCACCAGCAGCGCCGCCACGTCATGCGTGCCGATGGCGGCTCCCGGTTTCAGGCGCTACGATGCCCGGGCCGCCATGAAGATCGACATCAACGACATCACCGGGCTGATCCTGGCGGGCGGACGCGGCAGCCGCATGGGTGGCGTCGACAAGGGACTGCAACCGTATATGGGACTGCCACTGGCCCTGCAGGCGCTGCGGCGGCTCGCGCCGCAGGTCGCCACCGTGATGATCAATGCCAACCGCAACCTGGACGCATACCGCTCGATGGGCGTTGCGGTCTGGCCCGACGAGGTGCCGGATTACGCCGGGCCGCTCGCCGGCATGCTGGCAGGCCTGGCTCATTGCGACACTCCCTATCTCTCGACCGTGCCCTGCGATACGCCGAACTTCCCGCTCGATCTCGTGGCGCGGCTGGCGCACGGCCTCACCGCGATCGACGGCGAGCTCGCCACGGCTTGCACGCTCGAAGACGGCGTCCGGCGCTCGCATCCCGTGTTCTGCCTCATGAAAGCCTCGCTGCTCGACAGCCTGCGCGCCTTCATAGACGCCGGTCAGCACAAGACCGGCCTGTGGACCAGCCAACATCGCTGTGCACAGGTGCTGTTCGAGGATGCCGACGGCTTCTTCAATGCCAACACGCCGGCCGAGCTGCAACAACTTCATGGCTCCGGAGGCTGACACTACGACTCCACCGAGCCAGGAGCTGCAGCAGGTCGCCACTCGAGTGGCTCAGTGTTCCACGACCTTTTCCATGGACTGGTCCGCCGCGCGGTCGGCGGCGCGGTCCGCCGCGTGGTCGGCGGCGCTGTCCGCAGCGTGCTCCGCGGCCGCGAGGATCTGGCCGCCGCCGAAGCTGGCCTGCATTGGCCGCTTGCCGCCCGGGCTCACACGCACCGCGCAATACTTGAACTCGGGTATCTTGGCAAACGGATCCAGCGCCGAGTTGGTGAGCTTGTTGATAGCGGCTTCGTAGAAGCAGAAGGCGACGAACACCGCGCCGCGCGGGGAGCTGTCGTCGGCGCGCGCATACAGGCTCACGCTGCCGCGCCGCGATGCGATGGTGATCACATCGCCGGGCTTCAATCCGAGTCCGGCGAAGTCCTGCGGATGCAGCGCGGCCACCGGGTCGGGCTCGATGGCATCGAGCACGCCCGAGCGGCGCGTCATGCTGCCCGTGTGCCAGTGCTCGAGCTGACGGCCCGTGATCAGCACCATGGGATAATCGCTGTCCGGCCGCTCATCGGCGGGAATGATGTCGGCAGGCACGAACAGCCCCTTGCCGGTGGGCGTCGGGAAGGATTGGGTGAACACCACCGGCTCGCCCGGATCACCCTCCTTCTCGCACGGGTAGGTCACTGCGTCCTCGGCCTGCAGGCGCTGCCAGGTGATGCCGGCGATGCTCGGCATGGTGTGGCGCATCTCATCGAACACGGCGGCCACCGCGGCCTCGCCCGTACCGTAGGACCAGGACAGGCCGAGCTGCTGCGCGAGCTCGATG
>DATDHV010000153.1:0-9863 GCA_036521395.1 Steroidobacteraceae bacterium | reverse complement strand
GGAGTGAACCTCGAGGTCGCCGATCTGCACCGCGGCCTGCAGCGCCTCGAGCGCCTTTTCCGCGACCTGCACGGCTTCCTTGTGCGAGCGCGCCGGGCTGATGATCAGCACGAATTCGTCGCCGCCGAGCCGCGCGACCGTGTCCACGCTGCGCACCGCGCCCGAGAGGCGGCGCGCGACCTGCTTGAGCAGCTCGTCACCCGCGCGATGACCCAGCGAATCGTTGACGAGCTTGAAGCGGTCCAGATCGAGCACGCAGACCGCGAATCCCTCGTTGGCGCGCTGTGCGTGCACGATGGCCTGGCTCATGCGGTCATCGAGCAGCACCCGGTTCGGCAGGCTGGTCAGGGCGTCGTGAGTGGCCAGTTGCCGCAGCTGCTTGTTGGCCGCCTCCAGCCCCTGCGTACGGTCGGTGACGTCCTTCTCGAGTGAATTGACGTGCTCGCGCAGTGCCCGCTCGTTGCGCCACTTGGTGCACAGTGCATGTGCACACTGCAGCACCTCGATCATCTCGAACGGCTTCTTGAGCACCAGCAGCTTGTCGGAGCGGCCCAGGCGGGTCACCATGTTCTGCCAGTCGTGGTCCGAGTAGGCCGAACAGATCACGACCTGAATCTCCGGATCGACGGCCCACAGGCGCTCGATGGTCTCGAGCCCGTTCCATCCCGGGGGCATGCGCATGTCGATGAACGCCACCGAGTAGGGCTGGCCGTCCTCGCACGACCGCTCCACCAGCGCCAGCGCTTCGGCTCCCTGATACGCCGAGTCGAGCCGGAAGGGATTCTCCGCCGCGGCCTCGGGCACGACATCGCCGAACAGGGTGGCTTCCAGGTCCTGCAGATTGGCGTCAATTTCCCGGCCGAGCAGGATCTTGCGGAAATCCTGGTGGATTGCGCGGTTGTCGTCGACGATCAGGATGCGGGCTGGTTCGGCGCGGCTCATGTCGGGGCGTTGGGCCTGGCTGCAGTGGGATCTGCGGTCCGTGATGTAGCAAATACGGTTACGACTGCCGAACAGCGTGCCTCGAAGAACATGTCAAATCCGGTCTGGGTTCACATATCGATGCATCGCTGCAATCATCGGCTTCGCCACCGCGCGACGCCGCGTCCTAGCTCGCACTTTGCACTCCCCCGGGGAGCACATACCGCACTGCAGCAATTGGCTCGCGAAGGGATTGGGGCCCCGGCACACCGGTCCAAGGCGGGTCAATTCGAGGAACGTCTGCCTTTGCGGCGGCGCCGCTCGGTACCCGCGTACCAGCGCCCGGTCTCGGTCTCGCCGAGCAAGCGGCGGTCGTCGTCGCGCCGATCCGCGTGCTTGAGGAAGCGGCATGTGCAGCCTGCCGGCGTGGCGCAATCGGCCAGCGGCAGGCGTGGGGCTTCGCGCAGCAGATAGCGCCTGGCCCCAGGTCCCCGTTTTGCGGCCGTGCAGTTATTGGGCGCGAGCGAGACCGCGCGGTAGTCGCGCGCCAACTGCGTGGGCCTGGGGCTCGCACCCGACGCGGGCTTTTTCGCGGGCGCCTCGCGGTCGGTGTCACCGAACAGTGATTTGAGGAGTTGAATCATGCAAGCCTGGCCCGAGTGTAGCCGCAACCGCGGTTGCGCCGGGGCGCCATTTCACTTAAACCCAGCCGGACCGTCACCGACCCACCGGAGGATCTGACATGACGGACAGAACGGCTCCGCGCTTCGAGATGATGAGGCCCAAGATGCGGGGTGCCGCCGCCGTGATGGTATGTGGAACCAGCAGCGGGGCAGGGAAGAGCCTGCTCACGACGGCGCTCGCGCGCTGGTACGCACGCCAGGGATTGCGCGTGGCGCCGTACAAAGCACAGAACATGAGCAACAACGCGCGTGTGGTGCCGGGCGGTGAAATGGGCAGCGCCCAGTATTTTCAGGCCCTGGCCGCCCGCTGCGTTCCGGACGTGCGCATGAACCCGGTGCTGCTCAAGCCGGAGAAGGACACGCACAGCCAAGTGATTGTGCTGGGACAACGCGATGATCGACTGTCGGCCATGGAGTGGCGGCAGCGCTCGCAGCACCTGTGGCCGACCGTGCGCGGTTGCCTCGAGGAGATCATGGCGCAGCACGATGTCGTGGTGATCGAAGGTGCCGGCTCGGCCGCGGAAATCAATCTGCGGTCGAGCGATATCGTCAACATGCGCGTCGCCGGGCTGGCGCGAGCTGCAACGCTGCTGATCTGCGATATCGACCGCGGTGGCGCATTCGCGCATCTCTACGGCACGTATCTGCTGCTCGCCGAAGCCGAGCGAGCCCTGATCCGGGGGTTCGTGCTCAACAAGTTTCGCGGCGATGAGCGTCTGCTTGCGCCCGGCCCTGCGATGCTGCGATCCCTCACCGGTGTTCCCATCCTGGGCGTGCTGCCGCTGTGGCGCGATCACGGGCTGCCGGAGGAGGACGGGGTGTCTGATACGCGGGCGTCCGGCCCGGGCCTGTCCACGGCCGTCATCGCGTACCCGAGAATCAGCAATCTCGATGAATTTGCGCCGCTGCGGCGCGTGCCCGGCGTCTCGCTGAGCTGGGCCCGCGAGGCCGCGACCGTGGAACGGGCCGGTCTGCTGATTCTTCCCGGCTCCAAGCACGTGGCCGAGGACCGGCAGTGGCTGCGACGGACTGGCCTCGATGCCGCCATCATTGCCCACGTCAAGGCCGACAAGCCGACGCTGGCGATCTGCGGCGGTCTGCAACTGCTCGGGCACGGCATCGCCGATCCGCACGGCATCGAAGGCGCCACCGAGGGTCTCGGGCTGCTCGCGCTCGAGACCGAATTCCAGGTGTCGAAACGCCATCAACGTGCCAGCTATACCTTTGAACCGCTGGCGGGTTTCTGGGCGCAGCTCGGCAACGTCTCGTTCGATGCCTACGAAATCCGCCATGGCCGGTCGCGTCCCTGCGGCCGCGCCGAATCCTCGCGACCGCTGAGACCGGTGCTGCCGTCCGGTTGCGGATGGCAAAGCGGGCAGGTCCTCGCCCTCTACACCCACGGCCTGTTCGAGAACGCCGGCGTGCTGCGCGCACTCTTCGGCGCGCAGGTGCCCACCCTGGATGATACTTTCGAAGGGCTGGCAGACTTCATCGAGGAGCACATCGGAGCGCGCGCTCTGATGGCGCTGCTCAAGCCCGCGTTGCCGCGCCGTACAGTCGTGGGGGGCGTCCGCTGATGCCCGGACGCAGACGCAGCAACTTGCCCGCGAGCGGCTCACGCGCGCGTTGGGCAGCGGTGAGCTTCGCAGTAGCGGAGGTGACGTACAGCTCATCGAGCCTGGGGCCGCCGAATGCGCACATGGTCGGCAGGCTGACCGGCAGTCGAATGTCCCGATCGAAGCGGCCATCGGCGTGAAACCGCCGTAAGCGGCCACCGCCGTGCAGGGCGCTCCAGTAGCCGCCAACCTCATCGATCGCGCAGCCATCCGGTATCCCATCGGATGGATCGATGGTGGCAAATCTGCGGCGCTGGCTGAATGTGGCCTCCGGGGCGTGGTAGTCGAAGGCATAGATGACCTCGTCCTGCGAGTGCGCGGCATACATGGTGCGGCCGTCTGCGCTCCAGGCGAGGCCATTGGGAATTTCGGCGAAGTCGGGCTTCGCGACCAAGCCATGTTCCTCGGTATACACATGCCAGGGCTGGCGTTTGGCTTCGGCAGGCAGCGTGGCGGTGGGTGTCAGCGGGTCGAACATGGTGCCCAGCCACAGGCGGCCGTAGGGGTCGCAGGCGGCCTCGTTGAACCGAAACAGCGACGGCTCGAACGGCGGGGCGGCCAGTGGGTGGATGCCATGGTCGGAAAGCCGCATCTCGTACAGACCATCGCGCAGTCCCAACAGAACATGGTCGCCGGCGGCATGGAGCGCGATGCCGCCCACACTGGAGGGCAGCATCCAATGCTGATCGTTGTGCTTGGAAGGATTGAAGCGGTGCAATGCCGGCTGCTCGATATCGATCCAATACAATGCCTGTTCGGTGATGCTCCACGTGGGCGACTCGCCGGTATGAGCGGCATAGTCGACCAGGCACTCCACGGCCGCCTCGACTGACTCGCTCACGTGAGCTCCCCGCGCGATGCCAATACGCGCATGCGGTCGGCCGTCCGCAGGGCAATGGCCTGGATGGTCAGCGAGGGATTGACGCCGCCCGTCGTGGGGAAAACGGAACCGTCGCAAATCCAGAGGTTGGGAATGTCCCAGCATCGACAGTCGGCGTTGACTACGCTGTGCTGCGCGTCAAATCCCATGCGAGCCGTGCCGGCCAGATGATTGGTGTCGTCCTCCTGGCGGAAGAGATGGCTGACGCCGACGGCCTCGAGACTGCGCTCCATCTGATCAAGCGCGTGATTGATCAAGCGCCGGTCGTTATCGCCCCAGGAGTACGTAACGCGTGCCACCGGTAGCCCGTACTGGTCACGCTCATCGGCAAGCGTGACGCGGTTGTTTTCATTCGGCAGCATCTCACCGACCATCTTCAGACCCACGGCGTGGTTGTAGTCGCGCATGGCGCGTTGCAGCCCCTCGCCCCAGAGGCCACGCGAGCCGACCTGGACCGTCAACCATTCCACCGGCAATGGTCCCTGCGCCATCCAACAGTAGCCGCCGAAGAAATCCTTGCCGCGATCCTCGTAGTTCCAATGCTCACTGATCGTCAACGATGGCGGACCCTTGTACCAGCGCACTTCGCGGTCCATACGGCCGAAGACTGCCTGATTCGATTGCGTCATCAGGTAGCGGCCCACCAGGCCGGAGCTGTTGGCCAAACCTTGCGGATAGCGAGCGCTGGCCGATGCCAGCAACAGTCGCGGCGTTTCGATGGCATAGCCCGCGACCACGACGTTGCGGGCGCGCTGGAACTGCCAACGTCCCTGGCGGCAATAATGTACGCCGCTGGCGCGGCCGTCGGGCCCCGTCTCGATGCGGCCGACCATGGCCAGATCGCGCACTTCGGCACCGGCCCGCAGCGCACGCGGAATCCACACCGTGAGCGCGCTCTGCTTGGCGTTGGTGGCGCAGCCAAAGCGGCAGAAGCCGCGGTAAACACAGGGCGGGGACTGTCCGCGCGGCGCTGACACCGTCGCGAGCGGGGTCGCGGTCCAGCGGTAGCCGAGTGCTTCGGCGCCCTGCGCCAGTACCCGCGCCGCCGCATTGAGCTCATGGGGGCGGTACGGGTAGCGCGGCCGCGGCGGCCCCCAGGGATAGGTCAGTGGGCCGGAAATGCTGAGGGCGCGCTCGGCCAGGGTGTAGTACCGCCACATCTCGCGCCAGTCCAGTGGCCAGTCGGCTCCGTAGCCGAGCAGCGAGCGCGAGCGGAACCACTCGGGCCGGAAGCGCAACGACACCATCGCGAAATGCACGGTGCTGCCGCCGACCGCCTTGCCGCTGTTCTTGCCGCCCATGGTGATGGGATTGCGGCCGTCGGTGATGCGATGGTCCAACCAGTAGAGCTTGGTCTGCTCGGTCTCGTCGGAGGCAAAGTCCTCGAGGGGCCGGAAGAACGGGCCGGCATCGAGCGCTACGACCGAGAAGCCCAACTCGGCGAGCCGGCAGGCCAGGGTCCCCCCGCCCGCACCGGTACCCACGACACAGAAGTCCACGGCCTCATCGTTGGATCGCTCGCGCATCGGCACCCAAGCGCCGATGCGGAACACATCGGGCGCGCGCCCATGGATGGCGCGCGGCGCCTGCAGCGCTTCGTCGACCGCGTAGCGGGCCATCTCACCGGACACGGCGATTGTCGCGCAACGCCTGCGTCTCGCGGCCGGGCTTGGTTTCCGCAGCCTCCCAGGGATCGCGGCGGTCGAAGTCCATGCGCACGTAGCCGCGCGGACTGGCGGGCCCCCCGAATCCAATTTCATTCCATGCCGTCGGATGCGAGTAGTAGGCAGCGCCCAGGTCCAGCAGTACGCGGTGGGCGAAGAATTCCTGGCCCGACATATCGCCCCAGGCCGGATCTTTGAGTTGGCCGTCCTGCAACCGATGCAGCAAGGCATCCTGCTGCGCGGCCGCCAGGTCGCAGAACGCGGTCCCGAGCAGTGCGCGCGCCTCGACATCGAGGGCATCGAGGCCACGCTGCCAGGCCTCCTCCTGTGCGGGCAAGTGCGTGCGGCGAAAGCCGTCGGTGCGCCCGCTGGCCAGTCGTTCATCGAGCAGGGCGGCCACCGGGATCGGCGGGCGATCGACGGGCTGCGGCAGAATGCGTGCGCACAAGGCCTGCAAGGTCTGCCACTGTGCGGGGTTGAACATCCGAGGCGCAGAGGGCACTGCCAGTCGCCGCTCGAGCGTGCGGCGCGTGGCATCGTTCCATGAGACGCCGTCGCGTTTGGCGAGCACGTCGTAACCGGGATAGCGCGCTTCAGTCACGCGGATCCTCCGACAACAGTGACAGCGCCGCGAGGCCGGCGAGCGCCAGGGCCGCAAAGCTGGGGGGCGCGGGCAACGGTGGTCCGTTCAGCAGATTCTGCGTCCAGTTGCGCCAGCCCCCCATGTTGCGCGAGACGCCATAGGCGTGAAAGCCTGCGCCGGCAAAGCCCAACAGCGCCGTCAGGCGCAGCCACCACCGCGTCATGCGCCTCGGTGCGGCCGGCGCGAGCGCCGCGTACGCCAGCAGCGCGGCAGCGATGGGCGGCATCGAGACCGGCAGATACATCGCTGGATTGTGGTAGGCACCGCGCAGGTGCAGCAATCCCGCTTCGCCGGCCGTGCCGAGCAGCCCCACACCGACCAGCGCGGCGAGCGCGCGTCCCGCGGGCAGACCGAGCAGCCTCGGCGCCTCCGGCGCCGCTGGCGTGGCGGGCGCACGCAGCCGCTCTGCGGCGAGGCCAAGCAATCCCGAGAGGGACAGCGCGGCGGGAGCGCCGAGCGGCGCGGCATAAAACAGATTCAGCCAGGAGAACCCGCCGCTGCGCTTGCCAATGTTGTAGAGGTGAAACGCCGTCCCGGCCACTCCAGTCAGGACCGCGAGCGCATACGCGGCCTCGCGCGCGCGGTGCCGCTGTGCGCGCCGATCGGCACCGCCGTGGACACTGCCGATGAGGCTCAGCGCCGCGCTGGCCAGAGGCAGCACCATGCCCGGGTTGTGAAAGGATCCGCGGTAGTGCTCGATGCCGCTATCGGCGAGCACGCAGCCGGCAAGCAGGCCGGCGGCGCGATGCAGACCGCGCGCGGCGCGGGCAGGCCGCGCTGGACGTGGCCGGCTCATACGCGATAGACCTCGGCGTCGCGCGCCTTGAATTCCAATCCCAGGCCCGGCCGCGACAGATCCGGAGCAATCTGCCCTTGTCGCGGCACGGGCGCGCCGTCGAACAGCTGCTGCTCGATGCGCACGTGATCGTGGAACCATTCCTGATGCCGCAGGCGCGGCGCTGCGCAGGCAACCGCCAGATGCAGCGCCGGGGCACAGTGCGCGGACAGATCCTTGTGGTGCGCTTCACAGAGTGCGGCGACCTGCAGGAACGCGGAAATGCCGCCGCAGCGCGAGGCATCGGCCTGCTGCACGTCGATGGCCTGGGCTCGCAACATGCGACGAAAATAATCGAGCGTGTAGCCATATTCGCCGGCGGCAATCTCGATCGCAGCCGGTGCGCGCCGCCGAATCTGCCGCAGGCCCGACAAGTCATCGGACGACACGGGCTCCTCGAACCAGGTGATACCTGCTGCCGCAAAGCGCTCGGCCAGCTCGATGGCCTGCTTGAGTTGATAGGCGCCGTTGGCATCGACGAACAGGCCCCGCTCGCCGATGGCCTCGCGGGCAAGCGCCACACGGTGCGGGTCCTGCGCCGGTTCGGAGCCCACCTTGATCTTGACCCAGCGACAACCGTCGCGTTCCACCCAGCCCGTCAGTTGTCGTTGCAGAGTCACATCGTCATAGCTGGTGAAGCCGCCACTGCCATAGATGGGCACGGCGTCGCGGCAACGACCCAGGAGCGTTGCGAGCGGCAGCTCCCACAGCTTGGCCTTGAGGTCCCAGAGCGCGACGTCGATGGCGGAGATGGCCGTGGCGGCAAGCCCGGCACGACCGAGATTGCGTACCCCCTGCTGCAAGCGCCGCTGGCAGGCCGGGATGTCGAGGGCGTCTCCTTGCGCGAGCGCGGCGGCCAACTCGGTTTCGATCAGCGGTACGATCGAGGCGCTGGAGTAGGTATAACCCAACCCCTCCCGTCCAGCGGCGCTGATCGTGACCACCACCAGCGTGGTCGCGCTCCATTGCAGCGTTCCATCCGCTTCCGGCTGATCGGTCGGGATGCGGTAGGCCGCAGCCCGGAGAGCGCGAATCGGTGCCTCGGCAGTGGGCATCGCGGCTACTTGCCGTGGCCGGGCCACAGCGCGCTCAATACCTCTTTGGCAGTGGCTTTGAGGATGCCGCCTTCGTCCGGATCACCCTGCAGCAGCGTGGACATGAAGTGTTTGGCCTGCGTCAGCGTTATGTGCGGCGGCAAGGGTGGCACGTCCGGATCGGTGCGGACATTCAGCACCACGGGCCGATCGGCCGCGAGCGCTTCATCCCAGGCGGGGCCCACCCGCTCGGGCATATCGACGTAAATGCCTTTCAGGCCTATGAGCTCGGCGAAGCTGTGATAGGGCACGTCGGGCAGCTCCTGCGAGGCCTCGAATTTGGGATCGCCTTCCTGCACGCGCTGCTCCCAGGTCACCTGATTCAGATCCTGGTTGTTGAAAACGCAAACGATCCACTGGGGGTTGGTCCATTCGCGCCAGTATTTGGCGACGGTGATCAGCTCGGCCATGTTGTTCATCTGCATGGCGCCGTCACCGACCAGTGCGATCACGGGCCGGTCTGGATGCGCATACTTGGCGGCGATGGCATAGGGCACCGCGGCGCCCATGGATGCCAGGCCACCCGATAACGAACACGACATGCCGCGTCGGATTTTCAGGTCGCGCGCGTACCAATTGGCGCAGGACCCCGAATCGCTGGTGATGATGGCGCGCTCAGGCAGACGCGGGGAGAGTTCCCAGGCGACACGCTGCGGATTGATCGGATGCGCTGCCATCATGGCGCGCGATTCCAGCAGTTTCCACCACTCGGCGACGTTCGTCTCAATGCGCTTGCGCCAGCCGCTATCGGATTTCTGTTGCAGCAGCGGCAGCAATGCCCGCAATGTTTCGGCGCTGTCACCGACCAGATTGACTTCCATCGGATATCGCAGGCTGAGCATGTCAGGCTTGAGATCGATCTGCACGCCGCGTGCCTGACCTTCCTTGGGCAGAAACTCGGAGTAGGGAAAGCCGGAGCCCACCATCAACAGCGTGTCGCACTCGTTCATGAGCTCCCAGCTGGGCTTGGTGCCGAGCAGTCCGATGGAGCCGGTCACCCAGGGCAGCTCGTCAGGAACGGCCGCCTTGCCAAGTAACGCCTTGGCAACGCCGGCACCGAGCTTGTCAGCCACCGCGATGACTTCATCAGTGGCCTGCAGTGTTCCCGCGCCCACCAGCATGGCAACCCTCTTGCCGGCATTGAGCACGTCCGCGGCACGCCGCAGATCGATCTCATAGGGAACGACTTTGGGTGCCTGATAGCCCATGCCCGAATGCAGCGTGCCGTGCTTGCGCGGCGGCGGTGTATAGGCTTCCTCCTGCAGATCGTTCGGTACAATGATGGCCGTGACACGGCGCTCGGCGCGGGCTATGCGGATCGCTCGATCGATGACATGACGCATTTGCGGCGCCACACCGACCTGCTGCACGAAGGCGCCGGCCACATCCTTGTAGACACTGACCAAATCCACTTCCTGTTGGTAGTGGCCGCCCAGCGCCGCGCGGGCTTGCTGACCTGCGATGGCCAGCAGCGGCATGTGATCGAGCCGCGCGTCATACATGCCGGTAATCAGGTGCGTGGCACCG
>DATDHV010000152.1:0-6727 GCA_036521395.1 Steroidobacteraceae bacterium | reverse complement strand
CACGTTGCGGCTCGAGGGCGTCATCCTGCTGCCCCCGCTCAGCGATCATCCGGTGATCCTGAGCCGGCTCGCCGACATCGCGCTGCCGACGGTGCGCATCGCGCCGAAGAACGAGCCGAGCAGCAGCTCGCCCTCCGTGGGCATAGACGACTATGCCGCGGCCCGGCGCATGACCGGCCACCTGCTCGACCTCGGCCACCGCCGCATCGGCTTCATTCTCGGGCGGGCGGGACACGCCGCGAGCGACCACCGCTACCGCGGCTTCCGCGACGAGATGAAGGCGCGCGGGGTGGCTCTCGACCCCGCGCTGGTTGGGACCGGCAATTTCGTGTTCGCGGATGGCCTGATCTGCGCCGACCAGATGCTGCGTTCGGCCACACCGCCGACCGCCATATTCGCCAGCAACGACGACACGGCCGCTGCGGCACTGTGCGTGGCGCGCAAACTCGGACTGCGCCTGCCCGAGCAGCTCTCCGTGGCCGGATTCGATGACGCGCCCGTGGCGACCATGATCTGGCCGCAGCTCACGACCATTCGCCAACCCGTGACGGCCATGGCGCGCACCGCGACCGAGCTTATCATCGAGCATTCGCCGCGGCGCAACGGCTGGCCCACGCCCGTGCCGCGCCGGCTGCTCGACTTCGAACTGATCCTGCGCAACTCCACCGCGCCCCCGCCGGCGCGAAGCCACTGAACCTCGGCGCGCACTGGCGCGGCCGCGCGCTCGGCGGGGTGCTCTACGACCTCGACGGCACGCTGCTCGATACCGTGGCCGACATCACCCTGGCGCTCAATCGCGCAGTGCTCGAGCATGGCTGGGAGCCCCTGCCCGAGAGCAGCGTGCGGCGCATGATCGGTCGCGGCTCGGAAGTGCTGGTGCAGCGCGCTGCGCAGGCGCAGCAGCGCACGCTCGATGCAGCCGGCATGGCCACGGTGCTGGAGCGTTTTCTCCACCATTACGCCGCACTCGAGCGCTCGCAGGCCAGCACTGCACGAGCCTATCCCGGGGTTCCGGCCGCGCTGCAACGGCTCAAGCAGGCCGGGTTGCGCAGCGCCGTCATCACGAACAAGCACCGCGAATTCGCACTGGCGCTGCTCGAGCGGCTGGGCCTCTCACCCTGGATCGACCTCATCGTCGGGGGCGATAGCTGCGAGCGGCGCAAGCCCGATCCCCAGCCACTGCAGTTCGCGTGCGCATCGCTCGAGCTGGCAGCGTCCGCGGCGCTCATGGTCGGGGATTCGATCAACGACGTGCAGGCGGCGCAGGCCGCCGGCATTGCGGTGATCTGCGTCACCTACGGCTACAACGAAGGCCAGGACCCGCGTGCTCTGGCGTGCGATGCTCATATCGACGGCTTCGACGAGTTGCCGGGGCTGCTGCTGGCGCGATCGTGAAGCGCACGCAGCGCCGCGAGCAGATCGGACGCGCCGAGCCGCGCCGGCACTTCTTCCAGAGCATCCACCACCAGCGCCGCGCCTGAGAAATCCTGCCCGCGGGTATAGGCGCTGCGCACCGCCAGGGTTGCAATGCCCGCCGCCAGCGCGGCGCGCACCCCGTGCTGCGAATCCTCGATCGCAAGGCAGGCCGACGCCCGCAGCCGCAAGCGCTCGAGCGCGCTCAGGTAGATATCGGGCGCCGGCTTCTTGTGCGCCACCGTGTCACCGGCCGCGATGACCTCGAAACATCCCTCGGCGCGCTCACCCAGCGCGGTGCGCAGCAGCGCCGCGACGTTCGGCAGGCTGGTGGTGGTCGCGATGGCCAGCCGCACGCCGGCGGCGCGCGCCTGTTCGAGCAGCGCCGCGAAGCCGGGACGCAGCGCCATGGCGCCGCGCTCGACCAGATCGGTGTAGTGCGCCGTCTTGGCCGCGTGCAGCGAGGCGATGGTGGCGGTGCTACGGGCCAGCGCCTCATCCTGGCGCTGCGAGTCGACGTAGTGACGGATACGCTCCTTGCCGCCGGTGACCTCGAGCAGACGGCCATAGAGGGCCTGGTCCCAGTGCCACGCCAGGCCGGCATCGCGGAACGAGAGATTGAACGCGGCACGGTGCACCTCTTCGGTTTCCGCCAGCGTGCCGTCCACGTCGAAGATGATCGCTTCCAGACTCAAGGTGCCATGGCCTCCGGCGCCGGTGTGACGGCCCGTGTGAGGGCCCGTATGACATCGGTGGCCCGTGTGACATTAAGATAGACCATGGTCAAGTACATCCTCCTGGCGGTGCTCTGCCTGATGGCCGGGGCATTCGCGGGCAACGCCTTCACCAACATGACGGCGCGCCGCCACCAACACACGCGCTCGGTCATGGGCCTCGCGCAGTACCACCTCGATCGCCTCGATGCGGCGGCGCGCGCCGGGCAATGCCCGGCGTTCGAGCAGGAGCGCGGCCGCCTGCTGTTCGTGTACGACGAGCTGCTGCAGGCCTTTCCGAAGGCCTACGCCCAGGACACCGAGTTCCATAAGCGCGCCGATGCCCTGCGCGATGCCGTGCGCGCGGGCGAGGCGGCGCCGGAGCATTGCGTGGTGAGCTCGGCCACCGCCGCCGTCAAGCACATCGGCGATGCCTGCGATGACTGCCATCACGAATATCGCTAGCGGCGAGCGAACGTGGCCGGGACGGCGATGAACCGCGACCAGGCATCCGATTATGCCGCGCTCGTGGCCGCAGCGCAGTCCGATCCCGAGCGCGTGCGGCTGTGCGCCGCCTGGATCACCGAGGCGTTCGATCGCTTCTACGATGAGTTCCTGCGGCTGACCTGGCTCGCGAAGGCGGCCTTCGAGAATCGCGATGCCCCGGCATCGGTAGCCCACGCCAAACGGCGCCTGCGGCTGTACAACGCCACCGTGCAGGAGCTTGCGCACGACATGCGAGCGGTATTTCCGGCGCTCACGAGCAGCGAATCGCTGTGGCTGCAGATCGAGGCGGCATTCCGGCCGGAGGTCAGCGCGCGCTACGAGGCCGATCTGGTGCTGGCCTACCTGCATTCCGCGCGCCGGCGACTGTACGAGGGCGACTGGGGGCCGCTCGAGTACGCCTTCGCCGAACATCGCTCCGCGCCGCAATCGCTGGCTGCCGTGTACGAGACCTTCGCCTGCTCGTGGCCCGTGGACCATCGCGTGGTACAGAGAATCCTCGGCATTGCGGAGCTGTCGGTGCGCTTCGGTGATGCGGCCGGTGACTCGGCGCGCATCACCCGACGGCTCAATGACGTCCTGGCCGCAAAGGCCGGCGCCGGCCTGTACGCGATCGAGATGATCCGCGCCGGATTCTTCCGCAATCGGGGCGCCTATCTCGTGGGCCGCCTGGTGCTCAAGGGCAATGAATACCGGCCGTTCGTGATCGCGCTGCTCAACGAGCCCGACGGCGTGCGGGCCGAGGCGCTGCTGCACACCACCCCGCACACGCACAATCTCTTCAGTTCGACCGAGGCGCCCTTTCAGGTCACCAACCGTCACTACCACGAGCTAAGCGATTTTCTGCACAGCATCATGCCGCGGCGGCCACTCGGCCTGCACTACTCGACGATCGGCTTCCACCACGTCAGCCGCGTGGCCGTCATCAACGAGGTCCGGCGGGCGCTCGACCGCCACCACGAGTTGCTCGACATCGCACCCGGCTGGCCGGGCACGGTGGCCATCGCCTTCACCTCGCCGCGCTCAGCCTACCTTCTCAAGGTCATCCGTGACCGCCCCACGGCCGGCTACAAATGGGATAGTTTTCAGGGGGTCGAGGCGGTCATGGACAAGTACCGGCGCGTGCACGAGATCAATCGCACCGGCAGCATGCTGGACAACATTCTCTACTACAACCTCAAGCTCGACCGCGCCTGGTTCAGACCTGAACTCAGGGCGGAGTTGCTCAGCGCGGCCAGCAACGCCGTGCACGAGCAGGGCGGCGCGCTGGTCTTCAAATACCTGGTGCTGCAGCGAAAGCTCACGCCCCTGAACGTGTTCCTCGCGGCCGCGCCCGAGGAGAGGGCCAGTCGCGCCATCGTCAATCTGGGCTACTGCATCCGCAACAACGCCGCCGCCAACGTCTTCAACAAGGACTTCGACATCCGCAACTACGGCGTGAACCGCTATCTGAAGGTCTATCTCTATGATTACGACGCCGTGGAACTGCTGACCGACGTCAAGGTGCGCACGAACCTGGACCGGGACGACGGCGAAGAGGAGGTGCCGCGCTGGTTCTTCGAGGACGGCGTGGTGTTTCTGCCCGAGGAGATCGAGGCCGGGCTGCGTGTCGATGATCGCATGCTGCGCCGCGCATTCCGCACCGCGCACGGCGAGCTGCTCACGGTCGATTATTGGGAACGATTGCAGCAGGCGCTGCGCGCCGGCGAAGTCCCGGGCATCCACACCTTTCCCGAGTCGTGCCACCTCGGCGAGCCCGGCGACGAGACGGTCGCCAACGAGTGAGGCGCGCTGCGGCGTGCCGATCTCCGCCACCCGTGCCGCCACTGCCGGCGCATCAGAACACGTAGCGTACGCCGATCGTCGGATTGAGGTTGGTCGTGTCGTAGAGGTAGCCGTTGGCCAAGCCGTCTGACACGCCGCTGTACATGAGGCCGGCATAGAGATCGAAGCGCCTGGTAAATCGATAGTTCAGGTCCAGCGAATAGTCCCGGAAGGTTCCGCTGCAGACCGAGAATGCCTTGGTGGAGCAGCCCGCCTGCTTGCCGGTGCCATAGGCGTTCTGGCGATAGCCGTAGTAGGCGGCAGTGACGTCCAGATTTGGAAGGACGGTGTAGCGCACGCCGGCCCAATAGACGTCGAGTTTCTTGTCACCGGCGTAGGCGGCGTTGTTGACGAAGGCCAGCGTGTAGCCGCCCAGACCTGCGGTGCCCGCCGCCACAGCAGTCGCCGGATTCGCATATTGGATATGCTCGTAGCCGACGTAGAATTTCACCGGCAGCGGGGCGAGCTTGTAAGAAGCCAGAATCGCGTAGGTCGTATTATCGGAGATCGTCGCCGACAAGGAATTGCTCGACGAGAAACCGAGCTTTGGCAATTCCGCGACCTGCGCCGCGCTGAGCGAGGTCAGCGAAACTGCATCATGGATCTTGGAATAGTAGGCATCGAGCGCCAGGCCCGCGTATTGGGCGCCGATGTTCGCCTGATACGCCGTGTCGGCGGAGCCGCCGTTGGCATTATTGAATTTAAACAGAGCCCGGACGTGGACCGTGTCGGCGAAGCTGACGCCGTACTTCAAAGTCGAATCCATACGCTTGTCTTCGGTCGAGCCGGCGCCCGCATAGGCGCCGGATGCGCCCAGCAACGAGAATGCGGGAGCGGCGTGGTTCGGATCGAGGACACTGACACCGTCCGCCACGAGGTTTTGCTGCCGGCCAAACGTCAGGGTGCCGAATGTCTTTGAACTGACCCCGACATAGGCAATCTGAAAGAGCTGACCGGCGCTGGCGCCATCGTTATTGGTCGTTTGCTGGCCCGGGGCGAGGCCATTGTCTATGGTCAGCGATTTCAGGGAATCGCTGAGCACGCCGGCTTGCGGGTTGAACCAGGTCTCGAGCGCGAACACACCCGACCAATCGCCGCCAATCGGCTCGAGGCCTCGCAAGCCGACCTTCGTCTGACTGGAGTTGCTGCCGGTCACGCCAAATACCGATTCGCGGCTGTCCTTCTGAACGATATTCGTGCTCGCCGGCGTGTAATAATCGCTGAACGGCGCGCCATGTGATTCGTACTGAAGACCAATGTCGACGGCTCCATAGAGCGTGATGCCGTGCCAGGTCAGTGCCTCATCGGCGGGCGCGGGCGCCACGGGGGTCGCGGGTGCTGCGGTGGTCGAGGGCCCGGTGTTACTTTGCGCGTGCGCAAGCCCGACAGCACTCAGAGCCGCCACCATAAAGACTGACTTGAGAGTACCGATGTTTTGAATGCTCAATGCGAGACTTCCGTTTCATGTCGTGGTGCAGCGGAAGTATCGTGACCGCGCGGGGTAACAATGTCAGTCTCAGGGAGATAACAATCGGGTTACCCCCGAGATGTGCGCACTGATCAAAGAAGGATCACGGGCGCTGAGCGCTAGGACTCGACGGGCTGGTCGATTTACCGAACCGATGGAATCCGAATAGAATTGGCGTTAATGCGGGTGTAGTTCAATGGTAGAACTGCAGCTTCCCAAGCTGCTAACGTGGGTTCGATTCCCATCACCCGCTCCAACCGACCGGGACCACACGCACCGATTGGTCAAAAGATGGCACTATGAACAAGCATTTGTTGAACCGACGTCAATTCAGCGCGCGTTGCGCGGCCTTCGGATTATCGTGGCCCACGTTAAGTGCAATGCTTGCGAGGCCGGCAGCTGCAGAGGTCCTTGGAACCGGTGCGGCGTCGAAGCCGGCTGTGCGTGCCGTAAAGTTTCCAGACGGCACTACGGTCCCCCCGCTTGGGCAGGGCTGCTGGCACCTCGGTCAGGGAAGGCATCCGCTAGCTGTCGAGGAAGAGGCGCTGCGCACCGGCATTTCGCTCGGCATGACATTGCTCGATACGTCGGGAAACTACGGCAATGGCCGCTCCGAGCAATTCCTGAGTCGTGTGATTGCCGATCAGCGCGACCGCATATTCCTGGTCTCCAAGGTCGAGAGCGATGAGGTGTCCGGCGATGGCATCGCGCGTGCTTGCGCGGCGAGCCTCGCTCGTCTCGGCAGCGAGTATCTGGATCTCTATCTGCTGCATTCGCCGGTTCCCAGTGCGCAATTCTCCGGGGT
>DATDHV010000151.1:0-14094 GCA_036521395.1 Steroidobacteraceae bacterium | reverse complement strand
CCCGGCTGGCCGTCGGCGCCGAGCGAGGACAGGTCGTACTCGCCGTGCGTGCCCGGGATCTGGTACTGGTAGTCATTGCCCCACGGGTCCTTGGTCAAGCGCTTGAGGTAGCCGCCGGGGCGCCAGTTCTTGATGGTCGGGTCATTGGGCTTGCTCACCAGCGCCTGCAGTCCCATCTCCTGGGTGGGGTAGACGAAGTTATCGAGCTTGAACATGGTCAGCGCGGTCTCGAGTGCCTGAATGTCCTGCCTGGTCTTGGCTACGCGCGCATCATCCACGCGTGACAGGAACTGCGGCACGACCACGGCGGCCAGCAGGCCGATGATGATGACCACGACCATGATCTCGATCAGGGTGAAGCCGTGCTGGACACGCGGTCCGCGATGCAAATTGCTACGCTCGATGATTGCGTCCATGGGTTCGCTGCTCTGGAGCCGGCCTGTCGATCGTCCGATCATAACAAATGAAATCCATCAGAACTGACAGCAGCTCACAGTCCTGGTTCCGGTCGGCGAATTGCGACGCTCGCTACGGCGCAGCACTGCTCGCGGCGCTGGGCGTGATCCTCGGGTTGTGTGCGCTCGGCGAAGGCGGGCGCGAGCTTCTGCGCTATGAACGCCTCGCGCTCTCGCACTGGCAATGGTGGCGCCTGGTAACCGCACACCTGGTACATCTGAGTCTGGAGCACGCCTTGCTCAACGGCGCAGCTCTGGCGCTGCTGTGGATGCTGTTGGCGCGCGAGTTCACGCCGCGCCGCTGGGCCTGGATCCTGCTCGCATCGGCCGCCGCGATCGACGCCGGGCTGTGGTTCCTGCGCCCCGCGGTGGAGTGGTATCTGGGCGCCTCGGGGGTGCTGCACGGTGCTCTGGCGGCTGGCGCCGCGGCCCTGTACCGTCGCGGCGAGGGGCTCGGGGCCGCGCTGCTGCTGCTGCTCGTGGTCAAGCTCATCCATGAGCATGTCAGTGGAGCGAGCCTGTTCATGGGCACTCTGCCGCTGGTGCCCGATGCGCATCTGTTCGGAGCGCTCGGGGGACTGCTCGGTGCGTGGACAGCGCAGCGGGCAGGGAAGTCGCTATAATCGCGCGCGTTTTTTTGCTCCGGGCGGGGAGTAGAGGATCACGATGCCCATCGCGCTGGTGTTTCCGGGCCAGGGCTCCCAGTCCGTCGGTATGCTGGCGGAGCTGGCCGCGCGCCACCCGAGCGTGCGGGCGGGGTTCGCGCAGGCCTCCGGCGTACTGGGCTTCGATCTCTGGTCGCTCATCGAGCAGGGTCCGGCCGAGCGTCTCAACCGTACGGAATTCACGCAGCCAGCCATGCTCGTGGCCGACGTGGTCACCGAGCGCCTCTGGCGCGAGCTCGGCGGCGCCGCGCCGAGCGCCGTGGCCGGCCACAGCCTCGGCGAATTCGCGGCGCTGGTGTGCGCCGGCGCGCTGCGCTTCGAGGATGCGGTGCAGCTCGTGCACTTCCGCGGCCTGATCATGCAGCAGGCCGTGCCCGAGGGGACCGGAGCCATGGCCGTGGTGCTTGGCATGGCGGACGGGGAGATCGAGGCCGTGTGCGCCGAGGCCGGGCAGGGCGAGGTCGTGGAGGCGGTGAACTACAATTCTCCGCAGCAGGTCGTCATCGCCGGCCACGCCGGAGCGGTGCAGCGCGCCCTGGCGCTGGCCAGGCAACGCGGGGCCAAGCGCGCGCAGCTCCTGCCCATCAGCGTCCCGGCACACTCGAGTCTGATGCGCGAGGCCGCACACCGGCTCGAGCAACGCCTGTCGCAGATCGAGGTAAACACTCCCATCTGCCGCTACATCAGCGCGGTGGATGCCGCCGAACATAGCGAGCCACGGGACATACGGGCCACACTGGTGCGCCAGCTCGCGAGCCCGGTACGCTGGCCGCCGACCGTCCGCGCGCTGCTCGAGCACGCCCCGATCCTCATCGAGAGCGGACCCGGGCGCGTGCTCACGAGCCTCAATCGGCGCATCGAGCGCAGCGCCGCCTGCTTCGCCCTCGAGGATGCCGAATCGCTCGCCGCCGCACTGGCGGCGAGCGCAGGAACCGCCCATGTCGGATAAGTCTCTGCAGGGGGAGCTCGCGCTGGTGACCGGGGCATCGCGCGGCATCGGTCGGGCCATCGCCGTGGCGCTGGGCGGCGCCGGCGCAACAGTGGTGGGCACGGCCACCACGAGCGATGGCGCGGCGCAGATCGGCGCCGCATTCGCAGCCGCCGGCATCGCCGGTCGGGGCGCGGTCTGGAATGCCACGGATGCCGCCTCCACTGAAGCGCTGCTGAGCGCCATGGAGGCGGACGGCGGGCTGCCGACGGTCCTGGTGAACAACGCCGGAATCGCGCGTGACGCATTGATTCTACGGATGAAGAGTGAAGACTGGGAGCAGACGCTGAGCATCAATCTGTCGGCAGTGTTCCGCCTCTCCAAGGGCTGCCTCCGACGCATGCTCAAGGAGCGCCACGGCCGCATCATCAACATCGGCTCGGTGGTCGGGGCGATTGGCAATGCGGGCCAGGTTCACTACTCGGCAGCCAAGGCCGGACTGGTCGGATTCACCAAGGCCCTCGCACGGGAAGTGGCTACACGCAACATCACGGTCAACTGCGTCGCGCCGGGTTTCATCGAGACCGACATGACGCGCTCGCTGAGCGAGGCGCAGCGCGCCGCGTATCTGGCGCAGATTCCAATCGGGCGCTTCGGCGCGCCCGAGGACGTGGCCAACACGGTGGCCTTCCTGGCCTCGCGCTCGGCCGGCTACATCACCGGCCAGACCGTGCACGTCAACGGTGGGCTGTACATGGGTTGAATATGTCCTGCGGTCGGATGCGCGTCTCGGCCCTGCCGCAAATACGCTGAATAATCAAGTACTCGCGCTTCAACGAAGGTGGCGAGCGTGCGGGGGTTCCCCTACAATACGCGCCCCATGCGTCCCGTCGCTCAAGGCGAGGATCGGCGGGTCGTTCAAAGTCATCACGATAGAGGATTACGCAAAGATGAGCACCGTTGAACAACAGGTGAAGGCGATTGTTGCCGAACAGCTTGGTGTCAAGGCTGAGCAAGTCACCAACGCCGCCTCGTTCGTCGATGACCTCGGTGCCGACTCGCTCGACACCGTCGAGCTCGTCATGGCGCTCGAAGAGGAATTCGAGATCGAGATCCCGGACGAGGACGCCGAGAAGATCACGACGGTCCAGCAGGCGATCGACTACATCAGCGAACGGCGCAACAAGACCTGAGCGCCTTTTCGCGGGGCGCCGGCGCGCGCTGTGACCGTTAATTCCGATTTCGAGAGCTTTCGTGAGCAAACGCCGAGTTGTCATCACCGGTCTCGGCCTGATCTGCCCCGTCGGCGCCACGGTGCCGGAGGCGTGGGCCGGCATTCTCAAGGGCCAGAGCGGCATCGCGCCGATCACGCGTTTCGACGTGGCGGCATTCCCGACGCGCTTCGGCGGCGCGGTGCGGGGCTTCGACGTCGCCCGCTACATGTCCGACAAGGAAGCCCGGCGGCTGGATGAGTTCATGCACTACGGCATTGCCGCCGGCGTGCAGGCGGTGGACGACGCGGGCGTGGATTTCGAGCGGCTCGATCGTGACCGTTGCGGCGTAGTCACGGGCGCCGGGATCGGCGGTCTTTGGACCATAGAGCACACGCGCCAGGCGTTCTTTGATTCGGGATGCAATCCGCGCAAGATCTCACCGTTCTTCGTGCCCTCGACCATCATCAACATGATCTCGGGTCATCTGTCGATCCGCTTCGGCCTGCGTGGCCCGAACCTGGGAGTGGTCACCGCCTGCACGACCTCCACGCACGCCATCGGCCTTGGCGCGCGCTCGATCCAGTACGGCGATGCCGATCTGATCTTGGCCGGCGGCGCCGAAATGGCCACTACCCCGACCGGTCTTGGTGGCTTCGGCCAGGCCAAGGCTCTGTCCACGCGCAACGATTCCCCGCAGACGGCCAGCCGTCCGTGGGATCGCGATCGCGATGGCTTCGTGCTGGGCGATGGCGGCGGCGCCATGCTGCTCGAGGAACTCGAGCACGCGCGGGCACGCGGTGCGCGCATCTATGCCGAGCTGATTGGCTTCGGCATGAGCGGCGATGCCCACCACATCACCGCCCCGCCCGAGGATGGCAGCGGCGCACGTCTGGCCATGCGCAACGCCCTGCGCGATGCCCAGCTCGGTCCGGGCGAAGTCCAGTACCTCAATGCGCATGCCACCTCGACTCCGCTCGGCGACCGCGCTGAGACCATCGCCATCAAGGCGGCCTTCGGCGAGCACGCGACGCGCCTGGCCGTGAGCTCGACCAAGTCGATGACCGGACACCTGCTCGGGGCCGCCGGGGTGGTGGAGGCGATCTTCAGCGTGCTCGCGATCCGCGACCAGGTCGCCCCGCCGACCACCAACTACGAGACCCCCGACCCCGACTGCGACCTCGACTACGTACCCAATCAAGCCCGGCCCATGAAAATCGAGGTCGCGGTCTCGAATTCGTTTGGTTTCGGCGGCACCAACGGCACGCTCATCTTCCGCCGCTTCAGCGGGTGAACACCCCGGCCTTCCTGACCTGCCCGGTGACGGCGTGTCCGGAGGATCTGCGGCGCCTGGCCTATGCGGACCCGCAAGCCTTTCCGGTGCTGTTCGACAGCGCGGCGATCGGGCCGCTCGGACGCTATTCCATCTTGGCGGCCTATCCGGATGCGGCGTTGTGGCAGGACGGACAGGGCCAGCTGACGGGCTTCGGGCTCGGCTCCGCAGCGCAGGGGCGAGGATTCCTGGATGCGCTGGATGAGCTCTGGCGTGCCAGCGCCACCGCGCCGGAGGAGGCCGCCCCGGCACCCTCCGCCGCGCCGCACGCCGCGCCCGGCCCCTTCCACGGCGGGTGGGTGGCCTACCTGGGATACGAGCTCGCCGCGGAGGTGGAGCCGCAGCTCGCCTTGCCAACGCTGATTGCTGGCACGGCACCGCGGGCATTCGCACTGCGGGTGCCGGCGGCACTGATCTACGACCATGACACCTGCACGGCCTGGTCGCTGGTCGAGACTGGGCGCGAGGCGCTGCATCAGCGGCTGGCTCATGACCTTGCCGTCGTGGCGCCGGGGCCGGCCGCTGCGGACCTGGCTCCGCTGCTGGGGGCGCTAGAGCTCGAGGAGGAGGATCCGCAACGCTTCGGCGCGTGCGTCGGCGCCGCGCTCGAGCACATCCGGGCCGGCGACATCTACCAGGCCAATCTCTCACGCGGCTGGCGTGCGGCACTGAACCGCGGAACATTGCAAGGGTGCGCCGGGCTGGGCCTTGATCGCGCCGGCGCCGCGCTCTATGAGCGATTGCGCGCGCTCAATCCCGCGCCGTTTGCGGCGCTGGCGCAGTTCCAGGGCTGGCGCGCGCTGTGCTCCTCGCCCGAGCGGCTCGTGCGGGTGAGCGGCCGGCGCGTCGAGACGCGCCCGATCGCGGGCACGCGGCCGCGCAGCCGCATCGCCGGCGCGGACCGCCGGGAGCTCGACGCGCTCATTACCCATCCCAAGGAGCGCGCCGAGCACATCATGCTCGTGGATCTGGAGCGCAACGACCTCGGGCGCATCTGCCGGCCCGGCAGCGTGCGAGCCGATGAGCTCATGATCACCGAGAGCTATGCGCACGTGCACCATATCGTGTCCAACGTCTGTGGTGAGCTCAATCCCGGCCAGACGCCGGTGGACGTGCTGCGGGCGGTATTCCCGGGCGGCAGCATCACCGGCTGCCCGAAGTTCCGCTGCATGCAGATCATCGCCGCGCTCGAGGGCGAGGCGCGCGGGGCATATACCGGGGCTTTGGGCTTCATCAACCGCGATGGCTCCATGGACTTCAATATCCTGATCCGCACGATCACGATGGATTCGGACGGCCTGGAATTCCGTGCCGGTGCGGGCATCGTCGCCGACTCGGACTGGCGCCTCGAGTTGCAGGAGACCCGTGCCAAGGCGCGCGGGCTGATCGCGGCACTGCAGCATCCATGACGGCATTGCCCATGCACACGACCTGGATCAACGGCCGCGCCGCGCTCGAACTCTCGAGCGCCGACCGGGGGCTGCATTATGGCGATGGGCTGTTCGAGACCATCACGTGTGTCGGCGGCCGGCCGCGCTGGCTGCCGTTGCACCTCGAGCGGTTGCGCCGGGGCTGCGAGCGTCTGGGCCTGCCGTTCGTGGCCTTCGCGCCGCTGCAGGCCGAAATCGGCGCCCTGGCGGCCGGCCCGGAGCGCTGCATCGTGAAGCTCATCCTCACGCGCGGTGTAGCGCGGCGCCGTGGCTACCGCCCGGCCGGCGATGAAACCCCAACCCGCATACTCACGCGCTACGACTGGCCGCAGAGCGAGCGCGCGGCGGAGCAGGGCTTTCGCGTCGCGATCTCGGGCGTCAGGCTCGGCATCAATCCGCTGTTGGCCGGTATCAAGCACCTCAACCGCCTCGAGCAGGTCTTGGCGCAGGCCGCCATGCTCGACGCGCCGCTCGATGAGGTGCTGATGCTGTCGAGCGCGGGGCGGGTGATCGGCGGCAGTATGTCCAACGTATTCTTTGCCGGCGAAGCGGGACTGTTCACTCCGGCACTGCAGGAGTGCGGCGTCGCCGGCATCATGCGGGAACTGGTATGCGCCGCCGCGGCACAGCGCGGCGAGCCGGTGCAGGTGCGGCCTGTGGAAGCGGAAGAATTGCAGCAGGTGCGCGAGGCCTTCGTGACCAATGTGCGCTGGGGCGTGCAACCGATAGCTACGCTGGAAGGGCGCACGCTGCCCTGCCGCGCCCGGGCGCTGGAGCTGCGGAGTCTGATCGATGCGGCGAGTGCTTGAGTTCGCGGTGCTGGCCGCGATCCTGGCCGGCGCGGCCTTCGGGCTCTGGCGCGGGCTCGATCGCGAGATGGATCTGCCGGCGACAGCCGCGCTGCCGGTGCGCGTGCAGGTGCTGCCGGGTGAGCCGCTGCGCGTGATCCTGCAGCACCTGCAGCGCCAGGGAGCGCTGCGCCACGCGCGCCTGGTCGAGTGGTATCTGAAGCTGCACGGCCAGCGCCCGCGCCTGCAGGCCGGCACCTATGACGTGGCGCCGCAATCGAGTGCGCGGGCCGTGCTCGAGCAGTTCATTGCCGGCCGCGTAGTGCTGGAGCAGCTCACCATCGTCGAGGGCTGGAACTTTGCCCAATTGCGCCACGCGCTCGACGCGCAGCCCGCACTCGTGCACCAGCTTCGGGGCCTGTCGGATGCGGACCTCATGCGCGCCCTCGGCCACGAAGGCGAGGCCGCGGAGGGGCACTTCTTTCCCGACACCTATCGCTTCGCCGCCGGGACCAGCGATCGCAGGATCCTCGAGCTCGCCTATGACCGCATGCAGCTCGAGCTCACGCAGTCCTGGCAGGCGCGCGCCCCCGACCTGCCACTCTCGAGTCCCGAGCAGGCGCTGATCCTGGCCTCGATCGTCGAAAAGGAGACCGGGCGCGAGGAAGAGCGCCCCAAGGTGGCGGCGGTGTTCGTGAACCGCCTGCGCCAGGGCATGCGCCTGCAGTCCGATCCCACGGTCATCTACGGGCTGGGCACGCGCTACGATGGCAGCATCCACACCCGCGATCTGGAGACCGACACGCCCTACAACACCTATACCCGCAGCGGTCTGCCGCCCACGCCCATCGCCATGCCCGGCGCCGCCTCGCTGCAGGCGACGCTGCATCCGGCCGACAGCGATGCGCTCTACTTCGTGGCCACGGGCAACGGCGACGGCACGCATCAGTTCTCCGCGACGCTGGCGCAGCACGATGTGGCGCTGCGCGCCTACCTGCACCGGCTCGGCACGCCCCCGGGCCCGGCCCCTGCCGCGGCTTCCACGCGCACGGCCGTGCCCGCGACGACGCAGCGGCAGCGCGTGCCGTGAGCGCGGCGCGCTTCATCAGCCTCGAGGGTATCGAGGGGGCGGGCAAGTCGACGCTGGCGCGCGCGCTCGAGACGGCGCTGCGCGAGCGCGGCGTGCCGGTGCTGCTCACGCGCGAGCCAGGCGGCTCACCGCTGGCCGAGCGGCTGCGCACCGTGGTGCTCGAGCGCGGTTCCGAGCGCATCACGCCCACGGCCGAGACGCTGCTGATGTTCGCCGCGCGCTCGATCCACATCGAGAACCGGATCCGGCCGGCGCTCGCGCAGGGCAGCTGGGTGATCTGTGATCGATTCACCGACGCGACCCGCGCCTATCAGGGGGCGGGCCGCGGCGTCGACTCGGCACTGATCGAGCGGCTGGCGCGGGCGGTTCACGCCGATCTCTGGCCGCACCGGACACTGCTGCTCGACCTGCCGGTCGAGCAGGGTCTGTCGCGCGCGCGCGCGCGCGGCGAGGGCGGCGATCGTTTCGAGGACGAGGACCGCCGCTTCTTCGAGCGCGTGCGCGCCCGCTACCTCGAGCTGGCGGCCAGCGAGCCGCAGCGCGTGCGCCTCATCGATGCCACCGACGACACGCGGCGCGTGACCGAGAGCGCGCTCGCAGCCCTCGCGGACCTGGCCTAGGGCGCGCGCGGCGTGCATATCGAACCGGCGCTGGAAGTGCCCTGGCTAGCCCCGCAGATCGAGCGGCTGCAGCGCGCGCGCGCGGGCGGCCGTTACCCGGGCGCGCTGCTGATCCACGATGCGCGCGGCGCCGGCGGCCTGTGGCTCGGCCAGCGCGCGGCGCAGATGGCGCTGTGCCGGGCGCTGCCGGCCCCCTGCGGTGCCTGCCGCGATTGCCGCCTGTTCCTGGCCCGCCAGCATCCCGATTTCCTGGCGGTGGCGCCGATCGAGGACTCCAAGCAGATCCGCATCGAGCAGATACGCGAGCTCACCGACGAGCTCACTCTGACCGCGCATGCGGGCGGCGCCGTTGCGGCGCTGATCGCACCCGCGGATGCGCTCAACGCCAATGCGGCCAACGCGCTGCTCAAAACCCTCGAGGAGCCGCGCGCGGCGGTCACGCTGATACTGGTCGCGAACGTCCCCTCGCGGCTGCCCGCGACGGTGCTGAGCCGCTGCCAGCGTCTGCGCGTGGCCGCACCCACGCGCGCCGCAGCGCTGAGCTGGCTCGAGCGGCAGCGCGGATCAGGGCCGTGGGGCGCGGTGCTGGACGTGATCGGCAACGCGCCGTTCGAGGCCCTGGAGCTCGATCCGCAGGTGGTGGCACGCCTCGCGGCCGAGACCTTCGAGGCCTTGACCGGCATCGCCACCGGCCGGCTCGAGATACCCGGATTTCCCGAGCGCTGGGCCCGGACCGAGACCTTCGAGCTGCGCCTGGCGTGCATTGAGACGTGGCTCACAGCGTGTATCGATCGCGCCGCCGGCGGCCGGGACCAATCACGGGAACTGCGCACTGGCGCGCACTTGCCAGAACCGGCTTGGGACATGAATATTGCAGGCCTGCTGCGCTTGCTCGAGAGCGCGTATGAGCTGCGCCGGCTCCGGCTGACTGCCATCAACCGATCCATCGCGCTCGAGCAGTTGCTGTGGCAGCTACCGCGCACCGTAAGGGCGGCCGCGGCGTGCTAAGGTTTATTCCGGACAGTGACAGAGGACCGACTCGGGGAACATGGCCAAGGACTCAAGTGCGCGATCCGGCATCAACAAGCCGGGTCTGCTGACGTTGACGATCAAGGACAAGAGCGCCTTGTATCTGGCCTATATGCCGTACGTGCAGAACGGCGGCCTGTTCATCCCGACCAGCAGCAACTATCGCCTCGGCGACGAGGTGTTCATGCTGCTCAATCTGATGGGCGAGGATGAGAAGCTGCCGGTGGCCGGGCGCGTGATCTGGGTGACGCCCAAGGGCGCGCAGGGCAAGCGCACCGCCGGCATCGGCGTGCAGTTTTCCGATCAGGACCGCGGCCAGACCCGCAACAAGATCGAGAACTACCTGGCCGGCGCGCTCTCGGGCGACAAGGCCACGCACACGATGTAGGGGCAGCGCGGATCAGGCGTTGCGTCGCAGGGCGCCTTCGGCGCTGTCGAGCCCGCCCCGCAGCACGTAGGCGTCGAACCCCCGTTCCACGAGGATGAAGGCCGCCGCCGAGCTGCGCCGGCCGGTGTCGCAGTACACCACGTACGGCCGCGCGCGCTCCAGGGTCGAGATCTTGAGGCGGATGAAATACAACGGCACGTTCAACGAATCCTCGATGGCGAGGTTCTGGTGCTCGGACGGCAGGCGCACGTCGAGCCAGCGGCCGCCGCGGCCGATCAGCTCCCGGGCCTGCGGGTAGGTCACCCACTTCACCAGCGGCTCGTTCATGAGCTCGCGGAAGTCCTTCTTGTTCAGGCGCATCAGCACCCCGTCGGTCAGCATCGTGACCGTGGCGTTGCGCTTGGCCTCGGAAATCAGCGCCTCCTCGCCGAAGGTGTCGCCGATGCCGAGCTCGGCCAGTTTCAGGCCGCTGCGATTGAGCGGCGTCTCGCGCGTGACCAGGCATTTGCCGCTTACGACGGCGTAGAAATAATCGCCTTCGCCGCCCTGCTGGATGATGATCTCACCGGCGCGGCAGTTCATGCGCTGCATGCGCATGAAGATGGCCTGAATGTTGGCCGGCGGAATGCGGTGGAAGGCCTGCGTCTGCAGCAGCGTGGTCATCCAGTCGTCGCCGCCGCTGGCCGTGAACTGGGCCTGCAGCTCGGCGACCTCGTAGGTGCCGGTCTGGTCCCACGTGATCATCATGTCGAGCAGCTCGCTGTCGACCACCAGGCACTCGATCGGGTCAACGGCGCGCGCCGTGAGCTTGCGCGGCAGTTTCGGCGACAGCGGGCTGCGCGCCTCGGGCGTGCCGCCGCGAATCATGGCCACCGTGCGATCGCCTTCGCGCAGCTCGATCAGACCGGAGACCAGCCAGTAGGTACGTTTGTCGCGATCGCCCTCCTTGAAGAGGAGGCGGCTTGCGGGCAACTGCGAGGTGCCCATCTTCCGCGCCAAAGCGAGCAGGTTCTCCTTCTTCATGCCGTCGAGCGGCGAGAACTTCCGGAGCACCGCGACATCGACAGCCGTATTTTCGCTCATGCTTGAATTCGGCTCCACGGCCTCTAGTTCGCTCGACGGACACTCGATGCTAACACAGGCTCATGGCGGGCCCTTCAGCGCGAGTTCACGCAATTGCCAGCCGGAATCGGGTCGGAAACGCGCGCCGTAGCGCTGCTCGAGCTCGCGCAAGCGTGCCACGCATGCCTCGATCCCGCGTGCGCGTGCATACGCCATGGGGCCACCACGAAACGGCGCGAAACCGGTGCCGAAGATGATGCCGGCATCGATCAGGTCAACATCCTCGACGATTCCCTCGCGCGCGCAGGCCACGCATTCGTTCACGAGCACGAGAATCAGCCGATCAGCCAGATCCGCCGGCGGCGCCGGGCCGCGCTCCCCGCGCACCACCTTGCCTTCGCGCCAGCCGTAGAAGCCCTGTCCGCTCTTGCGCCCGAGCTGCCCGGCCTGCACGTGCTCGCGCAGCGTCGCCGTGAACGGCGGTGCCTCACGTCGCAGCTCGCGCGTTACGATTTCGCCCACGTGCAGCACCACGTCCAGTCCGACCACGTCGGACAATTCGATCGGACCCATGGGCATGCCGAATTCCACCGCCGCGCGATCGATCGCGGCCAGGGCGATACCCTCGCCGGCCGCATGCAGGGCCTCGTGCAGATAGGGGAACAGCACGCGATTGACCAGGAAGCCCGGGCTGCTGCGGCAGGGAAGCGGCAGCTTGTCGATGCGCCGCGTGAAGGCAAGCGCGGCGGCCAGCACCTCGGGGTGCGTGTGGGCCGAATGCACGACCTCCACCAGCGACATTTGCACCACCGGATTGAAGAAGTGCAGACCGATGAAGCGGCCGGGGTCCTCGAGGGAGGCGGCCAGCACCTCCAGCGTCAGGCTCGAGGTATTGGTCGCGAGCAGCGCCCCGGCGCGCATGCGGGGCGCGGCCTGCGCGTACAGTGCCCGCTTCGCCTCCAGGTCCTCGTATATGGCCTCGATCACCACGTCGGCATCGCTCACGCCGTTGCCGGCGACGTCGGCGCGCAGCCGCTCGCCGGCCTGCACGCGCTCGACCGGCGTGGACAGGCGCTTCTCGAACAGCCCGCGTGCGCGCGTGAGCGCCGGCTCGATGTATTGCAGGTCCCGGTCCTGCAGCGTCACGCGCAAGCCGCGCAGCGCGCACCACGCGGCAATGTCCCCGCCCATGACCCCCGCACCGATCACATGCACGCTCTCGAACGCGGCTGTCGCCTTGCCGGCCAGGCCTTTGAGGCGATCCTGCAGCAGGAACACGCGAATCAGGTTGCGAGTGGTATCGCTATGGAACAGCGCGGCGATCGAGCGCGCTTCCGCAGCGAAAGCGACCTCGCCGTGCGCACCATGCTCCGACCACAGGTCAATGATGGCGTAGGGGGCCGGGTAGTGATCGCGGCTCGCCTGCGCGGCCACCTGGCGCAGCAGCGCCGGACGCAGCAGGACTCGGATGCCCGGCCAGCTCAGCAGCCGCTGGGTCAAGGGCGGGCGGTGCGGCGGGGGGGCAGCGCGGATGATATGGCGCGCGGCGTCGGCAAGGTCGCCAGCGCGCTCGACCAGGCGGTCCACCAACCCGATCTTGTGCGCGCGGTCGGTGCGCACGCTGCGCCCGGTCAGCATCAGGCCCATCGCCGTCCGCACCCCAAGCAGGCGAACGCTGCGTACCGTGCCGCCGAAGCCGGGATGGATGCCGAGCTGCACCTCCGGCAGGCCCAGATTGAGCCTCGAGTCGCCAACCGCGACGCGGTAGCGGCAGGCGAGCGCCAACTCCAGGCCGCCGCCGAGTGCAAAGCCGTGAATGGCCGCGACCGTGGGGAAGGGCAGGCTCTCGAGCTTCGAGCAGACCCGCTGCCCGAGCTGGATGTGCCCGAGCGCGGCCTCTGGCGATTCGAACGTCGTGAACTCGCGGATGTCGGCCCCGGCGATGAAGCCGGAGACCTTGCCGGAGCGGATCACCAGGCCACGCAGTGTCCGGGCGGCCAGCTGTGCGAGCAGGCCTTCCAGCTCGAGCAGCACGGGGTGGGACAGCGTATTGGCCGAGCTGCCCGGCTTGTCGAAGGTGAGCCAGGCAATCTCGCCGCCATCGATCTCCAGGCCCCAGGCGCCCGTGGCCGATGGCTCGGCGCGGCTCATGAGGCCAGGGCTCCCGCCGCCGCGCCGACGTGGAAGTCGCAGACCAGGGGCCGATGATCGGAGAACCTGACGGCCGGAACGCGGAAGGCGGTCACTTCGATGCCGGCGCTGACCAGCACGAAATCGAGCTCGATGCGCGGATTGCGCGACGGGAAGGAGTGCAGTCCCTCGCTGTTGGCACTGCGCAGGCCCGAGGCGCGCATGAACAGGTAGATCTCGTGCGTGCCCCAGAAGGTGTTGAAATCGCCGGCTATGATCACCGGCTTGGCCGAGCGCACCACCAGGTCGTGCAGCGTGCGAAGCTGGTACTGACGGTGGCGGAACTTGAGCGACAGGTGCACGAGGAAGATGCACACCTCATCGAGCTCGAGCTCGATGATCAGGCGCTTGATGCCGGTATCGAAGTAATGGAAGCGCTCGCCGGTCACGCGCGGGGCGGCCAGCAGCGCATTCGCCTGCTTGCGCACGATGGGTACGAGCTGGTTGATCGAGCCGGCCCCGTACTTGCACTGGTGCGCGGTATAATGCCCCAGGGTGTTGGCGATGTAGGTGGCCTGATTGAGCATGCCGGTGCGCACTGAGCCGGTGTCCACCTCGATGAGCCCGACCAGGTCGGGGTCCTCGGAGCGGATGAAGGCCGTGATCTGCTCGAGCACGCGCCGGCTGCTGCGCAGGTAACCTGCTCCCGGCACGGGCAAATGAAAGGCCGGTCCGGTACCGGTGGCGTAACGGATGTTATAAACGAGCAGTCTCACGGACCCGGCAGCGCTCTCTATCAATCTCCGAGGCCGTCACAGTACACTGAAGGTATGTCTCAACGCGATCCCATCCGCGTCTTTGTGACGCACTGCTTCGAGGAGAGCGACGACTACGTCCGGGTCTTCGAGTACCTCGAGAGCGCGCGCAATTTTTACTACCGCAATTGCGGCAACCTGGCGCTCGAG
>DATDHV010000150.1:0-16581 GCA_036521395.1 Steroidobacteraceae bacterium | reverse complement strand
TCAGGCAGGCGCTCCCAGGGACTACCGCACGGCGGCGACGTTGCTCAGCAGCACCGGCTGCGCCACGTACTCCGCCGGGAACAGCCGCTTGAGATTGTCGATCTTCGGCAGATCGTTATAGACGATGTAAGGGTAGCTCTGGTTGTGCTGCAGGAAATCCTGGTGGTATTCCTCGGCGGGATAGAAGCCAGGCAGGCTATCGACGCGCGTGACGATCGGCTTTGCAAAGGCATGTGCCGTGTTCAACTGCGCGATGTAGCTTTCGGCAATCTGTTTCTGCTGCGCATCGCTATAGAAAATCTCGGAGCGGTACTGCGAACCGACGTCCGGACCCTGGCGATTGAGCTGCGTCGGATCCTGCACTACCGAGAAAAACACCTGCAGGATCTGCCCCAGAGATATCTGCGAGGGATCAAAGCTCACTTGCACGGACTCGGCGTGCCCCGTGGCGCCGGTGCTCACAGAACCGTAGTCGGCGGTGTTGCGCGCGCCGCCGGCATAGCCTGCGACCACGCGACGCACGCCGTGTACGTGCTCGAACACGCCCTGTACACCCCAGAAGCAGCCGCCCGACAGCACCACCGACTGGCCGGATCCTGCCGCCTTCGGATTATCCATCGTCGGGGCCGGCAGCACCACGGCGCGGTCGGCCGCATCCGCGCGCCACGGCAATGACACCACCACGCCCACCAGCGCCGCTGCCAGCAATCCCGAGCTCTTATTGATACGCCTGTTCATGTTCCGCTCCTCATCTTGCCTGAACGCTCAGCCTCAAACGCGCGCCACGAAATTCAACGCCACCGAGTTCATGCAGTAGCGCAACCCGGTCGGCTTGGGGCCGTCGTCGAATACGTGCCCGAGGTGCGCGTCGCAGCGCTTGCAGGAAATCGCACTGCGCACCATCCCCAGAGAGCGATCCACCGCCTGGCCGAGATTGAGTGCCGAGATCGGCTGCCAGAAGCTGGGCCAGCCGGTACCGGAATCGAACTTGGTTCGGGAATCGTATAGGGCGGTATCGCAGCAGATACAGCGATACAGGCCGTCGGCATGGTTGTTCACGTAACGCCCCGAAAACGAACGCTCGGTCGCGGCATGCCGGGTCACCTCGAAGGCCTCGGGCGATAACTGGTGGCGCCAGTCGGCATCGCTCTTGACGACCTTGGCGATGTGAGCTACGCCCATGCTCTTGCCGGAGGGCGCAAACAGTTCCACGGTCACGGTCGCCGCGGCCCCATCGGTGGCAGCGAACCCTGGTTCGCCAGCGGACGCGCCCGCGAGCGCCAGCGCGAGAGTCCGCAGCAGCACGCTGCGGCGCGTGTAGCGGACGTCGATCGATGAGTGTGTTGCGGTCATTGTGCTCTCCGGGAACGCATGACGGACGAAGCGCGAATCGCGCTTCCCTCCCTTATTCGTCCGGGGAGGGGAAAAGGTTTCATCGGCGCGGCTGCTCATCCCGCGGCTCCTCTGCCCGTCACTGCCGTCACTGCCGTCACTGCCGTCACGGGCGGCAGCTCGCGCAGCGCGCGGTGTACGAATTGCACGCATATCGAGCCCTCGCCCACGGCGGATGCGATGCGCTTGACGCTGCCCGAGCGCACGTCGCCTGCAGCGAATACGCCCGGCAGACTGGTCTCCATCAGATACGGCGCCCGCGGCAGCGGCCAGTGCGCCGCCTTCAAATCGTCGGTGGTCAGATCCGCCCCCGTCTTGACGAATCCGTCCGCATCGAGCACAACGCCGTTCTTCAACCACAGGGTGTTCGCAACCGCCCCGGTCATCACGAACAGGTGCCCGATCGCGTGCCGCTCGGCCTGCCCGTCGCTGCTGCGGCGCCAGCTGATCCATTCCAGACGATCCGTCCCCTCGACTCCGACGATCTGTGTTGCCGTGCGCAAGTCGATGTTGGGCGTCTCGTGGATACGCCGGACAAGGTAGTCCGACATGCTTTCGCTGAGCCCCGGGCCGCGCACCAGCAGGTGCACGCGGCGGCAGGAGGCGGCCAGGAATACCGCGGCCTGACCGGCGGAATTGCCGCCGCCGACGATGGCGATCTCCTCGTCCCGGCACAGCACGGATTCCAGATGGGTCGCGGCGTAGTACACGCCCGCACCGAGGAATCGCGCCAGACCGTCGAGCGCGAGGGTCCGGTATTCGACCCCCGAGGCGACCAGCACGCTGCGGCTGCGCAGCAACTTGCCATCGAGCAACTTCACCGTGTACGGACGCTGCTCGCAGTTCAGGCTCACGGCTTGCGCGGCGACGCTCAGGGCCGCGCCGAATTTCTGGGCCTGCGAGAGCGCGCGCCCGGCCAGGGCGAGCCCGGAGATGCCGGTCGGAAAACCCAGGTAGTTCTCAATGCGCGAACTCGTGCCGGCCTGGCCCCCGGGCGCCATCGTCTCGACCACCCGGACCTGCAAGCCCTCGGAGGTCCCATACACGGCAGCGGCCAGCCCGGCCGGCCCGGCGCCGATGATCAGGAGATCAGCGACCTCGGCGTCGTCGAGCTGCGGATTCATCCCCAGGCATTCCGCGATGTCGTGGTTGCTGGGGTTGCGAAACACGTGTTCGCCGCGGCAGATCACCACGGGGACATCGCCCGGGCCGACGTGAAAGCGCGCGAGCAGATCCGCCAGATCCGGCTCGCCCTCGAGATCGACGTCGCGGAACGGCTGCGTATTGCGAGTCAGGAATTCGCGCAAGCGCAGCGAGTCGGCCGAATGCCGCGATCCGATCAGCATGACCTCGGCGCCGCCCGAGGATATCAGCCCCATGCGGCGCAGGATGAAAGCGCGCATCAGCAGCTCGCTGAGCTCGGCATCGGTCTGCACCACGACACGCAGCTCCGTGGTCGCGACTGCAATCGCTGCCCCGCCCTCACGTACACGCAGGCACACGAGCCCCGCGCTGCCACGCAGCGCGCTCATCTCGCCATTGAAATCGCCTGGCTCGAGAAGGTACAGCACCTGACCGCCGGACTGATCGCGCTGCAGTACCTCGATGCTGCCCGCGACCACGATGAAAATTTGCGCCTGGCGCGCGCCGGCTTCGGCCAGGATCTCGCCGCGGTGCGTTTCGATGCGCCGGCCGTGCAGCTCGAGGCGCGCGATCTGCGCCGGCGTCAGTTTCGGAAACATCTGCGCCCGGCGCTGCGCCAGCAAGCCACCCACCGAGCTCAAGCGGGCAGCTCCATCACGACGGCATCCAGGTGGCGGCATTTGACGCTCATGGTGTGTAGCTCCTGCGGCGGCGAATCCTGCAACGATATGACGCGTGCTTCGTGGCACAATGCGGCCATGATCGCACCGCTGCCTCTCACATGAGCACGCCCGGCCATTTTGAGCTGACAGTGCCGCTCAGTGCCGCCGATCATGTGCTCGGGGACGCGCCTGCGCCCATCATGGTGGTCGAATACGGCGACTTCGAGTGTCCCAACTGCAAACAGGCGGCGCCGGCGGTGAAGCTGCTGCTGGCGCGATTTCCCGGTCGCGTGCGCCTCGCCTACCGTCACTTTCCGCTGGAGGAAGTTCATCCACACGCGCTGATGGCCGCCGAAGTGGCTGAAATCGCCGGCGCCCAGGGAAAATTCTGGGAAATGCACGACATCCTCTACGACAACCAGCTTCATCTCAGGGCCGCCAGCCTGCGCGGCTACGCCGAGCGGTTGCAACTGGACATGGCGCGCTACAGCGGCGAGCTGGACGACCACATCTACCTGCAGCGTATCCGCGAGCACGCGCTCGGTGGTCGCAACAGCGGCGTTCGCGGCACACCGACCTTCTTCGTCAATCGCATCATCCAGGATGTCAGCTTCGGGATGCATCGGCTGTTCGATGCGGTGGAATCGGCGCTGGGGCGCTGAGGGGCCGAAGAGGCCGGCGGCTCAGCGCGTCCAAGGCGCAGCCGCGTCGCTGTCCAGGCCGTGGCGCTCGAGCGCCTGCGCCACGAGACGGCGCTCGAGGATGCCGGTGCGCGCCAGCGCGGCCAGCGCGGCGACCACGATGTGTTGCCGGTCGACCTCGAAGAAGCGGCGCAGGGCCGAGCGCGTATCGCTGCGGCCGAACCCGTCAGTGCCCAGCACCGTCAAGTCCGCCCGCAAGTACGGGGCGATCAGTTGCGGATAGGCCCGCACGTAGTCCGTGGCCGCGACCAGCGGCGTATCGCCCGCGAGCTGCTGCTCGAGATGCGAGCTGCGGGGTGGCTGCAGCGGGTGCAGCCGGTTCCAGCGCGCCACCTCCGCGGCCTCGCGCGCCAGCTCGCTGAAGCTCGTGACACTGAAGACCTCGCAGGATACGTTCCAATCGCGCGCCAGCTCGGCGGCGGCGGCGATGACCTCCCTGAGAATGGCCCCGGAACCGAGCAGGCGCACCGCGCCGGCGGGCTGCAGCGCCGCCGTGCGCTCGTAACGGTACAGACCGCGAATGATCTGCGCTGCCACGTCGGGCGGCAATGACGGCTGCGGATAGTTCTCATTGCCCACCGTGACGTAGTAGAACGCGTCCTCCGAGCGTTCCATGATTGCGCGCGCGCCGTGATCCAGGATCACCGCCAGCTCGCCGGCAAATGCAGGGTCATAGGCGCGGCAGTTCGGTACCGTGGCCGCCACGACATGGCTCGAGCCGTCCTGGTGCTGCAGACCTTCCCCGCTCAGGGTGGTCCTGCCCGCCGTGGCGCCGATCAGAAAGCCGCGCGCACGCTGATCGCCCGCGGCCCAGATCAGGTCCCCGACCCGCTGGAAGCCGAACATCGAATAGAAGATATAGAACGGCAGCATGCGCAGGCCGTGCACGCTGTAGGCCGTCGCGGCCGCGATCCACGAGGACAGCGCGCCGGCTTCGGTGATGCCCTCCTCGAGCAATTGGCCATCCCGCGCCTCCCTGTAGGACAGCAGAGAGCCGGCGTCCTCGGGCTCGTAGAGCTGCCCGCTCGGGGAATAGATGCCGATCTGCCGGAACAGATTGGCCATGCCGAAGGTGCGCGCTTCATCGGCCACGATGGGCACGATGCGCGGACCGAGGGTCTTGTCGCGCAGCAGATTGCTGAAGAGCCTCACGGCAGCCATGGTGGTGGACATCGCCTTGCCCTGCGCCTGGAGCGCGAAGGCGCCGTAGACCGCTGGCGCCGGCACCGCAAGCGGCGGCGCATCGTCGCGCCGCCGCGGCAGCGCGCCGCCCAGCGCGGCACGGCGCGCGCGCAAGTAGCGAATCTCGGCGCTGTCTTCGGCGGGTTTGATGAAGGCGAGCGCCTCCACCTGCTGGTCGGTGAGCGGCAGCGCAAAGCGGTCCCGCAGCGCGCACAACGTAGCGACGTCGAGCTTCTTCTGTTGGTGGGCGGTATTGCGCGACTCCCCTGCGCCGCCCATGCCGTAGCCTTTCTTGGTCTTGGCCAGGATCACCGTCGGCTGGCCGCGGTGCGCGCGCGCTGCCGCAAAGGCTGCGTACAGCTTGCGCATGTCGTGGCCGCCGCGCCTGAGCGCGTCGATATCGGCCGGCGACATGTGCGCCACCAGCGCGCGCAGCTCCGGATCGAGCTGGAAGAAATGGGCCTGGTTGTACGCGCCATCGTTGGCGCCGAGGGTCTGGTATTGCCCGTCGGTGGTCTCGGCAAATCGGCGCAGCAGCGCATGATGGACATCGCGCGCGAACAGCGCGTCCCAATCAGAGCCCCACAGCACCTTGATGACATTCCAGCCAGCCCCGGTGAACAGCGCCTCGAGCTCCTGGATGATCTGGCCGTTGCCGCGCACCGGCCCGTCCAGACGCTGCAGATTGCAGTTGATCACGAAGGTCAGGTTGTCGAGCCGCTCGCGCGCCGCCAGCGTGAGCGCGCCGACGGATTCGGGCTCGTCCATCTCTCCGTCGCCAAATACGCCCCAGACTCGACGTGCGGAGGCGGCAATGAGCCCGCGATGCTCGAGATAGTGCATGAAGCGCGCCTGGTACACCGCGGTGATCGGTCCGATACCCATCGAGCCCGTCGGCACCTGCCAGAACTGCGGCATCAGCCACGGGTGCGGATACGAGCACAGGCCTTGCCCGCCGACCTCCTGTCGAAAGTGCGCGAGCTGCTGTTCGCTCAAGCGCCCTTCGAGGTACGCGCGCGCATACACGCCCGGCGCGGAGTGGGGCTGGAAGAACACCAGGTCGAACTCATGGCCGGCATCGTCGGCGCGAAAGAAATGATTGAAGCCGGTCTCGAAGATCTCGGCGGCCGAGGCGTAGCTGGCGACGTGGCCCCCTAGCTCACCATAGGCCTGATTGGCGCGCACCACCATGGCGAGCGCATTCCAGCGCAGGATCGCGGTGATCCGTTCCTCGAGCGCGACATCGCCCGGATGCACCGCCTGCTGCTCGAGTGGAATGGTATTGCGGTAGGACGAATAGGGCAGCGCATGCGTGAGGATGTCGAGCTCGCGTGCCTGCTCTTCGAGCTGCTTGAGCAGAAATACGCCGCGCGTCCTGCCGTGCCTGTGGACCACCGCTGCCAGCGCCTCGAGCCATTCGCGCGTCTCCTCGGGATCGGTATCGCCCTCGGCGGCATCGAACCCGGGCGGTGGCACGGGCGCGCTCATCGCGCGTCTTCACCGACGGCAACGATCGGGCCGAGGCCGGCGCCCGGGCCTGCGCTTGCGGGCGAGGCGCGCGGCTTGGTCGTGTCGGATCGTTCCTGTATCATCGCGAGTGGCGTGCGCCCGCACATCGTACCCCGGATTCGCTCGTGCGGGGGCGTGCCCCGAATACACTCAAGGAGTACCGAATGATCGCAAGGCAACGAGTGCTGCTCATCGCCCTGTTGATGACGGCCGGCGCGATGGCGGGCCCGGTCTCGGCCGGCGTCAATCTCGACATCGACGTGGCCCCGCCGGCGCCGCGAGTTGAAGCGGCTCCGCCGCCTCGCGCGGGCTATGTGTGGGCGCCCGGCTATTGGGCGTGGCGCGGTCACCGGCACATCTGGGTGCGGGGTCACTGGATGCACGAGCGGCGCGGCTTCCACTGGGTGCCGGATCAATGGGTGCAGGCTGGCCCCCACTGGCACTATGTCCCGGGGCACTGGGAGCGCTGAGCCTCGCGCCTGACCTCGTGCTCGCGCGGCCGACGCAGCCTCTCATTGACGAACTGCTGCGCTGGCTGCGCGGCTGCCTGCCCGCAGGAGTGGCGGTCGCCGCCCGCTCCATCGCGGACCACACCTGCCGCGCCGGCGCCTTTGCAGCCGAGGAGCGCCTGATCGCCGGCGCCGTCAGCAAGCGCCGCAATGAGTTTCGTACCGGCCGTGAACTCGCGCGTGAGGCCTTGGCGCAGGTTGGTTGCGCTCCGGTCGCGATTCCGGCGCGCGCACAACGCGATCCGATCTGGCCGCGGGGGTTCATCGGCTCGATCGCGCATTCCGAGCACTGGGCGCTCGCCATTGCCGCCTCGTCGCGGCAGGTGCGGGCAGTGGGCATCGATTTGGAACAGGGGCCGCGCCTCGAAGAGCGCCTGATCCCCCTGGTGTGCCGCGCCGATGAGACCGCCCAGGCGGCGGAGTTCGCCGCGTTGGGCATGGACCATGCGAAGCTATGCTTCGTCGCCAAGGAAGCGGTATTCAAGGCGCTGTTTCCATTGCGGCGCGACATGCTCGGCTTCGACCAGGTCCGCATCACCTTTAATCTGTCCACCGGAGGCTTCCGCACCGCGGTCCGTTATGCTGCAGAGCAGAACCTCGCTGCCCAGCCCGGGACCGGGTGGTTCCTGTGCGGCCCGGCCGGCACCGCCGCTGCGTTCACGATGCCGCAGCAGACATAACGGCAGCGCGATCTTGCGGGGCAGGCGTGCGCCGTTTGGCTTGCCGCGCGTTAATATCGGTAGTGCTGGTAGAGGCCGAATGGCCGTGAGGTCAACCATGAACACGCCACGGGTACCCAGGGCATGGAAAGCGCTCAGCGCGGCCCTGATCGGCGGATTGCTCGTCTGCGCCCCCAACCTGGCCGGCGCGGCGGGTCATTTCGGCGGCAGCATCGGCGGTCACGGCGGCGCGTTTCGCGCGGGCGGCGGCTTTCACGGCGGCTATGGCTTTCACGGCGGCTATGGCTGGCGCGGCGGTTACGGCTGGCACGGCGGTTACGGCTTTCGCGGCTATGGCTGGCGCGGCGGCTTCGGTTACGGCTGGTGGGGCTGGCCCGGCTACGGCCTGTTCCTGGCAACGCTGCCCCTCTACTACTCCACCTACTGGTGGGATGGCGTGCCCTACTATTATGCGGATGACTCTTATTACGTCTGGAATGGCACCGCGGGCGGCTACCAGGTCGTGACCCCGCCACCCCAGATCGCGAATCAGGTCGGCTCGCAGCCGGGCAACGAGGAACTCTTCGCCTATCCCCGCAATGGCCAGAGCGCGGCGCAGCAGGCGCGTGACAGGCAGGAATGCCGTGCCTGGGCGGCCTCGCAGGTCGGCGCCCCCCCGCCGCCTGGCGCTTCTGCCGGCACCGCCGGCGCGCCGAGCGCTGTGGGTGCCCTCAGTGCTGCAGGCGCCGCCCCGAATGAAGCCAATGCGCCCAGGGCGGGCAACGGCAACGAGGAGTTGCGAGCGCAGACTGCCTGCCTCGAGGGCCGGGGCTATAGCGTCAGGTAATCCTCCAGGCGATCAGCACCGGCGCAAGGCGGCGGTGCTGTTCGTCTGCATGGGCAATATCTGCCGATCGCCCACGGCCGAGGCCGTACTTCGACGGCTGGCGCCGACTCTGGCGCCCGAGCTGCTGCTCGAGATCGACTCGGCCGGCACCCACGACTACCACCTCGGTGCGCCTCCCGATGCGCGCTCGCAGCAGGCCGCGCGTTTGCGGGGCATGGACATGGCCGGCCTGCGCGCACGCCGTCTCAGGGCCGATGACTTCGAGCGCTTCGACTGGATCATCGTCATGGACGAGCGCAATCGCCGCGATGCGCTCGCGCTGGCGCCGCGCTCATATAGGGCCAAGGTCTGCCGACTGCTCGACTTCGCGCCCGACCAGGCGCTGCGCGACGTACCCGATCCGTACTACGGCGATGCGGCCGATTTCGCGCAAACGCTCACGCTCATCGATCGCGGCGTCCGCGGCCTGATTTCGGCACTGCGCGCGGCGCAGAGCACGCAACCGGCGCGGCGCTGAGGGCAACATCCGGCCTCAGCCCGGCATTCGGCTGCAACAGAAAGCCTGGGTCCGGTAGGGGAATGCGATCCGATCGCGGCCCCTGAGATCCGGATGCGTCGTTATGAGCTCGCGCAACTGCGCGCTCAGCGCCTGCTGCCGCTCCGGGGGAAGCGCCGCGATGAAACTGACCGAGAGCACGCGATCGACGATCACGGTCTGCGGCGGCCCCACGTGCTGGTAGGCGAAGCTGCTCTGCGCCAGATCCCCGAACGGCTGCCCGCGAAACACGAGCCGCCACGCGCCGCTGTGAAAGCGCGGTGTGCCGCGCTCGTACGGGCGCATGAGCTCGGTGATGGCCGCCACCCACGGCACCGTTTCGTCACGAACATTCCATACCAGTCCAAGCCTGCCGCGCGGCTTGAGCACGCGGTGGATCTCCGCGAGCGCCTCAGCATCGGCGAACCAATGGAAAGCCTGGGCACAGGTCACCGCCTCGGCCACGCCCGAGCTGAAAGGCAGGCGCTGCGCCGTGGCGGCAAGCGCGAGAGCTTCGGGCAGTGCGCGGCTGAGCTGCGCGAGCATGGCCGCTACCGGCTCGACGGCAATGACGCGGGCGCCGGTGCGGCGCAGGACGCGCGTGAATTTGCCGGTGCCTGCGCCCAGATCGAGCGCCGTGGCGCCGGGCTGCAGCCCGAGGGTATGGGATAGCCAGCTTTGCAGGGCCTCGGGATAGTCAGGCCGGCCGCGCTCGTAGGCGCCGGCCGCCAGATTGAAACCGCGGCCCGCGGCCGGATGCACCTCGCTCGCTCAGCGCTGGCCCTGGCTCTGCCGCGAGGCGGTGCGCGCACCGCCGCGGCCGCGGGCGCCGGCCTCGCGCTGCTTTCCCTGTATGGCCTGCAGCAGCTTGTCGAACGGCTGATTGAATTTCTGCACGCCCTCGTCTTCGAGCCGCTGCGTCGCCGCCTGCAGATCCACATCGAGCCGCGGCAGTTCGTCGAGCACCGCGCCGGCCTGCTCCACCTGCTCGAGCAGGCGGGCCCGCGGTTGGCCGTGATCGCGATACGCGGCCAGCGTTTCGAGCGGCATGGTGTCGATGGTATTCGGGCCGATCAGGGCCTCGACGTACTTGACGTCGCTGTAGCGATCATCCTTGGTGCTGGTGCTGGCCCAGAGCAGCCGCTGCACCCGCGCGCCGCGCGCCTCGAGCGCGGTGAAGCGCTCGTGCGCGAACACCTGCCGGTGAATCTGATAGGCCAGCCGCGCACTGGCGATGGCCACCTCGCCGCGCAGTGCCCGGGCGCGCTCCGACCGCGAATCGCCGGCCGCCACCAGCGCATCGAGCATCGGATCCACGACCGCATCGATGCGGCTGATGAAAAAACTCGCCACCGACGACACCGCCACCACCGGCAGGCCGCGGGCGAGGCGCGACTCCAGTCCGGACAGATAGGCGTCGATGACTTCGCGATAGCGCGGCAGGGAGAACAACAGCGTCACATTGATGCTGATGCCCTCGCCGGTAAGTTCGCGGATGGCCGTGAGTCCGGCGCGCGTGCCGGGCACCTTGACGTACACGTTGGGCCGGTTCAAGGCTGCCCATAGCCGCCGCGCCTCGACGACGGTGCCGGCGCTGTCGTGCGCGAGGTGCGGATTGACCTCCAGGCTCACGTAGCCGTCGTTGCCGCCGCTGGCATCGAATACCCCACGAAATTCATCCGCAGCGTGCTGCACGTCCTGAAGGCTCAGTGCCTCGTAGATCGCACCGGTGTCGCTCCCGGCCTCGCTGAGCGTCGAGATCTGCTCGTCATAGGCTGCGCTGTCGGCAATCGCCTTCTCGAAGATCGCGGGATTGGATGTCATTCCCGTCAGCGAGTCCTGCTCGATGAGCGCGCGCAGTCGGCCGCTGTCGAAGAGGTCACGGTGGATGTAGTCGAGCCACACGGACTGACCGAGGGCCGCGAGACGATTCAACGGATTGGTTGGCATGAGAGCCCCTTGGCCGTGGCCGGTGTACCCGCAGTATGGCACCGACGCGTTCCTGCGTCGCGCCGCGCCGCGCCGCGCCGTACTGTGCCGCCGGCGTAGCAGCGAACCGGGCTCAGTACTCGAACTGGTAGCTCAAGCCTATGCTGCTGCCGGGGTCATTCTGCGGCGTCACGCCCTGCACCGTGCCGCCTCCGGTGCCGAGAGTGGTCTGTATCTTGAGGCCCTTGGTCAGATCGACCTGGACTTCAGCCTGTGTGGTGCCGGTCGTGAACTGCCGGCCACCGACATAGACGCGGCTGGAGACGTACCGCCCGGCTTCGATGATCGCGCCGGTGTTGGTGCCCTGCACGGGGGTGGTGCCGGAGGTTGGCGCACCACCGTTGGTATTGCCACTGATGGCGAGCCGATCGAGGCGCAGCGCGCGCTGCACGGCATTCACGGGATTGAAACCGCCGCCGCCAACCCCGCTCATGGTCGCAAGTGCCGCGGCGATCTGCGCGATCTGCAGCGTCGATAGCTGCGTTACGCTGACCCCGAACAGCAGCCGCGACAGGATCTCGTCCTGCGCCATCTCCGGCGTGCTGCTGAGGGTGATCACCGGCGCGTCCGCGTAGCCGCCGATGTTCAACGTCGAGGTGACGCCGCCGGCCGTGCTGGTGGCCGTGAAGTCCAGCGTCGGGTCGATCTTGTGCTTCACGCCGGTGCCGTTGAAGCTCAACTTGCCGCTGGTAAAGGTCAGGGTGGTGCCGGCGAGATTGATCGTGCCGCTGCGCAGGTCGAAGCCGCCGCTGATGTTCGGCTCATCGCTCCGGCCGCCCACGTGCAGCTCACCGCCGACTTCCGCGTTCAGGCCGCGACCGCGCACGAAGATCGCCCGTGGCGCATCGACCGAGAAATTCAGGTGCACGATGCCGCCCCAGTTGGCCGATTCGGGCGCCGCTTGCTGCCCGGGCCGGCGCACGTCGAGCACCGCCACGCTCGGGGGCAGAGCATTGGGAATATTGAGATCGGCGTGGTTGATGTGCAGGCGGCCCTCAACCTCGACTCGACGGCGCAGCTCACCGGTGACGGCAAAATCCATGTTCACGTTGGCAGTCACCAGGTCGCTGCTCAGGGGCTGCGCGTCATGGGCTTCGAGCTTGAGGTTCAGCGGCCACCCGCCGGTCAGACCCATGGTGCCGCTGGCCGAGAGCGTGCCCGTGCCGGCATGGGCTACGAACTGCTGCAGCCGCACCTGCTCGCCGTCGGCCGCGAGCGTGGCGCTGATGTTGGTCAGGTGCAGCCCACGCGGATAATCCTGCACGTCCCCGCCCGTGAGCAGCACGCTGCCGCGGGCCTGCGGCGCACTCATCGTGCCGCCGATGTCGGCATCGAGCTTGATCTGCCCGAGCAGGCGCTGACCGCTCGCCTCGAGTATGGGATTGAGCTGCACCAGATCGAACGTACCGTTGATCTTCAGGGCGATGGGCGCGGTGCGGTTCAGCGGCGCCTGGCCGGTGGCGTGAAGCTGCACCCGCTCCCCGGCGCTGCACTGGATCGTCAGTTGCGCCACCGTGGCCTGGAGCTGTGCCTGGAGGTTCACCTGCCCGGCGGGCAGCGCCCGCGCGGAGCCGCTGCGTGCATGCAGGCCGGCGGCCTTGAGCTGCACGGTGCCGGTGGGCAGCGCCAGAGTGCCGTGCAGCGCGGCTTCGCCGTCCAGCCGGCCGTCGGCATCGACGTCCGGCAGCCACGGATGCAGCAGCTCGGGGGTTACATCGTTCAGGCTCACGCTCAGCTCGAGCGCCGGAGTCAGCCGTCCCTCGATCTGCAGAATGCCCTTGCCCACCCCGATGCGCAGCCGCTCGAGCGCAAAGCCGTCCGCGAATTTGAAAAGCACCGGCGCCAGCAGGTGCGCAGTCTGATCGCGATAGTGCACCTGCAATGTCTTGACGCGCACCTCGCGCTGCGCGTCGTCGAGGATGGCCGTGGTGATGAGGCTGGTCTGCGTGGTCTGGTCGCCTTCGCTGCCGGCCTCCAGGCGCAGCGCCACGGCCTCGAGCGGGCCGCGCATCTGCGCCTGCGCGTGCACCGGCACGCCGCGCATCTGCGCCTGGGTGGTGAGCTGCAGGTCGAGGGTCGGATGAGTGGCCGGCGAGTCGATTTCCCCCGACACCTGCAGCATCGCGAGTTGCTGCGCCGGCACTCCGACATCCTTCGCGCTCACGCGCACCCGCACTCGCCCACCTGGCGTGGTGGCGTCGAATTCGGCCTGCGCATCCACGCTGCCCAGCAGTTGCCGCCCGAGCAGATGATCCAGATCCTCGAGGTGCTCCATGCTCAGTGCGAGATGACCCACCGCGGCGCGCGTTCCGGCCGGCAAGGTCAGGCCGCCTTGTGCGTGAACGCTCTTCCAACCCGCGCGCTCGATCTGCGCCTCGAGGGAGCCGTCGGCTGCGCCCTGCACGCTCGCCTCGAGCACCAGCGGCGCGTCGTCGAATGTTCCGGCGAGCTGTAGCTGGCCGACCGGCCGCTGTGGCACATCGCGCGCGCGCAGAATCAGGTGCACTGCGCCGCTGTTCGAGCCCATCACGCCCAGTTGTCCGTCGATGTCCGCGGCCAGGGCAAGCCGCGGCGCCTGACCCTGGATGTGACCCTGGGCGCTGGCGTTGCCGGTCAGCCGCGGCCAGAGCGCGGAGACATCGGGCAGTGCCAGGCTCCACGCCAGATCCATGGCGCCGTGTTGGTAGCGGCCATGCGCCGAGGCCCGCATGCGATTGGAACTCAACTGCACGTGCTGGAACTGCGTGCCGCTGCCGCCGAACGTCATCGCTGCGGCAATTCGGGTCTGCGGCTCGAACAGCGTGGCCACACCCGCATGGCCATCGGTGCACGCCAGCGCGCTGCTCAGCTGGAGCTGCCAGGAGTCACCACCGTGGCGCAGTTGTGCCTGCACCCGCCCCTGCCCCGATAGATCCAGGTGTGCGAGCGCGGCAAGCGGCCTGAGATCGGGCACATCGGCGGTGACAGCGCCGCCGCCCGGGTTGCCACCGCTCCACCGTCCGCGCGCCCGCAGCAGTCGATGAGCGAGAGTGAAATCCAGCGGGCGACCGGCCTCATCGAGGCGCATGCTCGCGTGCACCGCAATCGGTGAATCGGCCAGCAATGCGCCGAACGGGCCGGGCAGCTTCAGGCCGCCGACACTGCCCGCGAGCGTCAACGCTCCGGAGTGGCCCTGGAGCTGCGCGGTGACGCTCTTGAATTCGAGCCCCGGCACCTCGAGCCCGGTAACCTCGAGTTGCGCGGTGGTGAGCGGCGTGGCCAACGGACCCGTCCACTCACCCTGCAGGTGCAGACCCTGCCATGACAATCCAGGTCGCGGCGTCATGGCAGTCGCGTCCACCGCCACCCGCAGGGATGCAGCGCGCTTCTGCAGATTCACCGTGCCACTGACATCGGCGCGCAGGTCCCCGGCTTGCGCGTGAAGAGTAGCGCCGACCGCCTCGGGCGGCCCGTCGAGCAGCAGATGAATCGACAGCGCGCCGATCGAGGGGAGCTGCACCAGGTGCGCGAGTGGGCCGTCCCGGTCCTCTTGCAGTTCGATCTCGCCCTGCAACCGGCTGTCGCCGAACCGTAACGCGGCGCGATACGTCGAAGGCACCTCATCGAGCCGGTGCGCTAGCAGCTGCAGCGAGACGCGACGCAGCGAGAACCAGGTCCCGCTGCCGTTGATCTGCAGTGCTACCGGTTTACCGGTCAGCGGCGCGCCCAGCTCCAACCGCGCGACCTCGAGCCGCTCGAGCTCGGCGTGCGGCCAATGCCAGGCGTGCCGCCTTGGCTCCTCGGGGTGCTCGTACGCGGGCGCGCGCGCAATATTCACCCGCGCAGCCTGCAGCCGCTGCACGCTCGCACGCCAAGACAGCAGCTCGAGCGGCGACCAATCCATTTGCAGGCCGTCGATGGTGAGCCACAGCCCGCGCGTGTCGCGCAACTCCAGATGTGCCAACTCGAGCTGCTGCGGAAAGCGCCCACCCAGGCCTCGAAGCTGAACGTGGCCGCTGCTCAGTCGCGCCGTGCCGCGCTCGATCCAATCGCGCCCGGTGGCGCTGTTGCCGACCCAGTACGCGAAGCCCATCAGCAGCACGGGCAGCGCGATCAACAGTATCGCGATCCCGAGCAGCACACGGTAGCGGCGTCGCATCAGAACACCTGGCCCAAGCCGACATAGATCTCGACGAACGGTATACCACCGGGCGGACGGCTGCTCGGGAACCCGAGATCCAGGCGAATCGGCCCGATCGGCGTGTAATAGCGCAACCCGGTACCGTAGCCCACGCTGAGCCGGCCCTGAAACGGCTGCGTGGTCGCCGTCACCTGGCCGACATCGACGAACAGCACCGTCCCGAAATGCTCACCGATGCGCTGACGCAATTCCGCGCCCGCGGCCTCGATGGCGGTGCCGCCGATCGGGTTGCTGTCGATGAATTGCGGCCCGACCGATTGATAGGGATAACCGCGCACCGTCAGGCTGCCGCCGCCGTAGAAGCGCTGGTCCGGGGGCAGACCGAACTCACTGGCACCGACCGCGAGGCCGCCGAGGGCGCGCAGCGCAATCACGCTGCGGCCGCGCTCCGTCCAGCCCAGGCGTTCGAGATCGAAATAGGTCGCGGCGGTGATCTGCATGATGAGGAAGGTGGTACTGCCGGTCGCGCCCGCGCTGCCGTTTGCGCCAGCGCCCCCGGTCGCGCCGGCGCTGCCGGGCATCTGGGTCGGCACGGCGCGCGCATTGCCGAGCGATTCGGTCGGTGTCACCGTGAGCACCGCCCGCAGGCCGTGCAGCGGGTCGGCGAGTGGGTTGGGCACGTCGGTGCTGTCGTACTTGGCCGTGAGCGGCATCGCGAACAGCGAATAATTGTGCGGCACTTTCGCGCAGTCGATGGCCAGGGCTGCCGGCGACACCGGCGCGGGCACCGGTGGCACACAGGCGGCACCCTCCTGCAGGATGTGCTCCTGTTCCAGATTCAATCCGATGCTCACGTTCCAGACCGATGAGAGCTTGCGGTTCAGGGACACGCCCCCGGTCGCCGCGGTCTGCTCGTAGGCGATGAGGTCCTGCTTGAGCGCACTCAGGCTGTATTGCAGCGACTGGTCGCGGTGCAGGAAATCGGGCTTGATCAGCTGCGCGACCAGATCGTAGCCCAGACCCGTGGTGGCGTTGCCGCCCACGTTGATGGCGCTGGCGGACAGATTGAGCTGCTCGGCATTGCCGAACAGGTCGCGGTCCGACCAAGTAGTGCCAAAGCTGCCCCCCAGATCGCTGGAAAAGGCGGCGTTCACCGTGACTGCGTGACGCGATCGCTCCTGGAACTCGAACCTCAGCGGCAGGCGACCCTGGTCGTCGGGCTCCTTGCTCGAATGCACCGTCACGCCCGAAAACACCCCGAGGGACAGCAGATCGGTGCGCGCCCGCTCGATCGTGCTCGGGCGGTACAGCTCGCCCGTGTGCAGCAGCAGCC
>DATDHV010000149.1:0-12723 GCA_036521395.1 Steroidobacteraceae bacterium | reverse complement strand
CAGACGCAGGGGACCAAGGTCGAGTTTCCGATGATCGCCGATCCGGACCTCAAGGTGGCCAACCTGTACGGCATGATTCACCCCAATGCCAGCGATCGCTTCACCGTGCGCAGCGTGTTCGTGATCGATCCGAAGAAGAAGGTCCGACTGACGCTGAATTATCCGGCCAGCGCGGGACGCAATTTCGACGAGATCCTGCGCGTGATCGATTCACTGCAGCTCACCGATCAATTCAAGGTCGCCACGCCGGTGAACTGGAAGCAGGGACAGGATGTCATCATCGTCACCTCGGTCACGAACGATGATGCCAAGAAGCTGTTTCCGGCCGGATGGAAGGAGATCAAGCCGTATCTGCGCGTGACGCCGCAACCGCGCAACTGAGCGCCGCGCGCCGGGGGTGGCAGAGTTACCGCGGCTGCACGCGTCAGCGGGTGGCCGCGAACTCCTGCACCCAGTAGATACGGGGCGCGCCGCTGCGGCTGGCTGCTACCGCCACGCCGGTGTCGGCAAAGCGCGGATCCATGAGATTCTGGCAGTGAGCGGGGCTCGACAGCCATCCTCGTACGGCCTCGCGTGCGGTCTGGGGACCTAAGGCCAGGTTCTCTCCAGCCAGCCGGTAGCGGTAGCCGGCCGCGGCGATGCGCTGCGCCGGATTGCTGCCGTCGTAGCCGGTGTGCTCGAAGTAGTCTTGGCGGACCATGTCCTGCGCGTGCGCCAGCGCAGCGCGGTTCAAGGCGGCGTTCGGCCGCAGCGGCGCCGCTGCGGTCATGAGGCGCGCGCCGCATCGGCGCGCATCGGCGCGCGCGGCATTCACCAGTCGCAACACCTCGGCATCTGCGCCGGCTGCGGCTGCGGGCGAGGGCGCCGAAAACGGCGCCGCCACAATGATCCAGTCTTCCCCGTCGCGCGCGAAGACGCCGGCGTCGGTCATGGCGGGATTGGCCAGCGGCGCGCACAGCTGGCGCGTCAGCGCGCTCTCGAGCACGCGGGCGTCGCCGCGCAAGTGCAGGCCGGCGGACTCATCGTCGCGGTAACCGGAGCGGGCGATGGCGGCCTTGAGCTGCAGGCCATGGGACCACAGCGCCGCGGCGCCGTTGAGCGCTGCGTTCGAGCGCAGGGGTAGCGTCAGGCCCGCACGGCTGTCGCAGCCTCGCAGCCGCACGCTGCGCATGGCGGCGAGCACCTCCGGCGGCGCACCGCCAGCCGCAGGCGATGCGAGCGGCGTGCCGAGCAGCATGCACAGCGCGGCGGCCGCGCATGCGGCGGCGAATCGCTGAAGGTCGATCATGGGATCGCGGCACTCAGCGGCCGTAGTACGCCGTCACGCTGCTGCTCGCGAGCTGCAGGACCTTCAGCAGCGCGCCGACCTGGGCCGCGCCGCTGCCGGCGGGCGCGGCTAGCTTCGCGCTGCGGAGTGCGTACACCGTGAACACGTAGCGGTGCGGCTTGTCACCGGGCGGCGGGCACGGGCCGCCAAACGCAGCCGTGCCAAAATCCGAGCGCCCCTGCACAGCCCCTGGCGGCAGCCGCCGGCCGCCGGCATCGCCGGCATGCGCCGGCAGCTCACTGACCGTGACGGGAATGTCGTACACCACCCAGTGCCACCAGCCCGAGCCCTGGCGCGCGTCCCTGTCGTACAGCGTCACCGCGAAGCTGCGGGTGCCGCCGGGGGCGCCGCGCCACTTCACGGCCGGGGAGATGTTGCCGCCGTGGCAGCCGAAGCCGTCGTAGACCTGCTCATCGGCGAGCGTCCCGGTGGCGGCTACGGTCGGCAATTCGATGCGAAATGGCGCGGCGGAGGCCAACGATGGCAGGCCGCAGAGGGCAAGCGCCGCCGCGGCGGTTGCCGCGGCCATCCCGGCCGACCTCAGGGTCGCTGCTCCCATCCGGACTCCTGCGCTTGGAAATTCGCACCCGCCAAGGTGCATCATGGGGCACCAGCGGGGGAAGAGGATTATATGATGCTGACGCTGATCGTTGGACTCGTGGTGTTCTTCGGCCTGCACTCGGTGTCGATCCTGGCGCCGTACTGGCGCGAGCGCATGCTGCTGCTGGTCGGCGCCGGAAGGTGGAAAGGTCTGTACGCGCTGCTCAGCGCCGTGGGCTTCGTCCTGATCTGTCTCGGGTTCGCGCACGCCCGGCAAGCCCCCGTGGTGCTGTATGTACCACCGGGGTGGCTGCGACACGTGAGCTTCCTGCTGATGCTGCCGGTGTTTCCGTTGCTGCTGGCCGCTTACCTGCCGGGCGCGATCCAGGCGAAAGTGCAGCACCCCATGCTCGCCGCAGTCAAGCTGTGGGCCACGGCACACCTGCTGGCCGTCGGCGCGCTGCCCGATGTGCTGCTGTTCGGCTCGTTCCTTCTGTGGGCGGTGGTCGACCGCATCTCGCTCAAGCGCCGCCGCAGCACGCTGCCGCGGCGCCGTACGCCCTCGCGCTACAACGACGTCATTGCCGTGGTACTCGGGCTGGGGCTGTACGTGCTGTTCATCGCCCGGCTGCACGTGCTGCTCATCGGCGTCTCGCCGCTCACGCCGCCGCCCTAGAGCAGGTAGGGGATCAGCGCCGCGGTGTGTTCGCGATAGCGCTGATACTTCTCGCCGAAGGTCTCGCTCATCCAGCGCTCCTCGAGCCGCAGCTTGCGCCACAGCGCCAGCAGCACGATCACCAGCGCCAGCACCCCGCGCCACTGCCCCAGCGCGATGACGGTCCCGAGCACGCCGAGCAACAGGCCGCTGTAGATCGGATGGCGCACCAGCGCGTAGGGCCCGCTGCGGATGAGCTCGTGATCCTGCTTGACGCTCACCGCCCCGCTCCAGTTGCGGCCCAGGTGCACGCGCGCCCAGCAGGCGAAGGCGATGCCGGCGGCCGTGAGCCCCGCGCCGGTCCAGAACTTCGCGGCCCCGCGCGGCAGGAAGTGCTGGAATAGCCAGCCGCCGTGGGGCTCGGGAGCGATGGCGAGCAGAATGGCTGCCAGCAGCAGCGGCACAAAGTGCAGCGCCCGCGACCACGCCGGCTCGAAGCGTTGCGTGGCCTTCACATCGGCCGCGGAAATGCGCCAAAAGACCAGCCACGCGAGCCACATGGCCGGTATCAGAAAGCGAAACACGTGCATGCCTCAGCCTGTCATAAATCCTGCCGCCGGTCGACGTTCTGATCTGCGCCCGGCTCTGCCCGGCACCAAGCTGATCGTGGGCGATGGACCGGCGCAGACGTATTCGTGTTTCCGAGCCGCACCGATACCTTCGGCATCGTGACGCTCGAGGGCCTCGCCAGCGCAACCGCGCCGGGCGTAATGGTTCCAACCGCAGGTGTTAAGCTGCCGCCGTCGAGGGAAATGGAAACATTCCGTGTCCAGTAGCCACGCGGTTCGCGCGGTGGCGCCGGCCGCGCGCAGCACGCGCTGGGCGCTGTTCGCGGTCATCAGCGCGATCTATTTTCTGATTTCCGGCAGCACCTTCAGCTCGCTGGGCGTGGTGCTGCCGTACATGATCAGGGATCTGACCTGGTCCTGGTCGCAGGCAGGCGCGGGATTCTCGCTGTTCGCACTCACGGTGGGGCTGGCGAGCACGGTGCCCGCCTGGCTACTGCGCCGACTGGGCATCACGGCCACCTATGGCATCGGCGGCGCGGTCATGGCGGCCGGCTTCGGACTGCTCGCCCTGATCCATGGTTTCTACGGCTATCTTATCGCCACTGCCCTGCTCGGGCTCGGATTCGCCTCTTGCGCCACGGTACCGGCCGTGTATCTCCTGACCGGCTGGATGCCGGAGAAGCGTTCCGCGATGATCGGCGCGTACATGACCCTTGGCGGACTGGGTAATGTGGCCGGGCCGCTCGTGGCCAACGGCGCGATGGCCGCCACGCACTCGTGGCGGCTGTACTGGTGGGCCATGGCGGCGGCCATGCTGGCGCTGACCGGCCTGGCGCTCGCCTTCGTCCGCAGCCCACCGGCCCCGGCGGGCACCGCGGGCGGGGCTGACCTGCGGCCGAAGGAGACAACCTCCGCCCACGTCTACCGCACCCGCGACGACTGGCGTTTTCGCGACGCCGTTCGCACGCCTCAGTACTGGGTGATCTCGGCCGCCATGACCGCGACGCTGCTGTGCATCCTCACCACGAGTAGCTGGGCGGTCGCGCACATGGGCACGCTCGGCGTATCGGCCGCCGTGTCGGCCGCGGTGCTGAGCGCGGTGGGGGCGGTCGGCGCACTCTCGCGTGCGCTCGGCGGCGCGCTCGCCACGCGCATCGACCCCAAGTGGCTGCTGGTGTTCGCGCTGGCCGCCGAAGCCATCGGGATGAGCGCGCTTTCGGTTGCGGCCCATTGGCTCCCGATCGGCATCTTCGCCGTCGCCGAGGGCTTCGGTTTCGGCATGTGCCTGCTGGCCACGACCGTGCTGCTCGTGAACTATTTCGGGCCGTCCGACAATCCCGAGATCTACGGTGCGTTCAATCTGATCACGACCCTCGCCATGATCGGGCCGATCGCCGGCGGACTCATAGCCGATGCCTTCGGCGGCTTTGCGCGCCTGTTCCAGGGCTATGCGGTGCTGCTGCTGTTGCTGGTCGTGATCGCCACGGCGATGCGGCCGCCGCGGCCGAGCTCCGCGGCCTGACGAAGCCGGCAGTCCCATGCAGCCGACATCCCATTCCGCCGGTGCGGGCAAACACTGGCTGATCACCGGCGTGAGTTCGGGGCTGGGTCGCGCGCTGGCGGCGTCGGTGCTGCGGCGGGGCGACCGCGTCACCGGCACGGTCCGGACCGAGGCGGCGCGCAGCGCGTTCCTGCGCGGCGCATCCGGAACCGCGATCGCTCGCTTGCTCGATGTGACCGACGAGGCGGCGGTGCGCGCCACCGTGGCGGCCAGCGAAGCGGAGACCGGGCCGATCGATGTGGTCGTGAACAATGCCGGCTATGGTCTGGTGGCCGGCGTGGAGGAAGCGAGCCTGGATGAAATCCGCGCGCAGTTCGCGGTCAACGTGTTCGGCGCAGTGGCCGTCATGCAGGCAGCGCTGCCCTTCCTGCGCGCCCGGCGCGCCGGACGCATCATCAACATCTCCTCGGTCTCGGGCCTGGTGGGCTGGCCGGCGCTGGGCATCTACTCGGCCAGCAAGTTCGCGCTCGAGGGCCTGTCAGAGACCCTGGCGCAGGAAGTCGCGCCGCTCGGCATTCACCTCACGCTGATCGAGCCGGGCGCATTGCGCACCGATTTTTCCGGACGCTCGCGCGCCGAGAGCGCACGCCGGATTGCCGGTTACGAGGCCACCGTGGGCGCCAACCGGCGGATCCTGGCCGAGCACGCCGGTCGCGAGCCCGGCGACCCGGCCAGGGCGGCTCGGGCCATCCTGGCGGTCGCCGATGCGCCGCATCCGCCGCGGCGGCTGTTGCTCGGCACCGATGCCCTGGGCTATGTGCAGCGCAAGCTGCAGCAGCAAGCTGCGGAAATCGACGCCTGGATCGCGCTCACGACGAACACGGCTTTCGATGAAAACTGAGTCGGCTCAAAAGTGATACGCGATGCTGCCGATGATCAGGCGCGGCGCGATGTATTCCTGGCTCGTGACTCCGGACTCGTACGGCGAGGTATAGCGCGAGTTCACACCCGGCGTGTTGGCGAGATTGGTGGCGCTGAGCGACAGCGTGAAATTGCTGCCGTCCGGCACGTAGCTCAGATTGACGTTCCAGAGCTCGTACGCGCCGATCCGGTCGATGGTGGGCTCGTTGAAGATGCGAGCCCACAGTGAACCGCGGTACACGTACTCGAACCGCGGCGACAGGGTGCCGCGCGGCAGCCGGAAATCATACGAGACGCTGGCCGAGCCGGACAGGCGCGGCATGTCCGGCGGCTGATTGCCCTCGATGTTCCTGGCCCCGGCGATGATGGCCGCCCAGCAGACCGGATTGAAGAACTGTCCGTTCGAAGCGCACACCGGCGCGCCGTAGAAAGGATTGACCACGGTGGAGTCGAGGGCGTGCGTATCGCCCTGGACCGCGCCGCTCTCGGCGGTCAGATTGGCGTTCAGATGCAGGCGATTGTGCAGCCCCAGGTAAGCCACTTCGGCCTCGCCGCCCCAGATGCGAATCGACGGAATGTTGGCCATGCCCTGGTCGAACGGCACCGGGTCGGCCTCGATGTACTGCATGTCGCGGTAGAGATAGTAGAACGCCGCCACATTCGCGCGCAGGGTCCGGTCGAGCACGAAGTTCTTCGAGCCAAGTTCGAACGCCGTGTTGGTCTCGGGCAGGAAGGTCAGCGGCACCAGTGCCGCGCGCGGATTGCCGTTGACGCCGCCGGGCTTGTAGCCGCGCGAGAAACTGCCGTAGAGCATGCTGTCGCTCGTCAGGTCGTACTGCAGCTCGGCGCGCCAGGTCGGAACGTGCGTCTCGTAGGTGCTGTTCACGACGCTGGCCATGTTGACGGAGTTCGCACCGAATTCGTTGAAGTTGATGTTGTGATGCTGGTGCGCTTCGTAGTTGTAGCGTCCGCCCACGGTCGCGCGCAGCGCGCTCGAGAGCGGATAGGTTGCCTGCAGGAACGGCTCGACCGAGGTGCGCACGTCGTCGGTGGAGTTGCCGTAGGCCAGGTTGGACGGCGGGTTCTCCTCGACATCTGCCGGCACGCTCAAGTCGGGGTTGGGGGTGTTGCCTTCATACTCGATCACGAAGGTATTTGTGGTGCTGCGCTCGAGAAAGACGCCGCCGATCCAGTCGAGCTTCGAGCCCTGGGGGGAGAGCAGGTCGAGTTCTTCGCTATAGGATTTCACCTGGGTCGTCCACTCGGGAACATCGTTGTAGAAGCCCGGATACAGCGCAAAGCTGCTGAAGGTCGCATTCATGGCCAGGTCGTTCTGCAGCCCCTGATAGGCGCTGACGGAGCTGATGCTCAGCCACGGGGAATCCCATTTGAGATTCAGATGATAGAGCTGGGTATCCAGAGCAAATTTCGGCAGGAAGTCCTGGGTCAGCACGCGCGGATCGGGATTCGGATCGGCGATCGATTTCTGCGCCGCGCCATCGTCCTGTGCGATGTACCACTGCCCGGTCAGCGTGGCCGAGAAATTCCCCGCCGGCTGCCACTTGAGGGCGATCTTGCTGCTGGTGTCGTGCGCGTCATCGAGCTTGTAGCCGCTCGCGAGGGTGTCGGTAGTGTAGCCGTCGTGATCGAGTTTCTGCGCCGACATGCGCACCGCGAGGGTGTCGCCGATCGGAATGTTCAGCTCGGCACGCTCACGGTGATAATTGAAATTGCCCAGGCTCACATCGCCGGAGCCGCCGAAAGTCGCGAGCTCCGGCTGCCGGGTGACCAGGTTGACGGCGCCGCCGGTGGAGCTCACGCCGTAGAGCACGCCCTGCGGGCCGCGCAGAACCTCGACGCTGTCGAGGTCGAAGAAGCTCTGGTCCATGGCGATGTCATCCGCCATGTAGACCCCGTCGATGAACAGCGACACGCCGGGGTCAGTCGCCGGCTGGTTCTCGGGCGTCTGTGAACCCACGCCGCGGATGGTCACGACCGTCTCGAAGCCGCCGCTGCGCGTGACATTCAGGCTTGGCACGTAGCCGTTGAGGCCTGCGGCATCGAGGATGTTGGATTCATCCAGGGCCGCCTGCGGCAGGGCGGTGATGGCCAGCGGCGTTTTCTGCAGGTCGGTCTCGCGGCGCTCGGCTGTGACCACCACCTCCTGCATGGTATTGGCCGCCTGCGCGGCCGTGCCGTCGGCTGCCAGGGCAGGCGGTGTCGAGGTGGTATCGGGCGCCGCCTGCGCGCGCGCCGCCGGCGAGCTCAGCCAGAACAAAAGCACTGCCAGTGCCAGGAGCGCACGGCGGGCGGACAGATCGGACATTCCTCGTTCCCTTTGCAATTCGAGGTCGCAGACGCATCCATCGTCGGATCCATGCATGCGCGCGCCCTGCGCGGGACTGCGAGCGAAGCTTAGCGGGATTTATCGGCGCGGCTGGCGCCGATGCAACTGCGACCCGGGTGCAGCTTAGTGTCGGGCCGGGGCCGGTTTCGTTGTAATGCTACCGGACCTGCGGCACAAGCGAACATAATCAAACAGATAGGGTGATGGCGCCGGCCCGCGCCCCGCCGCCCGAACTTCAATAGGCGTAGTACGGCCCCATCGTGCCGCCGGCCGGGACGCCCTCGATGGCCGTGTACACGTTCCGACCGAAGAAGAACGGCAACCCGAAATCGAAGTACTGCGCGCCCAGCCCGGTAATCTCGGAAGCCGGTCCGCCGATATCGTCGAGCGCGAAGTCCTGGCTGCTGAAGTTCGTGAGGGGCGCGATCGGCAACTGCAGCGTGCTTTGAGTACCGTTGTGGCCCAAATTGGTGGCCGCGAGCATCACGGTCGAGGCCGGGCAGTAGAACATGTTGTTGCTGCCCGAGCACGTTGGAATGTTGCTGTCGGGAAAAAAGAGTGCGTTCGAACCGGAATCGAGAAAGCCGCCGTCCGCGAGCATCTGGCCGTTCAAGGTGGTGTTGATGTCGCCGGCATCGTCCGTGGTGAGCACGGTGGCGCTGCCGAGGCCGTTGTTGCTCTCGGTGCCGATGCCGAAGATCAGCGTCCCGGTCGCGCTGGTGGCACCGCTCGCAGCGATGGCGGCCAATTCCAGGATCACGCCGTTGTTGTCCTTGGCAAACAGGGTCACGGGATTGACTACTTGCATCATCAGCGGTTCCCTGACGGGACTGCACGCGCTCGCCGTGCACGTGTAGTACACGTAGCCCGAAGACTGACCGCTGACGGGTTGATCACAGTAGCTACCGCAGTCGGTGCTGAACACACCCACGCCGAGCACGCCATTGGCGCCGAGATCGTCGACCGAGTTCAGCGAAGCGCCATTACTGGTGCAGCTCGAGGGCACCGTTGGCGCGAAGCTGCCCGTGTCATCGATGATATTGACCGGCACGGCGCTGGCCACCTCGCCGCCGATGGTCACGTCCGCCGTCGCCACCGGCCCCCAGGTGTAGCCGTCCGCAAAGGGCAGACACTCGGCAATGGTATTGCCGCTGGTATTGGGGTCCATCTGCGGGCCGAGAGCCAAACCGTTGAGCGCCGAGGCCAGCAGACGCAGTCCATAGGAGCCGGTGTCGACCAGCACGTCATCGACGCTCTGGCAGGAGTTCGTGCCCGCAATGCAGACCGTGACGGTCGCGTAGGGAATGTTGAAGAACGAGCTGGAGTGGGTAGGTCCGGGCCCGATGCTCACCGCGACGGTATTGTTGACCGCGCCGCCCGAGGACGAACTGCTGCCGCTGCTGCCGCTGCTGCCGCCGCCGCTGCCGGAGCCGGCACTGCTCGAGCCACCGCCGCCCCCGCAGGCGCTCAACGCGGCCACGGCAAGCAGCCAGGTCCATCGAAGGCTTCGCGATCGCAGCATGCGTATTTCCCGCCCGAGTAGTTGGCAGAGCTATGGCGTGACTATGGGAGGTCGGCCACCGAGACGTCCGGCGGCACGAGGCTCGGCACGTAGGCCTTGCCCAGGAAGGCGCGCAGGTGCCCGCTGGCCTGAACGACAAGGTCGGGCTGGGCGATGGTCAGTTGGCGGTGCCCGCCCGGCCGGGACTGCGTTGCAGCGGCAGTGCGAAACGATTCGAAATAGTTGCCGAACAGCTGCCGCAGATTGGGGGGCAGCGGCCCACGCCATGTGACCGCAAACACCTTCCCAGCAGGAGAGAGGTATTCATGCACGACGCTGCCCGTTCCCATGGTGAGGTCGTGCCGTTCGTAATGCAGCATGGACACGCCGGCATGCTGGCCGCCGAGCTGGGCGCTGTCGGCGCTGATCGAGCCGGCATCGCCGCCCAGGCTGGCGAAAGCCGGCCATGCGAGGCCGGCCAGAGCCAGCGACAACAGGGCCGGAAGCGGTCGGACCGTGCGGGGAACGTGGTAGCTCATGGGTAACCCGTCAAATCCTCAACTTGCCACAGCCTAGAGTGCCAGAACTGTCTTGGCCATAACCGAGACCGCTCTCACCTCCCGGAGTTTCAGCCAGCCAATGTCAAGAAACGCAGAGAGGCGGCCGCACGTTGACGCCAGAAAGCGACATCGCCGCGCCGAGTCCTCAAGTCGGGGCGGCGCGCTCTCAGTCCCCGATCCGGATCACCGACTTGCCGCGGGTGCGGCCGGCCTGGCTGTAGCCCCAGGCCTTCACCACCTCGGAGAGCTCGAACACCCGGTCGATGTTCACCGTGAAACGGCCGGTACGCGACCACTCCGCGAGCTGCCGCAGTACCGGGCCCACGGGCGCGCCCAGCGTGCGGGCGACGCAGTGCACGCCGCGCGCGGCACACTGCTCGGGCCTCGGCAGGCCGTTGACGGATACCAGGAATCCGCCCCGCCTGAGCACGGCGAGGCCGCGATAGGCATCGTCTGCGTCCACGGTGTTGACGACGATGTCGGCATCGCGCACCTGCTCCTCGAAATGCTCGCGCGTGTAGTCGATGACCTGCTCGGCGCCCAGGGATCGCAGGTACGCGGCATTGCGTCCCGACCCGGTCGCAGTCACGTGTGCGCCCTCGTTCCGGGCAATCTGCACGGCGGCCGAGCCGACGCCGCCCGCGCCGCCGAGCACCAGCACGTGCTCACCCGGGCGCACGTGCGCGCTCTGCACCAGCATGTTCCAGGCCGCGAGGCCCGCGTGCGCCAGGCCGGCCGCCTGCTCGTAGCTCAGTGCCGCGGGCTTGCGCACCAGGGCACCGGCCGCTACGACGACGTATTGCGCATAGGTGCCGCGTGCAGCGGACCAGAGGATCACCGGCTCGCCGATCCGGCAGTCGTGCACGCCCGCCCCGAGTGCCACGATGATCCCCGAGCCGTCCACGCCGGGAATCGCCCCGCGAGCCGGACCGGCGGCCGTATCCTCATCAGCGATGTTCGCCGCGGCCGACGCCGCGGCGCCGGCCGGCTCGGGCTGCTCAGGCCTGCCCGAGGCCGCCTTCCAGTCAGCCGGATTCACGCCGGCGAAGCGCAGCTTCACCAGCACCTGGCCGGGGGTAGCGACGGGCCGCGCCACGGTCCGGACCGGGACCCGGCCGCCGGCCGCCACCGCCGCCTGCATGGACAGGGCCGGCGCCGCGCTCGGGCCCGGTGGCGCCTGCGCACCGAGCGGTTCGGCGGTACCGGCCAGCAGCAGAATGAACAACAGCGGGGCAATCGGGCGCATGGCCTCTCCGGGGGCGGCACCACCATGGTGCCACGAACCTGCGGCGGCATACATGTGTATAAGTTGTGTATGTGTATTGCTTGTGTATACTTGCCGCCATGGATAGAACCGTGGATGAACTGGTGCGGCAACAGTACCTGGTGCCGCGCCGCAGCGTGGCAAAGCTGCGCCAGCTCAGCAAGCTGCAGAAGGTATCGGCCACCGAGATCGTGCGCCGTGCCATCGAGGCCTACGACCCGGCCTCCGACGACCGCACGGCGCAGGAGGCCGCGGCGCTCGAGTTGCTGGCGGAGGTCCACGGTGCCCTGCGCAAGGCCCTGCGGCGCATCGATGCGGACATGGTGGCGCTGCGGCTGCGGCGGCGTGCGCTCGAGAACGGCAGCGTGCGCGATCGGGCGCGGCGCGATACCGAGAGCTGGCTGCGCGACAATCCACAGGCGCTGGTCGCGTTCGCCGAGCTGTTCGGCGCTGCAGCTCCGGCCACCGCGGGCGGCGGCGCGCGCCTCAAGGGGCTGCGGCGATGAGCGTGCTGAGCCAGATCCTGAGCTACGGCAAGGAGGTCATCCTGCTCACCGAGCGCGTGGACAAGCTGCTCGAGGACCGTACCGCACTGATCTCGAAGCTCGAGGACCACGAACAACGCCTGGTGAGGATCGAGACCATCATGGAGTTCGCCGCGCGAGCGCGGCGCGTGTCGCGCGATTGATGCGCGCCGTCCCATGGCATCAGGCTGGACTCGCCGCCGGGAGCTGATCGCCGAACTGCTGCATCTGCCGCGGTCGATGCGCGGCGGCCCTGGATTCCATGGCCCGCGCAGCGATCACTTCGACGGCCGCTGCTTCTTCAATCCGGGCGCGCCGGCGGGACGCTCGTTCGTGGATCTGCTGCGCTGGCAGCTCACGCGCCGTGCCGTGGCCTGGCCGGGCTGGCGGGACAACAGCCGCGTGCCGTTGGTGCGCGCCGCGCAGCCAGCCGGGGAGATCTCCCTGACCTTCATCAATCACGTCACCTTCCTGATCCAGCTGCCGGGGCTCAACGTGCTCACCGACCCGGTGTACTCCGAGCGCGCCAGTCCGGTGCAGTGGGCCGGGCCACGCCGGGTGCATGCGCCGGGACTGGCATTCGAGGCGCTGCCGCCCATCGATCTGGTGTTCGTGAGTCACAACCACTTCGACCACATGGATGTCGCGACGCTCAAGCGCCTGGCCGCTGCCCATGCACCGCTGTTCCTCACCGGACTGGGCAACGGCACGTTTCTGCAGCAGCAGGGCATCACGCCCGTGGTGGAGCTCGACTGGTGGGAGCAGACCACGCTGCGCGGCACGCGACTGATCTTCACGCCTGCGCAGCACTGGTCCACGCGCGGCCGGGGGCCGCGCAACCACACGCTGTGGGGCGGGCTGTGGATGGCGAGCGCGCAGCAGCGCGTGTATTTCGCCGGCGACACCGGCTACTCGCCGTGGTTCGCGGAGCTGCGGCGCCGCTACGGCGCGCCCGAACTGGCGCTGCTGCCGATCGGCGCCTTCGAGCCGCGCTGGTTCATGCGCGAGCAGCAC
>DATDHV010000148.1:0-6423 GCA_036521395.1 Steroidobacteraceae bacterium | reverse complement strand
CTCAGGAGCGTGCTGCCACTACCTGCTGCTCTTGCACCCCCAGGCCTTCGATGGCCAGACGCATCCGGTCTCCTGCCTTCAGGTAGCACGGCGGTTTCATGCCCAGTCCCACGCCCGGCGGCGTTCCGGTCGCAATGACATCGCCGGGAAGGAGCGTCATGAAACGACTGATGTAGCTTACGAGTTCCGCGCAGCCGAAGATCATGGTGCGGGTGTTGCCGCGCTGCATGATCTGGCCGTTGACCTCAAGCTGCAGCGCCAGGCCCTGCGGATCCGGGATCTCGTCGCGCGTGGCCAGCCACGGGCCAATCGGCCCGAAGCTGTCGCAGCCCTTTCCCTTGTCCCACTGTCCGCCTCGCTCGAGCTGGAACTCGCGCTCCGAAATATCGTTGAGGGCACAAAAGCCGGCCACGTAGTCGAGCCCGGTCTGCACTGGGACGTGGCGCGCGACGGAGCCCATGACGATACCGAGCTCCACCTCCCAGTCGGTCTTCACCGAGCCGATGGGGATGATGACCGGATCGGTCGGACCGGTGATGGCGCTGACAGCCTTCAGGAACAGGATCGGTTCGAGCGGGATCGGCATACCCGCTTCCGCGGCGTGGTCGCGATAATTGAGACCCACGCAGATCATCTTGCTGATGCCGGTCAACGGCACGCCGAGCCGCGGCTGGCCTGGAACGAGTGGCAGCTCTGCCACCGCCAGGGCGCGCAACATCGCGAGACCCGCCGGACTCAAGGTCGCGCGATCGATGTCGGGTACCTTGGCCGACAGATCCCGCAGTCGGCCCTGCGGGTCCATCAGTCCCGGCCTTTCCTGTCCCTCGGAGCCGAAGCGAACGAGCTTCATCTCACAGACCCGCTCGACTGCGTCCCCGGACGCCCGGGTTGACGACGTTGAGCGGCCACTGCCCGCCCAGCACGCGGCGAACCTCATGCGGCGCTCCCGATTGCAGGCCGGTCATGGCCTGCTCGCTGTACCAGGCGGCGTGGGGCTGAACGATGACGTTGTCCCGCCCCCGCAGCGGATGAGGATCGGGCAGCGGCTCGGGATCGGTGGTGTCGAGCGCGCAACCGGCGATGAGATGGCGGTCCAGGGCCCGGACCAGTGCCTCGCTGTCCACGATCGGTCCGCGCGCGCAGTTGATCAGGAACGCGGTGGCCTTCATCGCGGAAAAAGCGGCATCACTCATGAGCTTGCGAGTTTGCGGGGTCAGCGGAGCGTGCAGCGAAACGAAGTCCGAGTCCCGCAGCAGCTCGGCGAATTCGACCTTCGTTCCCGGGGCCTCGAACTCGCCTTGCCTGACGTAGGGATCGAAGTACAGCACGCGCAATCCGAACGGCGCCGCACGGATGGCGACCTGCCGCGCGATGTTGCCGAATCCCACGAGCCCCAGTGTGCTGCCGGCGATGCGGAAGATGGGCTTGCCCGGTGCGATCTCCCAGCGCCCAGCGCGCACCAGCCGATCGAATAGCGCGACCTTGCGGGCGCATGCCAGCAGCAGTGCCATGGCATCCTCGGCCACTTCCTCGACGCAGTAGGATGGGTTGTTCGTGACGATGACGCCGGCCGCGGTCGCAGCGGCCAGATCGATGGTATCCACGCCGATGCCGTAGCGCGCAATGATCTTGCACCTGGGCATCGAGGCGATCACCTCGGCAGTGATGGGCCCGGCATAGGTGTTCAGCAGTGCATCGCAGTCCGCCGCCTGCGCCAGGAATCCATCGGGATTCCTGGTCTGCAGCGCGACCAGTTGCGCCAGACCGTCGAGGATGTTGCGCTCGACTTCCAGCGACTCCCAGACGTAGTCGGTGACCACGACCTTCGCCGGTGCAGCCATGGACTCAGTTCATCCAGCGCACGATGCCGGCCACGCCGTCGACGGCAACGTGGCGGCCGTCGGGAATGCGCTCCGTCGCATGGTGCACGCCCAGCACCATGGGAATGCCGCGCTCGCGCGCTAGCGAGGCCAGGTGCGAGGTGCTACCGCCCAGCTCCGAGACCACGGCGCTCACGCGCGGGAGGATGCGGCCCAGCGCGGGCCCTGCAACCTTGGTCACCAGCACGTCCCCCGGACCGACGCGCGATAGCTCGCATTCGCAGTTCACGACGCAGGCGCGCCCGGTGCCCCAGCCCACGCCCGCCGGCTGGCCGCGGACCGCGGGATGACCAAGCCAGCTCGCATCGGGAAGGTGCGCCGGCAGCAGCGGCAGCGGGCGCGACTGCAGCAGCTTGAATCCCCTGTCATCGAGCGCCCATTCGATCTCGACCGCTCTGCCCATGATCTGTTGCGCGCGCTGCAGGTAGCCGGCAAGCTCGGTCAGGCGCGGCGCTGCGAGACACAGCGCCGAAGCGGCGCCATCGCCGAGGGCCTGCGTTCCGGCGCCGCCATGATGCCGGCAGCCCACGGCGTGGCTCTTGCGGCCGGCCTCGCTGCTGCGCAATTCTCCGCTGCGGCTCAGCACGTAGCGATCCGGCACGACCTCGCCCTGGGCGATGGCCGAGCCCAGCCCCCAGGTCGCGCTGATCATCATGTCCCCCGCACCCGTGTCGCTCAGTCCCCCGCCCGAGACGCGCGCGGCAATCAGCGGTTGCACCAGGACGGCCATGGCCGTGTCCGCCGGGTTCGCGTCGCGATCCAGCATGTAGCGCAATATCCGTGGCGCCCACAGCGCCGCCCAGCAGGCGCGCACGGCGGTCAGGAAATCGGCCTCGTTTTCCAGTCCCAGATAGCTTTCGAACTGCCCGGCGAAGCTGGAACCGAAGCGATCCTCGACCAGCGAGGAGGATCGCACCACCGTGGCGGCTCCCGGCGAGCGCGCACACAGGGCACGCCACGCGGCGAGCATCGGCTCGAGAATCTCGGCGGCGATCGGACGCGAGAGCAGCGCCAGCCTGATCGCTATCGCCTCCCGGCGTGCTCGCATGAGCGCAGCATCGTCCGTGGCGCGAAGCGAGGACGGCTGGACTGCGAGCGCGGCGAGCTGGGCGCGATAGGCCCGCGCACCGACGCAGAAGCCGTCCGGAACGGGCAAGCCGGCCGCCGCGAGCGCCGCCAGATTCGCCGCCTTGGGGCCGACCTCGCCCGCGTCCAGCGCCGGCGTGCCAGTCATCGAAAAAACCAGTGGCTCCATGATGCCCTTCGACGCCGGCCGCGCTTATTTCAGGAAGCGCGAGTAACCGGGCAACGGATCGACGACGGTGATGCGCTCGACTGGAAAGCTGGAAATGAGCTCGATGCGATCGTCGTGCACGATCAGCATCTCTTCTATGCGTACGCCCCATTCGTACTTCTTGCCATGCTGCGTCTCGAGCGCGAACACCATGCCCGGCCTGATCTCGATCGGGAAATCCAGCGACCAGATGCGCGAGATCACCGGCGTGTCGTACTGCGCGAGCCCTAAGCCGTGGCCCCACAGATTCGCGGCCGCCTGGTCCTCGTCCTCGTAGCCCCAGGTCTCCATCGCGGACGGCCATTTGGACGCGATCTCACGGGTGGTGACCCCGGCCTTGACCGCTCCGATGGCGTCGTACAGCCACTTCAGCGCGGTCGCGTACACATCCTTCTGCTCCTGCGTCGGCTCCCTGCCCACGCAGTAGGTGCGGTAGTAGCAGGACTTGTACCCGTTCCAGGTGAGCGCGGCCAGATCCATGAACACGATGTCGCCGGGCTTGATGATGCGATCGGAGAAGTTGCGCCAGTTGGGCCAGGTGTTGGGACCGGAGGACACGATGACGTCCTCGACATCCTCCATGCCCGGTATGGAGTAGAGGAATTCCATGATATGCGCCGTCACCTGGTTCTCGGTGAGCCCGGGCTTGAGGAATTTCATGCATTCCCAGTGGGCCGCATCGCCGATGGCGCCCACCATGCGCATGCACTCCTGCTCATCGACGTTCTTGATGGCGCGCGCCTCCATCATCGGCGTCATGCCATCGACCCAATCGATGCCCGCGTCCTTGAATACCTGGATCATGTTGATGTCGACGAAATCCACGCCGAGCTTCATGCCGGCGACATTGCTGCGCTTCATCTCCTGCACGATGCCGTTGGTGAACTTCCTGACCTGCACGATCGAGGCCGGTCCGGCCGCGCCCTTGATCCAGGGGAAGGCATGACGGATGTTCTGCTTCGGGATCCAGGGACTGTGCCGCTCGAGCTGGAAGCCGACATCGCCCTGCTCGAATATGACCGGCGGATCCTCGCCGCACAGCAGCGCGTAACGCAAACCCGGTTTGAGCCGGCACCACCCCGGCGTCAGCGTCGCCGTGACGTAGCGGATGTTCTCGTCGTACATCAGCAGCATGGCGCCGAGGCCATGGGCTTTCATGCGCGCGCGCGCACGCTCGAGGCGGTAGGTGCGCATGCGCTCCCAGTTCACGCGCTGCTGCCAATCCATGCCTACGCTTCCGAAATTCGCCATTGCTGATCTCTCCAAAGCCCACAAATGTCGCGGCGCCCGCAGCGCCGGCTTGGCAAGCCGTCAGATGCGCGACGAGCCGCGCATCGTGCAGTGATCTAGGCGCGCGCCTCGCGTGCGCGTTGCCCCGCTTCCCCTTCGGTCGCGCCGTCCAGACGCAGGCGGCAATGCAGCAGCGCCTGCGTGATGTACTTGCGCACCATGCGATCCGTGACGCTCAAGCGCCGGGCGATCTCGTGCTGATTCAATCCCTCGACCCGGCACATCAGAAATGCGCTGCGAACCTTCTCGGGCAGCTCCTGCAGGCAGCGGGTCAACAGCAGCAGCTGCTCGTCGGCCAGCAGCTGGCGCTCGGGCATCCCGAGGCCGCCCGGCAGCTCGGCCGGCAACTCCTCGGTCGCCCGATTGCGGGTCGCGCGCCGCCGCAGCTTGTCGATGGCCAGATTGCCCGCCACGCGGAACAGATAGGCACGCACCATGACCTCGGGGTCGGGGCGGCCGAGCTGCAGCAGGCGCACGTAGGTCTCCTGCGCGACTTCCTTCGCATCCTGCACTGAGCGCAGCCGGGCGACCAGGAAGCCCACCAGCGCGCGATTGTTCTCGCGGTACAGGCGCGCGATGGTTTCGGACTGCTGCGGACTGCTCAGCATGTGGCTCTTCAGCGTCCCCGACAGGGCGTCACGGGGTCGTGCAGACACGACGCGCCTTCCATTGCCCGCCAGCTCGAGTCGACTGTCGCATCGTGATCACGCACCTGTCTCCATGGTGTTCAAGGCTCAGAACGCGCTGAGGCCGCCGTCGGCAAAAACCGTCGTCGCGGTCACGAACGCCGCCAGGTCGCTGGCGCAGAAGAGGACGGCCCGGGCCACATCGTCGGGGCGACCCATGCGGCCGAGCGGCACCAGCGAACGGATCCGCTCGTGCAATGCCTGGTTCTTGCGGCGCGCATCGCTGCCATCGCCTTCATCGGTCACGGCAGCCTGATAGCCGGGAGTTTCCGTGAGGGCCGGTGACACCGCGACTACCCGCACGCCCTTGGGTCCGAGCTCCATGGCGAGCGCCTTGCTCAGCCCAACCACGCCGTGCTTGGAGGCCACATAGTGGGCCATCGTGGCCCGACCCCGGTAGCCCGAGACCGATGTGATGTTGATGATCACGCCCGCATGCGCAGCGGCCATGCGCCGGCCGGCTTCACGGCAGCCGAGAAAGGTTCCCTTGAGGTTGGTGTCGTTGACGAAGTCCCATTCCTCATCCGAGGTTTCCAGCAACGGCCGGGCCGGATAGACGCCGGCATTGTTGACCCAGATCTCGAGCGAGCCGAAGCTCTGGTCCGCGAACTCGGCCAGGCCGGCCATGGAACGCGCGTCCGCCACATCCAGCGCGCGCGCGATGGCACGCACACCGAACGCGCTGGCAATATTCGCGGCCGCCGCGGCGGCCGCCGCCGCATCCTTGTCGCCGATCAGCACTTGCGCGCCGGCCTCCGCGAGGCGGCGTGCGATGGCGTAACCGATACCGCGCGCGCCGCCGGTGATCACCGCGTGGCGCCCGGCCAGGGAGATGAGCTGCGCGATCGGCCGTCCTGCCAAGTCCTCGAGACTCACGCGTGCGGCTCCCTATGCGTCCTTGTCTGCCGACTGCGACTTGATGCCGTGCAGACCGTGCGAGGTGTCCTTGACCGTGAAAAACACCACATCGGCGCCCGGCAACGCGCGGCCGTAATGCACGGTGCCGGCCGGGATGTAGATCACGTGCCCGGGCGTCAGGATGTCGCGCTGGCCGTTCACGACCGATTCCATGGCGCCTTCGAGGATGTAGATCCACTGCTCGTTGGGATGGGTGTGCGATTCCGCTCCCGTGCCCGCCGGCATGCGCATCAAGGCCGCCATCATGCGTTCACCCTCGACGCAGCCGCCGAAGGCGGTCGAATACTCCGGGCCGCCCATGACCGAATTGACGTGCGCGATGTCGAAGTGATACTCGCCAGGACCCGCGCGCTTG
>DATDHV010000147.1:0-17402 GCA_036521395.1 Steroidobacteraceae bacterium | reverse complement strand
GCGCGGTTCAAGGCCTCGGCGACGTTGTTGTCGGAGAACTTGGCCGTGTCCTCGGCGAAGATCGAATCGCTGAAGTTGACTGCCGTGCGCTTGGCCGTCGCCGCATCGGTGAGACTCTTGCGAACGCCGGTGACGACGATTTCCTCGAGCGCGGGGCCCGATGCCGCGGCCGTTGGCGCTGCGGTCGGTGTTGCGGGTGCCGGCGCGGCCGATTGATCGGCTGCAGGCGCAGGGGTCGCCGCGTCCTGCGCATAGGCCGTGGCGCAGGCGAGCTGCGCGGCCGCGGTGCCACCGGCCATCACGACCCGCCATGCCAGGCGCGCGCCGATCTTCAAGCCATGCTGTCCAGTCTTCGTACGCATCGTGAGACCCCCGCGTGCTTTGCGCACTTGTTAGGCTCGACCTGATCCCAAATGATAGCGCTCCCATCCTACCTGTTGCGGTTCGTAAGTCAAGCCCGCGCAGGCGCCTTGTCGCGCAGGCGCGAAGCGCCAGGGAGGCCCGGCACGCGGTGCTGAACCGTCCGTTGCTCCAAAGCCACGGCGCCATATCCGCTCAGTCGCTATCGAGTACAGCCCTGATGGCGCTCAGGCGGGCGGCCGGCAGGATGGCGCCGGGACATTGGATCACCTCGGCGGCGAGGCGGTGCGCTGCGCGCGCGGCGCGGGCGGGGGCGCGTCCGCCCAGGCGCGTGGCGAGGTAGGCCGCATTGAAGGCATCTCCAGCCCCGGTGGTATCGACCACGTTGACGGGCGCGCTGATCGAGACGAGTTCGCGCCCATCGCCCGCGCCGACCAGACAGCCCCGGGCACCGAGCTTGACAATGACTTCCTCGGCGCCCCACGCGCGCCAGCGCAGCACGCTCTGCTCGGGTGCGGCGTCGCCGAACAGCACGGCCTCATCGGTGAATGTAGGCAGTGCGATGGACACGTACGGCGCGAGGGCCTCGATCGCGGTACGTGCCGCGGCGGCGTCGACCCAGCCCGCGGGCCGGTAGTTGGGATCGAAGATCACGCGGCCGCCGCGTCCCCGCACGGCCTCCGCGATCCCGCTCAACCGCCGCCGCTCGGCATGGCCGAAGAGCGAGAGGGTGATGCCCGAGAGATAGAGCTCTCCGGCGTGGCTGGCCTGATCGAGGGCCTCATCGATGCCGGGCAGCGTGAACAGCGCTCGAGCAGCCGAGCGCTCGCGCCAGTAGTAGAACTCCCGCTCGCCCTCGGCGTCGGTGCGAATGGCATAGAGCCCCGGCAGGCGTGCCGGATCGGTCAGGACGAGAGACACGTCCATGCCCTCGCGCACCCACGTCGCGCGCATCTCCTGGCTGAATGGATCGGCGCCGAGTGCCGTCAGATACGCCACCGGCACGCCGAGGCGGCACAGATAGAGGGCGGTGTTGAAGGTATCGCCGGCGTGACCCAGCCGCCAGCGCTCGCCATCGCGAACCAGCTCGAGCATGCACTCACCGATTGCGATCAGCGGCGGCATCGGCTCCCCAGCCCGTTGCCGCCAGCGGCGGCCCTCGCCCGCCTTCAAGTGTATACGTTGGAAGGCCCGCAGCGCACGTAGCGGATCCGGTTCTCACGCGCGCACTGTCAGTACCTGCAGTGCCGCCCGATGATGCTCTCGGCCAGCTCCTGCCGGCCCGATCGCGGCTTGGGATCGAAGCCCTGCTCGGCCGCGTGGTCCGCGAGCGCGCTGAGGCTGAACTCGCCGCCCTCGATGCGTCGTCCGAGCTCGCCCGCCCAGCCCTGATAGCGCTCCTGGCGCAGGCGCCGGAGCTGGCCCTCGCGAACCACGTCGGCGGCCGCCAATAGCGCGCGCGCCAATGTGTCCGTGCCGCCGATATGGGCCAGATAGAGATCGCCCGGATCCACGGACTGGCGGCGCAGCTTGGCGTCGAAATTGAAGCCGCCCGTGGTGAAGCCGCCGTCCTCGATCAGTTGCACGAGCGCGGGTACCAGGTCCTGAGCGTTGTTGGGGAACTGATCGGTATCCCACCCGTTGCGCGGATCGCCGCGGTTCATGTCGATCGAGCCGAAAATGCCGTAGGCGCGCGCGGCCGCGATCTCGTGCTCGAAGTCGAGGCCCGCCAGCGTGGCATGGTTGACTTCGATGTTGACCTTGACCTCCTTGGTCAGGCCGTAGCGTTGCAGGAACGCGTACACCGCGGCGGCATCGCGGTCGTACTGGTGCTTGGTGGGCTCGAACGGCTTGGGCTCTATCAGGATCGCACCTTTGAAGCCGATGCGATGCTTGTGCTCCACCACCATGCTCAGGAAGCGCGCATAGTGGTCGAGTTCGCGGCCGAAGTCGGTATTGAGCAGCGAGTCGTAGCCCTCGCGGCCGCCCCAGAGGACGTAGTTCTCGCCGCCCAGCCGATGTGTGGTTTCAAGGCACGCGCGCACCTGGGCCGCGGCCCAGGCAAATACCTCGGGGTCCGGACTGGTGGCCGCGCCGCCGGCGTAACGCGGATGGCTGAACAGGTTCGCCGTACCCCACAGCACCTTGACGCCCGTGGCGGCCATCTTCGCGGCGATGCCCTCCTCGATGCGCCGCAGATTCGACCGGTGCTCGCGAACCGTAGCGGCGCTCGCCATCACGTCTACATCGTGAAAGGTAAAGTAACGCGCGCCGAGGCGTGAAAAGAAATCGAACGCGGCATCGAGCTTCTCATCGGCCATGGCCTGCGTGATCGAGGCTCCGAGCCACGGCCGCGGCAAGGTGCCGGCGCCGAAGATGTCCATGCCCGGCCAGTTGAATGAATGCCAGTAGCAGACGGCGACCTTCAGCCAGTCCTCCATCCGCTTGTCCAGCACCACGCGGTCCCGATCGTAGACGCGGTAGGCGAATTCGTTCGCCGATTCGGCGCCCTCGAAGCGGACCGGTCCAATCCCTGAAAACAGACTCATGTTGCAAACTCCACGAAGGTATCTTTGAGGTCCTGATAGAGCCGTACGAAGATGCGGCGGCGCTCGGCCAGCAACGCCACCAGTGCGGAATCCGGTGAAACCACGTGTGCCACCGGTGGCGTCACGCAGGCGTCCTGGGGCGACTCGCCGCCGAGCGCGAGCCGCGCCAGGCGTGCGGCGCCCAGTGCGGCGCCGATCTCGCTGCCGGTCCGGTACGTCAGGGTCCGATTGAGTGCGCACGCGATCAGCTCGCCCCAGTAGAGAAAGCGCGCGCCGCCGCCGGTGACGCTGATCTCGCCGATGCTCCCGCCGCGCTCGAGCAGCACGTCGATGCCGTCGGCGAACGCCAGCGCCACGCCCTCGAGCACCGCCAGCACCAGATCGGCGCGCGAGGTCTCGGAGCTCAGGCCGAAGAAGACGCCGCGGCAGTTCGGATCGTTGTGCGGCGTCCGCTCTCCGGACAGATAGGGCAGAAAGAAAGGCGCCGATCGGCGCAGCCCGCGGCCCTGTGCCTCGGCCACCAGGCGCTGCAGATCACTCTCGCCGCAGACCTGCGCGACCCAATCCAGCGCGCTGGCGGCGCTGAGCATGACCGACATCTGATGCCAGCGGCCCGGCAGGCAGTGACAGAACGCATGGGCGGCCTTGTCCGGATTGGGGCGAAATCGGTCGGTGACGACGAACAGCACGCCGGAGGTGCCCAGCGACAGGAAGGCCTGGCCGGGTGCAATCACGCTCATGCCCACGGCGCTGGCGGCATTGTCGCCGCCGCCGCCGGCCATGAGCGCAGGTGGTAGTTGCAGCAGCTCGGCCGCCTCGGTCCTGATGCTGCCGGCAGCGGCATTGCCTTCCACCAGGCGCGGCATGTGCGAGCGATCGAGCTGCGTCGCCGCGAGCATCTCATCGGACCAGTCGCGCGCACCGACGTCGAGCCAGCCGGTTCCGGAAGCATCCGACATGTCACTGATCGCCTCGCCGGTCATCTTCAGCCGCACATAGTCCTTGGGCAGCAGCACACGGGCGGTGCGGGCGAACAGTTCCGGCTCGTGCGCGCGTACCCACATCAGCTTCGGCGCCGTGAAACCCGGCATCATGATGTTGCCGGTGATGGCGCGCGCGCGCGGCTCGCGGCGCTCGAGCTCCAGGCATTCGCGCGCCGAGCGGCCGTCGTTCCAGAGAATGGCCGGACGCAGCGGCGTGCCGAAGCGGTCCAGCAGCGTAGCGCCGTGCATCTGCCCGCTCAGGCCGACCGCACGTACGCCGGACCGCACTGCCGGGGGCAGCGCGCGCACCGCGGCCACTGTGGCCTGCCACCAATCCTCCGGCTCCTGCTCGGAAAACAGCGGCCGGGGCCTGGACAGCGCCAGCGGCCGGGAGGACTGTGCCGCGACCGCGCCGCCTTCATCGACCAGCACCGTCTTGACGCTCGAGGTGCCGATGTCTATGCCCAGGAACACTCAGCCTGCTCCGATTTCGAAATCCACGCACATCGCGAATCGCTCGCCAGGTTGCAGCACCGCGGCCTCGTCGCGGCTGCGGTTGAGCGCACCGGCCGGCGCGCTCTGCGGCTCGACGCAGAAGAAATCGCGACCCGGTGGGGTGTAGATGTGGAGGTAGCGGCAGTTGGTGGCGTGAATGTCGACGCGCCGATCGGGCCAGATCAGTACCGCATCGGCATTCCAGTCGGCAAAACAATGATCCAGTGGCACCGCACTGATCGAGCGCGCGCTATCGAATGACCATTCGATGGGCGTGGGCACTTGCTTCACCGGCAAACGGGCTTCGTCCGTCAGCCACACGTGCTGGGCGCGTGCCTGAAGCTTTGCCAGCGCCGCGTCGCAGAAATACGGATGCAGGCCGAGCATCACCGGCATCGGCGAGGGCGCGAGATTCTCGATCGCCAGAGTGATCGAGAGCGCGTTGCGATCGAGCCGGAAGCGCTGCTCGGCCCGGTAGCGCCACGGCCACTCATCGGCACCGCCCTCGAACATCAGCGTCGCGCTCGAGGCGCCGGCCTCGACCACCGACCAGGGCGAGAGCCAGCCCTGGCCGTGCAGTGGATGCGGATCGTGCTGCCAGTTGCTCTTGAGCTGCACGGCGCAGGCGCCGAAGCTGAAACGGCCGCTCGCGATGCGGTTGGCGTACGGCACCAGCGGAAAACACGCGAGTTCGAACGGATCGGCCGCTGCACTCCTGGGCGTGGGCCGGAAGATGGGACGCTCGCGCCACTTGAAGTCGCGCACCGCCCCGCCGCGCACCGCATCGAGGGTCAGGCGCGTGTCCTCGTGCGCCAGCACCAGAAAATCGCCGTCGAGCTGCATATGCGCTGTACGTGGCACCGCCGCGGCGGCTCTCAGCCCGCCGACGGGCGCTTGAGCACCGCGGGATGACGGGTCGAATCGGCGCCGCCAGCCTGCGGCGCGTGGCCGTCGCGGGACCAGAGATTCTGGATGCCTTCGAGCGTGCGGCGCTTGGTTTCCGGAACGTAGACGTAGACGAACACGGCGGCGAGCAGGCTCATGCCGCCGTAGATCCAATACGCGAAACCGTGATTGAAGGCCGCATTGAGGGCCGAATTGCCATCGACGATCTTGAACGTCCAGGATACGAACAGATTCGCGATCCACTGCGCTGCCACCGCGATCGCGAGCGCCCGATTCTTGATCGAATTCGGGAACATCTCGGACAGCAGCACCCACGTCACGGGACCCCACGAGAGCGCAAATCCCCCGATGTACACCACGACCGCGATCAGCGCGACCGTGCCCACGGCCTTGGCCTGGAACAGGAAGCCGAGCGTGATCATCGCGACCGCCATCACGAGGCCGCCGACGATCAGCAGCGGTTTGCGGCCGAGCCGATCCACCGTCAGGATGGCGACCACCGTGAAGACCACGTTGGCCAGTCCGACGATGATGGTCTGCAGCAGCGCCGTATCGGTCGCGGCGCCCATGTTCTTGAACATCAGCGGCGCGTAGTACAGCACCGCATTGATGCCGACGAATTGCTGGAATACCGACAGCATGATGCCGGCGACGATCACCAGCGAGCCGAACGCAAACAGCGGTGCGCCGCCCGCTTGGTTGCGCACGAGCAGGGTCTGCTCGATCTCGATGATGGTCGAATGGGCCTCCTCCACGCCGACCAGGCGGGTCAGCACCGTCAGTGCCTTGTCGCCGCGACCCTTCATGACCAGCCAGCGGGGCGTATCCGGAACGAACAGCAGCAGCACGAGGAACAGCATCGCCGGTATGGCCTCGGAGACCAGCATGAGCCGCCAGCCGGTGGACTTGATCCAGGCGTCATCGCCCTGCGAGGCGATCGCCCAATTCACGAAATAAACCAGCAGCATTCCCAGCACGATGGAGAGCTGGTTGAAGGACACCAACCGGCCGCGAATCTGGCTGGGTGCGATCTCGGCGATGTAGAGCGGTGAGAGCATCGAGGCGATGCCGACGCCGACGCCGCAGAGGATTCGATAAAAGATGAATGGCGTGAGCGCCCTCGGTCCCATGCCGCCGATCGGGCCCAGACCGATCTCCGGATAGGCCGAGCCGATCGCGGACAGCAGGAACAGGGCACCGGCGAGCAGCATGCCGCCCTTGCGCCCGACGGCATTGGACACCCAGCCAGCGATGAGCGCGCCGATGACACAGCCGAACAGGGCGCTCGATATGGTCCATCCCGACAGGCTGCTGCGCGCAGTTTCTGCCAGGTGCAGCGGATCGATGAAATTCGCATCGATCGAGCTCACTGCGCCGGAGATCACGGCCGTGTCGTAACCAAACAGCAGGCCGCCCAAAGTCGCGACGAACGTCAGCCCTGTAACCAGCGATGTATTGCGCTGCGTCATGAGTCCCCCTGCCCCTTAGACCGACCCAAGCTCCGAGGGGACGAGATCTGGCGGTCCCTAGGGCTTTATAATGAAGTTACCCTGTCGAGTGTATATGGTAGCGCTATCATGCTGCAAGTGGCGCAATGATCGCGCCCCAGCATGGTGCGCAGAGGGGCGGGCGTGCGGCCCCGCGGGCGAACACGGGAGTCGAGCACACCTCAGTGCCGCGCGGACGAGTCCCGTTTCACCAGCGTGAAGTTCATGAACTGCTGCAGCGGCTCGAGCGAGCGTCCGGTGCTGCGCAGTCGAATCTCCTCGAGCAGCAGTTCCATCGCCTTGCGCGCCATGGCGGCCACCGGCTGCCGCACCGTAGTCAGTGCGGGCCAGATCGTCGTTGCCAGCGGAGTATCGTCGAAGCCGACGATGGTCAGATCGGCCGGCACATCGAGCTGCAGGCGATGCGCCACGGCGATGGCTGCCGCCGCCATGTCGTCGTTGCTGGCGAAGATGGCGCTGGGGCGCTCAGGGGCGGTGAGCAATTGCTCGGCCGCCAGCAGGCCCGAGCGATAGCTGAACGATCCCTGCTTCACCCAGTCGCGGCGTACTTCCAGCCCGGCCTCGTGCAGCGCCGCCGCGAACCCGGCATAGCGCTGGGCGCTGGCGGTCTGGTTCGGGGCGCCGACGATGAATCCAATCATTCGGTGCCCGAGCGAGAGCAAATAGCGCGTCATCGCTGCGGCGGCATCGAAATCATTGATGCGCACCGAGAGGCCCTCCTCTTCCGGCCGCCCCGTGGCCACGGCGATGAACGGAATCTTGGCCGCTCGCAGCGCATCCAGCGCGCCCTTCGAGTCCGACAGCGGCGGCGGCAGGATGACGCCACCGACGCCGTCGCGGACGAGTTTTCCGATGACCGTGCGCTCACTGCGAGCGCCACATTTCTCCAGCACGATCTGGCAGCCGGCGAGGCTGCTCTGCTCCAGTACGCCCACGAGCAGCTCATTCATGTAGGCAGCGCTGGGATTATTGTAAAGCAGCCCGATGTGCACGCTCGCGGCCTTTGCGAGGTTGCGCGCCGCGACGTTCGGCGAATAGCCGAGCTGCTTGATCGCGGCTTCGACGCGCTCGCGGGTTTCCGCCTTGACGTTGGCGTCGCCGCTCAGCACGCGTGAGACGGTCATGGGCGACACGCCGACATGTCGTGCCACCTCGTGCATGGTGACGGCATTACGCCGGCGCCGCTGCGTTCTCTTCACCAGGCTCCCGGATATGCGGGACGCTGGCGGTCCGTGTCCCATGTTGTTGTCGTTCAAATTATAGAATGCCCCATTCTATCCTCGATCCGTCGCTCCTGCAGTCCGGCGATCAGCGCCGCCCGGAGGGTGACTCCGGGGTGCTGTGGCCATTACCGTCGGTCATCGCGCTGGGATCGGCGGTCGGCGGCGGCGCGGTATCGCTCGCCGCCGGAGCACCCAGTACTTCATGGAAGATCGGTTTGAGGGCATCGGCCCATAGTTGATACGCCTTGACTGTGGGGTGCAGCCCGTCCGGATCGGTCATGCCCTCGAACAGGTGGCCGTGCGCATCGGAGAGCTCGCCGTTGATGTTGAGGTAGCGGACATTGCGCCCGGCAAAGCCGGCGATCCCGGCGTTGATCCGATCGATGATGGGCATGACTGCCGGATTGTCATTGCGCGGAAAGATGGCCATCAGCACGATGTGCGCGCGCGGGGCCTTGTGAGCACAGAGCGCGAGAATGCGCCGGATTCCGCCGGTAACGGCCGCGGCCCGGCGGCGCACATCGGCCTCGCCGAGCGGAGTGTCCCGGCCCACGTTGTTGGTGCCGATCAGGAGCACGATTAGCTTGGGATTCACGCCGTCGAGCTCGCCGTGCGCGAGCCGCCAGAGGACGTTCTGCGTCGTGTCGGCGCCCCACCCGAAGTCGGCTGCGTTCCAGCCGTGAAAATTCCGCTCCCAGTTGGCGCGCAGGTCCCGGTACTTTGGTTCGGCTGCGTCCCAGCGGCGGGTAATCGAGTCGCCGAGGAAGTAGACGTCGATGCGGCCCTGGCTTCTCTTGGCCAGCAACTGCCGGTGCGCCAGCATCGAGTTCGCGTCCAGCCGCGGATACGGCCGATCGGCCGGCGGCAACGGCTCGCCGCCCTTCGACAGGGTTTCGAGCCATCGTGCCGAGCGTTGCGTGTATGGCCGCTGCTGCTCGGGCGTGGCGAGGTGATTGTGCGGCGAATCCACCATGGGCACCGCTTCCTTCGGGCCGCGTATTTGATTGAAGGCGGTCCAGATTCCCGCCGGCGGCGCCGTGGTGTCGATGAAACCCATGGCGACCAGCGATGGGACCGTGATCCTCGGCGCGCAGTTGACGGTGTCGAAGTACAGCGCCGTGCGCAGACTCCGGGGATCATCGGACGGCCAGTTTGGGTAACCCGTGGCGCGTCCGCTCGTCTCGCCGTTGGAGTCCGCGCCGGAGGGCTCATTGACGATCACGGCGCTGACCCTGGAGTCGAACGCGGCCGCGCACAGACTTTGCTGCCCGCCCATGCTGGTGCCCATCACAACGAGCGTGCGGCCGTCCCAATCGGGTCGGCTCGCGAGATACTCGATTGCGCGATGATCGGCCAGATACATCTGCAGAAAATAGCTCCTGTTCGGGTCATCGCGGCCGACGGCCTGGTAGTGCTTGATTGAATCGGGCAGAGCATCGTAATAGGACTGCGGCTGGTCGGGCAGCACGTCGTGTGGCTCGATGTTGAGGGCCAGCCACCCTTCAGCCGCGCGATCGGTCACCCAGGGCTTCTGCAGCGGATAGGGACCGCCCGCCCACTGGAAGATCACGAGGCCGGGAAGTTTGCGCGAACCCGTCGGCCGCGCGACCTGCCCATGGATGTGGCTGCCGTTGATGCCGGCCATCATGAGCGTCGCATACGCAACGCCCGGCCGGTCGCTGGCGCCGCGCGTGAGCTCGGCGTGCATCGGCACCCGGTCCAGAGCCTGCAGCTTCGAGTACCAGAAGCGATCGAAATCGGCGGGCCGCGGCACGGCCGGTTGCAGCCGCTCCGGCGCCACCGCTGCCCCCAGCACCAGCGGCTTCTGCGCCGCGGCCGGACCGGTGACCTCGACGTACAGCATCTCGGGCTGATCGGGCCGCACTTCGATCCGGGCTTTGCCCGCGGAGAATTGCAGCTCCCCGCTCTGGATGAGCTGCAGATCATTGCGCTTGACCGTGTAGTGGTATGGACCGGGCGCCGCGGCCGCCGGCTGCGCGATCGACCAACCGACGGTTTCATCCAGACGGTAGATGCCGCCGGGCTCATCCGGGGTCGCGACCAGCGGTTCGGCGGCCGCGGCGGCCAGCGCGAGCAGCAGCAGGGCCGCGCCCGTGGCGTTGCCGATCGACATGGTGCGTGATCCCATCATGATTGCGATTTCCAGGATCTTACGCGGCCGGCTCGGGCCCGGGTTGCGCATAAGTGAGCTCGCCACGCACGATGCGGGCCGGCGAGCTCATGGGGTGCGGCACGGCGTGCTTCGCATCGAGGATGTGCATGACCTCGTAGTGCCGCAGTGTCAGCGCGTCGGCGATCAACGAGCGATGACAGCGCCACCAAAGCGCCTCCGAGCACATCACGACAGTGCGCGCCCGCGCCGCGAGCGCCATCAACTGCGTGAGACCGCACGCGAATTCCGCGCTGGCCATGTAGTCGGCATAGCCGCGGAACGAGGCGTTGCGCCACCCGGTGTTCGGTGAATCGGGCCGCGCGCGCCGCCGTCCACCGAGGGCCGGTAACCACTGATATTCCAGCGCCCGACCCGCGAGCGCCGCGGCCAACTCCGCCCTGCCGAAGTGAGGATACCGGCGCGAACCCGGAAAGCTGCGCACATCGGCGACGGTCTCGATTCCATAGGTGGCCAGCAGGCCGAGGAATTCCTCGAGCGTGCGCGTGGAATGCCCGATGCTCCAGAGCATGTGCGCCTCATCATTCACGACAGATCCGCTACGCGTGCAGAGCCGGGTTCCAGAAACGGGCGCCAACGATACTCCGCCGGCCGCCTGCGCGCATGCCTGACCGTCCCACAGCGGGTTTCGCCGCCGTCCTACATTTTGGATTCGCAGCTCCTGCCTAGCATCAGCCCCGTCGTTCGCACGAGGCGGCAGCGGGCTTTTTACCGCATTCATATCGCATTGCGATATGTCCGCGCCGGCGTGACCGCTCGAATGGGATGGTTCAAGGGAGCGCGGGACATGTCGATTTCGCACTTGCCCTATTGCGGCTCGCCGCCGGTCCCTGGCGAACTGCTGACGCGCTTCAATCTCGACCCGGTGCTGATCGCACTCCTGCTCCTGCTCGGCGCCGCGCACTTCGCGATCTCACGCACCGCCGGTGCGCGGCGCTGCGCTCTGGGCGGCTGGCTGGCGGCCGCCGCGGCATTCATCTCGCCGCTGTGTGCGCTGTCGGTGTCGCTGTTCAGCGCTCGCATCGCCCAGCACATGATATTGGTGCTCCTCGCCGCACCCCTGATCGCGCTGGCGCTGCCGCGCGCTTCGGCGCGGCTGGCCGGCCGCACACTTTGGAGCGCCACCGCGGTGTTTTTCGCCGCGCTGTGGTTCTGGCACATGCCGCTGCCTTATGAGGCCACCTTCAATTCGACCGGCGTGTACTGGATGATGCATCTGACGCTATTCGGCAGCGCCATAGTACTGTGGCGGCAATTGCTGCAGCATGGTGTCGAGCGAACCGCCGAAACCCTCGCCGCCGCCGCGCTAAGTTCGATGCAGATGGGGCTGCTCGGCGCGGTGCTGACACTCGCCTCTCATCCGCTGTTCGCGTGGCATCTCACGACCGCCGGCGCCTGGGGCCTGACGCCGCTGCAGGATCAGCAGCTCGGTGGCACTTTGATGTGGGTGCCGGGGATACTGCTGTTCCTATGGGCCTCGCTGCGTTCGCTGCATCGCCTGTGGGGCTCCCTGGAGCGGGGAAGTTCGGCGTGAGCACTACGCCGCTGGCTTATCTGGAGGCCGCCGGCCGGCGCGCCGAGTCGGTACTGCCCCTTACATGGATGACGCTGATCATCTCCATCGTGGTGTGCGTGGTCATCGGCGTGCTGCTGTGGATGGCCGTGCGGCGCGCGCAACCCGGGGGTGCAGCCGAGACCCGGCTCATGCCCGTCGAGCGGGGTGCCGAGGGCACGCGCTGGATCAGCCTCGGACTGCTCATATCCGCAGTACCGCTGCTCGCGACTCTCATCTGGACCATGGTTGCGCTGGCCGCGACCTCCGGTCCGCCCCGCAACCCGGCGCTGGTGATGGACGTCACCGGCCATCAATGGTGGTGGGAGGTGCACTACGACGCCGCCGACCCGTCGCAGCAGTTCTCGACCGCCAATGAGATTCACATTCCGGTCGGCCTACCGGTGCTGGTGCGTCTGCACGGCGGCGATGTGATCCACAGCTTCTGGGTGCCGAAGCTCACCGGCAAGACCGACACGATACCGGGGCAGACCAATTACAGCTGGATCGAGGCCGCACATGCCGGCCGCTACCGTGGGCAGTGCGGCGAATACTGTGGCCTGCAACACGCCCACATGGCCCTCGAGGTGGTGGCAGAGCCGGAGGCCGATTTCGAGCGCTGGCGCGCGCAGCAGCTCCAGCCGGCGCCGGCGCCGCAGAGCCCGGCTCAGAGCCGCGGTCTCGAGCTGGTGCAATATCGCTGTGGGCTGTGCCACCGCATCGGCGGTACACAGGCGGGTGCCATCAGCGCCCCCGACCTGACCCACGTCATGGGCCGGCGCATGCTTGCCGCCGGCACGCTGCTCAACAATCCCGGCAATTTGAGCGGTTGGATCGAGGATCCGCAGCAGATCAAGCCCGGCTCGCTCATGCCCCGCCAATACCTCTCGGCGCAACAGCTCGCGGACGTTCGAGCCTACCTGGAGCTCCTCAAATGAATCCGGCCAACTACCGCACGCCGCTCGTGGGCGCCGATAGCGTCGAGCATGAGGCGAAGCTGCTGCGTCTGTGGGAATCCGAGCCGGGGCTGAAGGGCTTCTTCAGCACGGTCGATCACAAGCAGATCGGCATCCGCTACATCGTGACCGCCTTCATCTTCCTGGCGCTGGGTGGGATCGAAGCACTCGTCATGCGCCTGCAGCTCGCCGGCCCGAATCAAGCGCTGCTCACGCCCGACCAATACGACCAGCTCTTCTCCACCCACGGCATGACGATGATCTTCCTCTATGCTTCGCCGATTCTGTCGGGCTTCTCCAATTACCTGTGGCCGCTGCTGCTTGGCAGCCGCGACATGGCCCTGCCGCGGCTCAATGCGCTCAGCTACTGGCTGTACGTCGCAAGCGGCATTTTTCTCTATGTCGGATTCCTGACCGGGAACGGGCCGAATGACGGCTGGTTCAACTACGTGCCTTATGCCTCGCGCGACTACAACCCCGGACTGAATGAGGACTTCTATTCGCTGGGCATGGTTTTCCTCGGTATCTCGACCACCGCCGGAGCCGCGAACTTCATTGTCACTGCGTTCCGCGTGCGCGCACCGGGCATGTCGCTCAACCGGCTGCCCATCCTGGTGTGGGGCACCCTGACCGCGAGCGTCGCCAACCTGATCGTGGTACCGGCAGTAAGCCTGGCGTTCTTCCTGCTGTGGATGGACCGCCACTTCGGCACGCAGTTCTTCGTGTCTGCCGGCGGTGGTCAGCCGTTGCTGTGGCAGCACCTGTTCTGGATCTTCGGCCATCCCTGGGTGTACGCCATCGTATTGCCGGCGATGGGCATGGTGTCGCAAGGACTGCCGGTGTTCTGCCGGCGACCGCTGGTGGGCTATTCACTGGTGGCGCTGTCCACGGTCGCGACCATGATCTTCGGCTTCGGCGTCTGGGTGCACCACATGTTCGCCACCGGGCTGCCCGGACTCGGCATGGCGTTCTTCTCCGGCGCCTCGATCGCAATCGTGTTTCCGTCCGCGGTCGCGGTCTTTGCCTGGCTCGCGACCATACGGCTCGGCCGCCCGGTCATCACCACGGCATTCCTGTTCTTCTCCTCGATGATCCTGTTGTTCGTGATCGGGGGTGTCTCGGGCTTCATGACCGCCAGCGTGCCGGTCGACCTGCAGTTGACCGACACCTACTTCGTGGTCGCGCATCTGCACTACGTACTGATCGGCATCAACCTATTCCCCGTCGTCGGCGCGACCTACTTCTGGTTCCCGAAAATGACGGGACGAATGCTCGACGAGTCACTGGGTCGCTGGAATTTCTGGACCATGTTCGCGGGCTTCAACCTCTGCTTCCTGCCCATGCATCTGACCGGCCTGTTCGGGATGCCGCGCCGCGTATATACGTTTGCCGATGGCATGGGCTGGGACACGCTCAACCTGATCACCTCGATCGGCGCCTTCGTGTTCGCGCTCGGAGTGCTGCTGTTCTTCATCAACGTGTGGAAGAGCCGCAGAAGCGGCGTGCCGGCCGGCGCCAATCCGTGGGATGCACCGACACTGGAATGGTCGGTGTCGTCGCCGCCGCCGCCCTACAATTTCGCCGTCATTCCGACCGTGGTGTCGCGCTATCCGCTCTGGGAGCAGCGTCTCGGTGGTGAGCGCGCCCTGTCCTCGATCGATCACGGCCTGCTGCTCGATGAGGGCAAGGAGACCATCGGCACCACCGCTGTCGATGCCGTGCCGGACATCGTGCTCGAGATGCCCGAGGACAGCTTTGCGCCGCTGCTGCTGGCGCTGGGCACCACCATGGTGTTCGCCGGCCTGCTGCTGCGGATCGGGTTACTGTGTGCTCTGGGTGTGCTGATCGCTGCCGCGGCACTGGTGCTGTGGTTGTGGCCGCGGCGCAGCCTGCGCGAGCGGGAGCCGGCCCATGGCTGAGGTCGCGCTGGCCAAGCCCGTGGATCTTCCGGTCGGTCCGGTGGGGCGCAAGGGTGTCGGCATCTGGGGCGTCGGCACCCTGATCGCGACCGAAGCGGCGTTGTTCAGTTACCTGCTCTTTGCCTACTACTACACCGGCGCCATCGCCCCGCCGGGCTGGCTGCTCGAGCCCGCGCCAAAACTGGCGCTGGCACTGCCCAACACCATCCTGTTGCTGCTGTCGAGCGTTGCGGCGTGGTGCGGGGAGCGCGGGGTGCTCACGCGGCGGCGCCCGCTCGCCCTGCTCGGCTTTGGCGCGGCGTTCCTCATGGGCGTGGTGTTCGTCATCGTGCAATGGTACGAGTGGCACGCGAGGCCCTTCAGCATCGGAACTTCCAGTTACGCCTCGCTCTATTTTGTCACGACCGGCTTCCATATCGGCCACGTGATCATCGGAATCGCCGTGCTGGCCGCGCTGTTCCTGTGGACCTCGCTCGATTACTTCAGTCCGCGACGCAACCTGACGGTCTCGGCGGGCGTGTTCTACTGGCATTTCGTGGACATCGTCTGGCTGCTGGTGTTCGCGACCTACTACATCACGCCGTACCTGGGATTCGCGAAATGACGGCTCGCACCGCACTGAACGGCTCCGCGCCCCCGATGCGCCCGCCCGCCCTCTCCGGCGCGGCCCTGTTCGGCCTGCTCGGCGGCCCGCTGGCCTGGTTCCTGCAGCTGTGCGCGGGTTACGTCTTGGCCAGTTGGCCGTGCTTCCCGCACGACCACCGCCGGTTGGCCCCGCTCGCAACCTACCAATGGAGCTGGCCCGCCATGATCGCCCTGCTGATCAGCGGGGTCCTCGTCGCGCTGGCAGCGCTGCTGGTCTCGTGGCGCACTTATGCGCGTACGAGCACCGGGCCCGAGGGCCAAGGCGAGCCTCTCGAGGATATCGGATCCGGGCGGCGGCATTTTCTCGCACTGTGGGGCGTGCTTCTCGGCGCCGGCTTCGCGGTGGCCACGAGTTTCACGGCCATTGGTTACGGAGTGTTGCCGCGATGCGCGGGCTGATGCTGTTGCTGGTGCTCACGGGTCTCTGTGCCTGCCGCGGCCGGCTACCTGCGGCCCAGTTCGAGCAGGCCAGGGGCCTGATCGCGAATGACTGCGCGACCTGCCACGTAGTGCCGGGCATATCGCGCGCCAGAGGCCGAGTCGGTCCCTCGCTGGCGGGCATCGCCCGTCAACAGATCATCGCGGGCCATTTTGCCAACACGCCCGACACGATGGTGCGCTGGATCGAGCACCCGCAGGCGATGCTGCCCGGCGATGCGATGCCGGAAATGGGGCTGTCGCGCGAACAGGCGCAAGCCATCACCAACTACCTCTACACCCTGGAATGACGCCGATGAAAGCCCTCCTGCACGCGCTTTCGCTCAGCCTCTCGCTCGCTCCGCTTGCCGCCGTGGCGCAGACAGTGCCAGCCCCGGTACCGGCCGATGAAGTATTCGCTGCCGCCGATATCGGCCATGCGCTGGCGCAGCCCACACCGGAGGCCGGGCGCACCATGGCGAGCGCCGCGAACGCGCCGGCCGATGACGGCCAGTGGACCATGCCGTCGAAGAACTACGCCTCCACCCGCTTCTCTGCGCTGACGGAGATCACGCCGCAGAACGTGCATGATCTGCGACCCGATTTCACCTTCTCGCTGGCGGTCAACAAGGGGCAGGAAGCCGCGCCCATCGTCGCCGACAACACCATGTATGTCGTGACCGCCTATCCGAACTACGTCTACGCGCTCGATCTGACCAAGCCCGGCGCGCCGCTGAAGTGGCGTTTCGCCCCCAAGCCCCTGCCGGCGAGCCAGGGTGTGGCCTGCTGCGACGTGGTCAATCGCGGTGGCTCCGTCAGCAACGGAAAATATATCTTCAGCACGCTGGACGGCCAGGTCCTGGCGCTCGACGTGAGGACCGGGACGGCGCTGTGGCGCACGCGGCTGGGCAACATCAACATCGGCGAGACCATCACGATGGCGCCGGTGGTGGCGGCCGGACGCGTCTACGTCGGCAACTCGGGTGGTGAGATGGGCGTGCGCGGCTGGATCGCCGCGCTCGACGAGAACAGCGGCAAGCTGCTGTGGAAGGCCTACAACACCGGGCCCGATCGGGAGGTGCTGATAGGCTCGCAGTTCAAGCCGTTCTATCCGCAGGATCGCGGCACCGACCTCGGTGTCAAGAGCTGGCCCCCGGACGCGTGGAAGATCGGCGGCGGCAATGTCTGGGGCTGGATCACCTACGACGCGGAACTCAATACCCTGTACCACGGCACCGGCAACCCCGGGCCCTGGAACCAGGAACAGCGGCCGGGCGATAACAAGTGGACCACCGGCATCTTCGCGCGCGATCCGGCGAGCGGCCAGGCGCGCTGGTACTACCAGTACAACCCGCACGACGAGCACGACTATGACGGCATCAACGAGCAGCTCCTGCTCGACATGCCGTTCGGCGGCAGGATGCGCAAGGTCCTCATCCACATGGACCGCAACGGCTACGTCTACGTGATCGACCGACGCTCCGGCGAAGTGCTGTCGGCCGATCCGTTCGGGCCGATCAATTCCTCCAAGGGCGTGGATCTAAAAACCGGGCGGCTCATCGTCAATCCCGCCAAATCGACCAAGGTGGGCGAGACGGTGCGTGACATCTGTCCCACCGCCTCGGGCGCCAAGGACTGGAATCCAACCAGCTTCAGCCCGCAGACCGGCCTGCTCTACATCCCGCACGAGAACATGTG
>DATDHV010000146.1:0-6187 GCA_036521395.1 Steroidobacteraceae bacterium | reverse complement strand
ACTTCGCGCGCAGCACCGGATGCTGCGTGGCAACGCCCGTGGCGCAGTTGTTGAGATGGCAGATGCGCAGGTACTTGCAGCCCAGTGCCACCACGGGGGCGGTGCCGAAGCCGAAGCTCTCGGCGCCGATGATGGCCGCCTTGATCACATCCACCCCGGTCTTGAGCCCGCCGTCGGTCTGCACGCGCACCCGGTGGCGCATGTCGTTGGCGCGCAGCGTCTGGTGCGTCTCGGCGAGCCCGAGCTCCCAGGGCGTGCCGGCGTATTTGATCGAGGACAGCGGGCTCGCGCCCGTGCCGCCGTCGTAGCCGGAGATCGTGATCAGGTCGGCGTAGGCCTTGGCGACGCCCGCGGCCACGGTGCCCACGCCGGGCTCGGCCACGAGCTTGACCGACACCAGCGCCGTGGGATTGACCTGCTTGAGATCGAAGATGAGCTGCGCCAGATCCTCGATGGAATAGATGTCGTGGTGCGGCGGCGGGGAGATCAGCCCGACGCCGGGCCGCGCGAAGCGCAGGCGCGCGATCATCTCGTTGACCTTGTGGCCCGGCAGCTGGCCCCCCTCGCCGGGCTTGGCGCCCTGCGAGATCTTGATCTGCAGCACCTCGGCATTGGTCAGGTACTCGGGTGTGACGCCGAAGCGCCCCGAAGCCACCTGCTTGATCTTGGAATTCTTCTCGGTGCCGTAGCGCACCGGATCCTCGCCCCCCTCGCCCGAGTTCGAGCGCCCGCCGAGGCGGTTCATGGCGATGGCGAGCGCCTCGTGCGCCTCGGGGGAGAGGGCGCCGAGGGACATGCCTGCGCCGTCGAAGCGCGCCAGCACGGCCTCGATGGGCTCGACCTCCTCGATCGGCACGCTCACCCCCGGCTTGAAGCCGAGCAGGTCGCGCAGCGTGGAGGCCGGGCGCTCGTTCACGAGCGCGGCATAGAGCTTGTAGAGCTCGTAATCGCCCGCGACCACGGCCGCCTGCAGCGCCCCGATCACATCGGGGTTGTACATGTGGTACTCCCCGCCGTGCACGTACTTGTAGAGCCCGCCCTGCTCGGGCGCGGAGCGCGGGTTCCAGGCGCGCAGCGCCATGTACTTGCGGTCGTCCTCGAGATCGACGAAGTCCGCGCCCTCGATGCGGCTCACGGTGTGGCGGAAGCACAGATCCACCACCTCGCTCGACAGGCCCACGATCTCGAACAGCTGCGCACCGCGGTAGCTAGATACCGTGGAGATGCCCATCTTCGACATGATCTTGTAGAGGCCCTTGCGGATGCCGCGCCGGTAGCTGCGGCCGAGCTCGCGCCGCTCCTGCGAGCCGAGCTTGACCTGGCCCTGGCGCATCATCTCGTAGAGGGTCTGGTAGGCCATGTAGGGATAGACCGCAGTCGCCCCGTAGCCGATCAGGCAGGCGAAGTGGTGCGGATCGCGGGCGGTGCCGGTCTCGACCAGGATGTTGCAGCGGCAGCGCAGCCCGGCCTCGACCAGGCGGTGGTGCACGGCGCCCGTGGCCAGCAGCGCGTGCGCGGGCAGCTTGCCCTGCACCAGGTAGCGGTCGGAGAGCAGCAGCACCAGCCGGCCTTCGCGCACGGCGGCCTCGGCCTGATCGCAGATACGCAGCAGCGCGGCCTTGAGTCCCTCGTCCGGGTCGTACTGCAGATCGATGAACTCGTTCGCCTCGACCACATCGTCGGAGGCGAGGATCTGGCGCAGCTTGCGCTGCGAGAGTATGGGCGAGTTGAGCACGATCTGGCGCGCGTGATCGGGCGAGGGCACGAACACGTTGCACTCCGGGCCGATCTGCGTGGAGAGCGACATGACGATGGATTCGCGCAGCGGATCGATGGGCGGATTGGTGACCTGGGCGAATTGCTGGCGGAAGTACTCGAACAGGGCGCGCGGCTTGTGCGACAGCACCGGCATGGGCGTGTCGTCGCCCATCGAGCCCACCGCCTCGCTCTCGTCCTCGGCCAGCGTGCGGATGATCTCCTCGCGCTCCTCGGAGGAGATCGCGAACATCTTCTGGTAGATCGCGAGTGTCTCGCGGTCCATGGGCTCGGCCGCGAGCCGCGGATCGATCAGGTCGGATTCGAGATAGCGCACGCCCTTCTTCTGCCACGCCTTGTAGGGGTGGCGGCTCTTGAGCATGGCCTCGACCTCGCGCGTCTCGAGCAGCGTGCCGGTCTGCAGATCCAGCGCCACGATCTCCCCGGGCCCGAGCTTGCCCTTGCGCACCACGTCCTCGGGCGCGTAGTCCCACACCCCGGTCTCCGAAGCGATGGTCAGGTGCCGGTTCTTGGTGATCACGAAGCGCGCCGGCCGCAGGCCGTTGCGATCGAGCGTGCAGGCCGCGTAGCGGCCGTCGGTGAGCACCACGCCGGCCGGCCCGTCCCAGGGCTCCATGTGCGCCGAGTAGAACTCGTAGAAGGCGCGCAGATCCGAATCGAGCGTGTCCACCGCCTGCCAGGCCGGCGGGATCAGCAGCCGCAGCGCCTGCGGCACGTCGAGGCCGCCCATGAGCAGCACCTCGAGCATGTTGTCCAGGCTCTGCGAATCCGAGCCCTGGAGCGACACCAGCGGCAGGATGTCGGTCAGGTCGGGCAGCAGCGGGGAGCGCAGCACCGGCCCGCGCGCCACCGCCCACTGCCGGTTGCCCTCGATGGTATTGATCTCCCCGTTGTGCGCCAGCAGCCGGAAGGGGTGCGCGAGGCGCCACTGGGGCAGCGTATTGGTGGAGAAGCGCTGGTGGAACACCGCCACCGAGGCCTCGAGCCGCGGGTCGGCAAGATCGGGATAGAACTCCGCCAGGTGCGCCGGCATGACCATGCCCTTGTAGACGATGGTGGTGGCCGAAAGGCTCAGGCAGTAGAAGTCCGGATCGAGGCTCAAGGCCCTCTCGGCGCGCCGCCGTGCCAGGAACAGCTTGCGATTGAAGCTCGCCTCATCGATGTCCACGATGCGGCAGTTCACGAACACCTGCTCGATACGCGGCAGGGTCTTGAGGGCCTCGGGGCCGCAGGCCTCGGGCACCGTCGGCACGGCACGGATGCCGGCCAGGATCAGCCCTTCGCGCTCGAGCTGCCCCTTGAGCTCGGCGCGGGCCAGGGCGGCGCGGGCCCCGTCCTGGCTCAGGAACAGAAGTCCCGCGGCGAAGCGCGGGCTGAGCTTGATCTTGGCGTCCCGGGCCACGGCCCGCAGGAACTTCTCGGGCCGCTTGAGCAGCAGCCCGCAGCCATCGCCGGTCTTGCCGTCGGTGGCGATGGCACCGCGGTGGGTCAGGCGGTTCAGCGACGACATGGCCGTGCGCACCAGCCAGTGACTGGGCTTGTCGTCCAGGCTCGCGATGAGGCCGAAGCCGCAGCTATCGCGCTCGTAGGACTCGCGGTAGAGGCCGCGACCGGTGTGGTTACTCATATAAAAGGTCCAAGTCCACCGAATGAGCCCCTGCGGGGCAGCCGGCCTCCCATCAGGAGGCGGAATGGAGGCGGATCGTCGTGACGGCCCTGTGCCCGGGCGCCCCTGGGAAGGCGTCGGAATCCTCAATATCCCACGCCAATATACCGGGCGCGGGCGCGCGGTCAACGCCCCCGGTGCGGGGCGCGGCTTGGGGGCGCTCCGAACGAGCGCCGCCGTTCAGTCACGATTCATGCGCGCCGTTTTATTCTCTCCTCCGACGGCGCAGAGGTGGCCCCGAGACTCCCAGCAGACCTTTTGAGTGCTGCTCGGATTTGAGCCCCGCCCCACGGAAGCGTTGCTCCACCCCAAACCGGCGGGTCCGCGACAGATTGCGCACGGACCCGCCCGGTTCTACCCCCGCCCGGAAATCACGCGCTCGAAGACGTGCGCTGCCAGGGCGTTCCCAGCATGTCCGCGCGCTCGAGATACCAGGCCACGGTCGCGCGCAGCCCCTCGTCCAAGCCAATGCTCGGCCGGAAGGCGCATTCCCGCTCGATCTTCGAGGCGTCGATGGCGTAGCGGCGATCATGGCCCGGACGGTCCTCGACATAGCGCACCAGCCGCTGGCTTTCCCCCCCTTGCGCCGCGGGGGCCTCGGGAAAGCGCCGGCAATACTCCGTCGCCGTGGCGAGCTGCTCATCGACGATGGCGCACAGCAGCTGCACCAGATGAATGTTCTCGCACTCGCTGCGGCCGCCGATGTTGTACACCTCCCCGGGTGCGCCGCGACTCAACACGGCATCGATGGCGCGGCAATGGTCCTGCACGTGCAGCCAATCGCGAATGTTGCGGCCATCGCCATAGACGGGCAGCGTCTTGCCGGTCAGCAACTTGGTGATCATCAACGGAATGAGCTTTTCCGGAAACTGATGCGGGCCGTAGTTGTTGGAACAGTTGCCGATGGTGGCCTGCAAGCCATAGGTGTGGTGATAGGCGCGCACCAGGTGGTCCGAGGCCGCCTTGCTCGCCGAGTACGGGGAATTGGGGGCATAGGGCGTCGACTCGGTGAAGGGCGCATCCTCAGGGCCGAGTGAGCCATAGACCTCATCGGTCGAGACGTGATGGAAGCGATGCGTTGCAACGGTTCTCTCCTCGAGCCATACCCGGCGCGCCGCCTTGAGCATCGAATGCGTACCGACCACGTTGGTCTCGATGAACGCATCGGGCCCCTCGATCGAGCGATCGACGTGCGATTCGGCCGCGAAGTGCACGATGGTTTCGAGCGACTCCTCGCGCAGCAGCTGCTCGACCAGGGCCGTATCGCCGATGTTGCCGTGAACGAAGCGGTACTCCGGACGGCCTTCGAGCGAGCCCAGATTGGCCTTATTGCCGGCGTAGGTCAGGGCATCGAGTACCACGACCCGGTCCCCGGCATGCTCTCGCAGCCAGTACTGGATGAAGTTCGCGCCAATGAAACCGGCGCCCCCGGTGACGAGCAGTCGGCGCACGCTCACGGTCCCCGCTTAGCTAGGGCCGGCGAGGCCGTCTGGAGGTGGGCGAGGGTCGCGCGCAGGCTGTCGCGCCAGCGCTGCGGGGAAATGCCGAGCAGCGCCATCGATTCGCGAAGATCCAGCAGGCTGCTGGCCGGCCGGCGCGCCGCGGTCGGGAATTCGGCGGTCGAAATGGCGCTGACCTTGGCCGGCGCCGGCAAGAGCCCCGCGGCGAGCCCTTCCTCGGCAATGGCCACGGCAAAATCGTACCAGCTCGCCCTACCCTCATCGGTCCAATGCAGAATGCCGTGCAGCGCCGGCCGCTGCGCGATGACCCAGAGTGCGCGCGCCACCGAGCCGGCGGCAGTGGGCGTGCCGTACTGATCCGCGACCACCCGCACCGCGCCACGCTCGCGCATCAGGCGCAGCATGGTCAGCAGAAAATTGCTGCCCTGGGCCGCATACAGCCACGCGGTGCGCACCACCACGGCCCGCTCGCCCAGGCTCTCGAGCACCGCGCGCTCGCCCAGCCATTTCGTGCGCCCGTAGACCCCGAGCGGATGAGGGGCATCGCTCGGCCGGTAGGGCTCGGATGCGGAGCCGTCAAAGACGTAGTCGGTGGAGACATGCACCAGGCGGCTGCCGGGCAGGTCCAGCAGCGCCTGCGCCAGCGCGCGCGGCCCGTCCGCATTGACGGCGGAGGCCAGCTCGGGCTCGGATTCGGCCTTATCGACCGCCGTGTAGGCGGCGGCATTGATGACCAGCGCCGGCCTGAATGCGCTCACGGCGGCGCGCACGGCGCTGGCATCCCGTATGTCCAGCCGCGTTCGCGCCAGCGCCAGCAGCTCGACCTGCGGCGGCACGCTGGCCGCCAGTGCGCGGCCCAGCTGACCCGAAGCACCGGTGATGAGGACCTTCACGGTGGAGGCTCCGATTCCGCGAGCATGGGCGCGAGCCCATCCTTGCCGGAAAGGTTCGGCGTGGCCCCCGGCGGCAGCGGCCATTGCACGCCCAGGTGCGGATCGTTCCAACGGATGCCGCGCTCGAACTGCGAAAAATAGAAGTCCGTGCATTTGTAGAGCACGTCGACTGCATCACTGAGCGCCAGATAGCCGTGCGCAAAGCCGGGCGGCACCCAGAGCATGTGGTGGTCGGTGTCACTGAGCGCCACGCCGACCCACTGCCCGAAGCGCGGTGAGCTGCGCCGAATATCAACGGCGACATCGAACACCTCGCCCTGGGTCACACGCACGAGCTTGCCCTGCGCATGAGGCAGCTGGAAATGCAGACCTCGCAAGGTGTGGCGGCTCGA
>DATDHV010000145.1:0-19835 GCA_036521395.1 Steroidobacteraceae bacterium | reverse complement strand
CACCTCGCGCATGAACAGCAGCGGGATCAGCACCGCGATCAGCGACACGGTCAGCGACACGATCGTGAAACCAATCTCCTCGGATCCCTTGAGCGCGGCGGCCAGCGGCTTCTCGCCCTTCTCGATGTAGCGCGAGATGTTTTCGATCATGACGATGGCGTCGTCGACCACGAACCCGGAAGCGATGGTGAGGGCCATCAACGACAGATTGTTGAGGCTGAAGCCGCACAGGTACATGGCCGCGAACGTGCCGATCAGTGACAGCGGCACCGACAGGCTCGGGATGATGGTGGCCGGAACGCTGCGCAGGAACAGGAAGATCACCAGCACCACCAGCGCGACTGCGAGCGCGAGCTCGAACTGCACGTCGTTGACGGAGGCGCGGATGGTGGTGGTCCGATCGGTCAGCTCCGTGATCTGGACGGTGGCCGGCAGTGAGGTGCGTATGCTCGGCAGCAGCTTGCGGATCTGGTCGACCACGGCGATGACGTTGGCGCCCGGCTGGCGCTGGATGTTGAGCAGAATGGCCGGGGTGGCGTTCATCCAGCTCGCGAGCTTGTTGTTCTCGGCGCTCTGTGTCACGGCGGCGACGTCGGACAGGCGCACCGGCGCGCCATTGGCGGCGTTGTAGCCGACGATGATGTCGCGGTACTGCTGCGCGTTCGAGATCTGGTCGTTGGCATCGATCGAGTAGGAGCGCGAAGCGCCGTTGAAACTGCCCTTGGGCGCATCGGTGTTGGCACTGCTGATGGTGGTGCGCACGTCGTCGACGTTCAGACCGTAGGCGGCGAGCGCCTGCAGATTGACCTGGATGCGCACGGCCGGTCGCTGGGCGCCGTTGATGCTGACCAGGCCGACGCCGGCGAGCTGCGAGATCTTCTGCGCGATGCGCGTATCGGACAGGTCCTCGACCTCGGTGATGGGCATGGAATCCGAGGTCACGGCCAGCGTCAGTATGGGAGCATCGGCGGGATTGACCTTGGCGTAGATCGGGGGCGCCGGCAGGCTCGCCGGCAGCAGGTTGCCGGCGGCATTGATGGCAGCCTGCACTTCCTGCTCGGCGATATCGATGTTGAGGCTCAGATCGAATTGCAGCGTGAGCACCGATGCACCGGCGGAGCTGCGCGAGGTCATCTGGTTCAGGCCCGGCATCTGGCCGAACTGCCGCTCCAGCGGCGCGGTCACGGTCGAGGTCATGACCTCGGGGCTCGCGCCGGGCAGGAAGGTCTGCACCTGGATGGTCGGATAGTCCACTTCCGGCAGCGCCGAGAGCGGCAGGAACAGGTAGCCGATCGCGCCGACGATCAGGATCGCCGCCATCAGCAGCGAAGTGGCCACCGGTCGCAGAATGTACGGTCGTGACGGATTCATGGCTCGGAGCCGCCGTTCTCAGGGCGGTCCGCGACCGCCGGCGCCACTGCTGCTGCCGCCACTGCTGCTGCCGCCACTGCTGCCCGATGCGTGGCGCTGATGTCCACCGCCGGAGCTGCCCCCGTTCATGCCTGCGCCCGCGTGGCGCGCATGCGCACCGGCAGCATTCGCCCCGGCGCTGCCCGCAGCAGCGCTGCCGGTGGCACCGGGGGCGCCCGGGGCGCTCGGCACCAGGACCCGGGCGCCGTCGCGCAACTGATCGGCGCCGTCCGTCACGACGGTCTGGCCGCTGCTGAGTCCTTTGGTTACCGCCACCGCGTCGCCGGCCGTCGGCCCGGTGACTACGGGTTGCATGTGCACGGTGTCATCGGCATTGACCAGGTACACGTAGCTGCCCTCGGAGCCATTCTGCAGGGCGGCCGCTGGCACGACGATCTGATCGTGCAGGGTCTCGAGGATCAGGTGCGCATTGACAAATTGGTTCGGAAACAGCTCGAGCCCGGTGTTCTCGAACATGGCGCGCAGCTTCAACGTGCCGGTGGTGGTGTCGATCTGATTGTCGGAGTTGCTGAGCGTGCCGGTGGCGATCTTGTTCGTCAGGCTGCGGTCGTAGGCTTCCACCGTGAGCTTGTCGCCGCGGTGCAGGTGATCAAGGATGGAGCTGACGTTGTCTTCGGGCACCGTGAACAGCACCGACATGGGTTGCATCTGGGTCACGATGGCGATGGTGCTGCTATTGGCCTGCAGCAGGTTGCCGATGTCCACCTGCCGCAGGCCCACGCGGCCGGCGATCGGCGAGACGATGCGGCAGTAGCTCAGGTTGAGCTGCGCGGTCTCGACCGCGGCCTGGTCGAAGGCCACGGTGGCCTGATCCTGCGCCACGGTGGAGACCTGGGTGGCATAGGTCTGGTCGGAGATCGACTGCTGCGCGAGCAGCGTCTTGTAGCGCTCCAGGTCGACCTTGGCATTCGCGAGCGCCGCCTGGTCGCGCTTGAGCTGCCCCTGAGCCTGGTCGAGCGCGGCCTGGAATGGACGCGGATCGATGAGCGCCAGCACATCCCCGGCCTTGACGATCTGTCCTTCGGTGAAGGCGATCTTGACCAGCGGGCCATTGACCTGCGGGTGCACCGTGACGGTCGCCAGCGGCGTCACGGTGCCGAGTGCATTGACGGCAATGGGGACATCGCCCGTGGTCACCTTGGCGACGCCCACCGACACCGGGCCGCCGGCGCCGAAACGTCCGACCGGTTTCGCCGTATGCGCGGCGCGGTAGCGCAGTCCAATCACGAGCAGGACCACGAGCACGACGATGCCGACGGTCCACCACAGCCTCTTGCGGTCTGGTGAGTTCATGCTTTATCCATTCGCCGGCAAACGATGCGGCGCGGTTTTCGACTCCTGCCGTACGCGACAGTTGAGCGGCATATCCGTCAACCAATGATTAGTTAACAACATTTAATTTCGCGGGCCGCTGCAGGCGCGCTGCGACGGCGCGACCTCACTTGAGATGGCTCAGCAGCAGCGCCACGCCGAGCACGATGCGATACCAGGCGAACAGCGTGAAGCGGTGCGTCTGGATGTAGCGCAGCAGCCATTTCACCGCGATGAAGGCGACCACGCCGGAGACCACGAAGCCGATCGCCAGCGCGGTCCAGTCCTCGTGGACGGCGGTGCCGGTCGCGCGCGTCTTGAGCAGCTCATAGCCGGTGGCCGCGAACATCGTCGGTATGCCGACCAGGAAGGCAAACTCGGTGGCCGCCGGGCGCGAGGTCAGGCCCGCAAGCATGGCCGCGAAGATGGTGGATGCGGAGCGCGAGAGGCCGGGGAATATCGCCGCCAGAATCTGGCACAGGCCCACCCAGCAGGCGACCTTCCAGGTCACGGCAGTCACCACCGGCCGGGTCCCGACCCAGGCTTCGATGGCGAGTATGGCTACGCCGCCCGCGATCAGCGCGATGGCGATGGGCCGGACGGCATCGGCCAGGCGGAAGCCGTGCCGAGTCGCGAGGTAGCCCAGCAGGGAGGTGATCAGGAACGCGGCGGTGAGCTTGGCGAGATAGTCGCGGTTCTCCGCCTTGTGAAGACCGGTGAACAGCGAGAGCAGCCTGTGCCAGTAGATGAATACCACAGCCAGGATGGCGCCGGACTGTATCGCCACGTTGAACAGCTCCGAGCGCTCGCCAAGCCAATGCTCGGCGATCAGCAGATGCCCGGTGCTGGATATGGGCAGGAATTCGGTGATGCCCTCGATGATGCCGAGGACGATGGTCTGCCAGAGGTCGGTCACGGCGGATTCCTTCTTTGCGGGGCGTGCCGGCGCCCATGGTAGCGCGGCGCCGCAGGCCTGCGGCCGGTTCGGTCCTAAGGTGGCATCGCGTGCCGGAGCGTGGCCGCATCGCGCGCCAGGGCCTCGATCCGATCCCAGTCCTGCGCCTCGAGCGCGGCCGGCGGCGCGACCCAGGATCCGCCCACGCACAGCACGTTTGGCAACGCCAGGAATTGCGCGGCATTGGCGCGTGTGATGCCGCCCGTGGGACAGAACACCTGATCGGGAAAGGGGCCGCCCAGGGCCTTGAGCATGTCGATGCCGCCCGCCTGCTGCGCCGGAAACAGCTTGCAGGCTTTGAATCCGGCCGCGCGGGCGGCGATGAGCTCGGTCGGTGTCATGATGCCGGGCAGCAGCGGTATACCTGAACGAGCCGCGGCGGCGATGAGCTCGGTCGTGAGTCCCGGGGTCACGGCGAACTGCGCGCCGACCGCGGCGCAGTCCTCGAAGTCGCGGGCGCGCGTGAGCGTGCCGGCGCCGATGATGGCATCGGCGGCCGCGGCCCGCATGGCGGCCAAGGCCGCCAGCGCGCACGGCGTGCGCAGCGTCACCTCGAGCACGCGCAGCCCGCCGCGGCAGAGCGCCAGCGCGAGCGGCACGGCATGCTCGAGCCGCCGTACGGTCAGCACCGGAATCACGGGTGAGATGCTCATGAGCGCGCGCACCGCGCGCACCTCGCGCACCTCGGGCGTCCCGCGCGCGTCGCCGCTCATGTGTGCACCGCCGGCGCCGTGTCGTGACGGCGTGCACGGATGCGCGCGGTCAGTGCGACCAGCCGCGCATCGAGCGGTGCAACGGGGAGGGTGGTGGCAGTCACGGCGATCGTCTTGTCATGTGGGCTGTCACGACTATGGCATAGAATTCGATGTTCACGAAACGGTTGGCGTGATCCGTGCAGCGGCCGGAGCACTCAGCGTCGCAAGGAGATCGTTTGTCGCCCACAAAAAGCAGTGCCGCGGCCGTCAAGCAGCTACAGGATTTCGATCTGGTGCTGTTCGGCGGCACCGGCGATCTGGCCATGCGCAAGTTGCTGCCGGCGCTGTTCAGGCGCTTCCTCGCCGGCCAGTTTCCGCCGCGCGCACGCATTCTGAGCATCGCCCGCACCGCCATCGGGCGCGAGACGTACGTGGCGCAGGTCGAGGAGAGCTGCAGGAAATACCTGCCCGCGGGGCTGGATGCGACGCGCTGGAACGCTTTCAGCCGCACGCTCGACTACGTGTGCCTGGACGGCACCAATAAGCAGGCCTACCAGACGCTCGCTGCCAAGCTGGCGCAGGATCCGGCCGACGTGCGGGTGTTCTTTCTCTCCACCGCGCCGTCGCTGTTCATGGGTATCTGCCAGAGCCTCGCGGCCGCGGGCCTGGTGACGCCCGAGGCGCGCGTGGTGCTCGAGAAGCCGCTCGGCAGCGACCGCGCGTCCGCCGAGCACATCAATGAGCGCGTGGGTGCGATCTTTCGCGAGCACCAGATCTACCGCATCGATCACTACCTCGGCAAGGAAGCGGTGCAGAACCTGCTGGCGCTGCGGTTCGGCAACTCGCTGTTCGAGCCGCTGTGGGGCCGCGGCCGCATCCGTCATGTGCAGATCACGATCGGCGAGCAGCTCGGCGTCGAGGGTCGCGGCGCCTTCTACGACCAGACCGGGGCGCTGCGCGACATGGTGCAGAACCATCTGCTGCAGCTGCTTTGCATCATGGCGATGGAGCCGCCGGTGTCCAATCACCCGGATGCGGTGCGCGATGAGAAGCTCAAGGTGCTGCGCGCGCTGCGGCCGCTCGAGGGCGAGGAGGTCGCGAACAACGTGGTGCGCGGGCAGTACCGTGCGGGCGCGGTCAACGGCGCGCCGGTCGTCGGCTATCTCGAGGAGCCGGGCATCGCCCCGGACAGCGGCACCGAGACCTACGTCGCCCTCAAGGCCTACATCAACACCTGGCGCTGGGCCGGCGTGCCGTTCTACCTGCGCACCGGCAAGCGACTGCAGGACCAGATCGGCGACATCGTCATCAATTTTGAGGACGTGCCGCATTCGATCTTCGAGCGCGTGCCAACCGCGACCGCGAATCGCCTGATCATCACGCTGCAGCCGCGCGATTCGATCACGCTGACCATACTGGCCAAGACTCCCGGCGAGACGATGCGGCTGCGTCCGGTCGATCTGCGTCTGGACATGGCCGAGTCGGTCAGAACGCCGCAGCTCGATGCCTACGAGCGATTGCTTACCGACGTGATCAAGGGCAATCTCACGCTGTTCATGCGGCGCGACGAGCTCGACGCGGCCTGGCGCTGGATCGATCCGATCCGCGAGGCGTGGCTGCAGTCCGATGAGCGTCCCAGGTCGTATACCGCGGGTAGCTGGGGGCCGGCCGCCGCCAGCGCACTGATAGGTCGAGACGGATATGCATGGCACGGCGAAGTCTGATACGCGCGAGCGGCGCTTCCCCACCGCCGCGGCGCTGACCGAGGCGCTGGCGCTCGAGATCACCGGCGCGCTGCAGGACGGTCTGGCCGCAGGTCGTGGCGCGAGCCTGGCGGTGCCCGGCGGGCGCACGCCGGTGGCGCTGTTCGAGCGGCTCTCGCGTGCCGAGCTGGACTGGGAAGACGTCTGGATTACGCTCACCGACGAGCGCTGGGTGGAGGTCGCCGGTGCCGCAAGCAATGAGAAGCTGGTGCGCGATCATCTGCTGCGCGCTGCGGCCGCTGCGGCCAATCTCGTCGGACTCAAGAATGCCGCTGCCGATGCAGCCGCCGGCGCCCACCGCAGCTGGTCGAGGGTCGCAGAGCTGCCGCGGCCGTTCGATTTCATGCTGCTGGGCATGGGCGAGGACGGGCATGTCGCCTCGCTGTTTCCCGGCGCTCCCGGCCTGGCCGCGGCGCTCGATACCTCGCAGCCGCCCGGCTGCGTGGCCATGGTCGCGCCGTCGCCCCCGCAGGAACGCCTGAGCCTGAACCTGCGCGCGCTGCTGGATTCGCGCCGCATCGCGCTGCTGATCGCGGGCGCGGCCAAATGGGCGAGCTATGAACGGGCGCTGGCGCGCGGTCCGGTGGCGGACATGCCGGTGCGCGCGCTGCTGCAGCAGCGCAATGTGCCGTTGTCGGTGTACTGGGCGCCCTGAGCCCAAGGGCGCGGATCAGGCGCGGCCGAGATCGCGCAATCCCAGACTGCCGTAGCGCGCGCCCTTGGCGGTGTATACCGGTGGCGGACTCGTACCGCGCAGCTTGCCGAGAAGCTGTTGTACGCGTCCGAGCTTGGCCGCGACGATGGCGCCGTTGTGATCGTTCAGGGCCTTGCAGCGCCGGGCCAGCTCGAGATTGGCGGCCCACTGTCGCCGCAGCGAGGCTGTCGGGTCGGCCCAATCGAGCAGTTGCTCGAGCGCCGCGCGACCGTCGCCGAAGGAGAGCATGCGGCAGGCATCGCTGCGCTCGGCCTCGAGCCGGGTCAGCGTATCGACGTAGCGGTGGCGATCGCCACCGATGCGCTGGATGGCTTCGGTGTCCTCGCCCCGCACCACGTCGGTTTCCCGCCGCAGCACGCTCTCGAACTCGCCGAGCAGGCGGGCTTCCTCGGTCAGGATCCGGCTCAGGTGCTCGTGCACCTCGCTGCGCTGGACGGTCACTGCGCGGCGCTACCCAGGTCCTGCTCGAGCTGCAGCAGCCGCGCGGCAATGCGCTCGGGGCTCACTGTGTACTGGCCCGAATCGATCGCCTGCTGCACCGCAGCGACGCGACCCGTATCGATCTCCGGCGCATCGGTTACGGCCAGCGCCAGCGCCGCCAGGGAGCGGGCCGACTGCGTGATGTACACGCTGTCCGTCGGCGCAGCCGATGAGGACTCGGCGCCGGACGGGTTGACGGCGTTGCTGACGCGTATCTTTTCGATCGGGCCGCTGCTGCCGGATCCGATCGATCCGCCATCCAAACCCTTGATACGGTTTGCCACTAGAGTCTCCTTGCGCTCCTTGACGGCTCTATCGGCAGAGCGGCGTCAAACTTTAGACGTTTCTTCATTGTCATAACGGGGCCTCGACCACCGAGTCGGAGCGCACAATGCCTTCGACCACGCGTTGCGAGGACACGTTCTGCACCCGAATGTGGTCCGAGGCCCGACCGTCGCTCAGGGCGATGCCGTTGACGCGCACTTCGAGCGCTCCGGCGTGGGCGAGCAGCACCACCTGCTGCCCGCGGTGGATCAGGTTGGCCGGCGCGAGCGCTTCGACGCTCAGCGGCTCACCGGCCTCTACGGGGCGGCTCAGGCGCGATCCAGCCAGCGCGGCCGGATCGGTGACATAGGCGCTGAGCAGACCGGGCACGCGGCGCGGCTCGAGCTTGAAGTCGGTGGCGCTGATGTCGGCGTTGCGGCCCAGGCTCCTGCGCGCCACCAGCACCGGGGCCTGCGATTCCACCCGCACGCTCGTATAGATGGTCCAGTGGACCTTGCCCTCGCAGCGCACGCCCACCGTGGTCTGGTAGCGCAGCGGATCCCCATCGGTCAGAAAACCGGTCAGCGGCCGATCGCAGGCGGCCACGCGCAACCGCGGATCGAGCGGCGCGGGCTCGAGAGTCAGACGATCCGCGGTCGCCCCGGCCTGTGCGCGCACGGCATTCAATGCCGCGGCGCTGATCGCGACCGGATCGGACCAACCGGTCGCGTGCGCGACGCGAGTCAGCGGGGCGAGTGCGGCGGCACCGAGAGCGCATAGGAAAAGTGTAGGGGTTTTCATGGTGGGGTTTGGAGCAAGCTGCGTGCCAGCCGTGCAGCGTCGATTTCATGACGCTCAAGTCCGGGCCCGAGGAGTGGCAGGCAGGCCCGGCCTTGCCAGCGCACGGCAAGCCCTTGCCGCTTTTCGCGCCACCTTGATCGGCCGCGCGCATGCAGCTTCGAACTGCATCACACAATTTCGCATCCGGACGGGCCCGATCGCGCCATGGCATAGGCCTTGCTCCATACCGGCGCATGCGAACCTCCCTCGACAGCTACTTGGGCATACATCCGCAGGCGCTGAGCCTCGAGGCGCGGCGCACTGAGCTGCTGGCAGCCAATCTCGCCAACGTTGATACACCCAACTACAAGGCGCGCGACATCGATTTCAAGGCGGCGCTCGCCGCCGCGGCCGGCACAGGCGGCGCAGGCAGCGCGGGCGGCGCGTCGACGACACTGCCGCTGCAACCGAGCAACGCCGCATCCGCCGGCCAGGCTGCCGGTGGCGCGCCGGCCAGCGGCACCGCGGCGGGCATGAGCACCGCGGCAGGCGCGGGTGTGGGCGGCGGCAATGCGCTCGATCCCGCGGAGCTGAAGTATCGCGTGCCGATGGCGCCCGCGCTGGACGGCAACACCGTCGATGAGCAGCTCGAGCAGGCCGCCTTCGCCGAGAACAGCGTGCACTACCAGGCGACGCTGACCTTTCTGAACAGCAAATTGCGTGACCTCATGACCGCGATCACCGGTTCGTGACCGGCGCGGCGGGAGTGAAAGCCATGTCGAGCTTCAAGGTCTTCGATATTGCCGGGTCGGGTATGAGCGCACAGTCGGTGCGGCTCAACACGGTGGCGAGCAATCTCGCCAATGCCGACAGCGTCAGCGGCGATCCCAGCAGTGTCTATCGAGCGCGTCATCCGATATTCCAGGCCGTCATGGGCAGTCCCGGTGATCTGAGCACGGCCACGGTCAACGTCGCCGGCATCGAGCAGAGCCAGGCGGCGCCTGAAACGCGCTACGACCCGGGTAACCCGCTCGCGGACGCGCAGGGCAACGTTTACGCGCCGAACGTCAACGTGGTCGAGGAAATGGCGGACATGATCTCCGCCTCGCGCTCCTACCAGAACAATGTCGAGGTGCTCAACACCTCGCGCGACATGATGCTCGCGACACTGAAGCTGGGACAGAGCTGATCCCGGACCACCAAGCCTCACCGCCTCTCTTATTAATAGGAATCACCCATGACTACCCCAGTCGGCCCGGCCTCCAGCGCTCCCGTCCCGGGCACCAGCGGCGCCAGCGGTGCCAGCGGTGCCAGCGGTGCCGCCGGTTCCGTGAGCGGCATCGGCGGGCTGACCATGAACGATTTTCTGACGCTCATGACGGCGCAGCTCAAGAACCAGGATCCGCTCAATCCCACCGACAGCAACCAGTTCCTGTCGCAGCTCTCGGAGCTCAGCACGGTCGAAGGCATATCACAGCTCAATACCTCCATGACGACGCTGTCGGACTCGATGCTGTCCTCGCAGGCGCTCACCAGCGCGGCGCTCGTCGGGCAGGGCATTCTCGCCCCGGCCAGCGCGGCGGCCTACACCAGCGGCCAGACTCTCGGCGGCGCGGTCCAGGTGCCCACGGGCGCGGCCGCGGTGGTATTGACCATCAGTAACGCCGCGGGCGCCGTGGTCGACCAGATGAACGTATCGCCGAACGCCGGCCTGCAGAGTTTCAGCTGGGACGGCACCGCGAGCAACGGCCAACCGGCACCGAGCGGCGTCTACAGCGTGGCCGCCACTGCCGAGGTCGGCGGTGCCACGCAGGCTGCCACCACATTGATCACCGGCACGGTCTCCAGCGTGACGCTCGGCGCCGCCGGCGCCAGTCCGACGCTCAATACCCCCCAGCTCGGTGCGGTGGCGCTCAGCACCGTCCAGCAGATCGATTGATTTCATTCAAGGAGCACTACCCATGTCTTTTGGAATCGCCCTCAGCGGCCTCGATGCGGCACAAAGCGATCTCAACGTCACGGCGAACAACATCGCCAATTCGGCCACGACCGGCTTCAAGTCCTCGAATTCGGATTTCGCCGAGCTGTTTGCGGTCTCGCCGCAGGGCGTGAGCAACACCCAGATAGGCAATGGCGTGCAACTGCAGGCGGTCGAGCAGCAGTTCTCGCAGGGCGACATCGAGACCACGGGCAACAGCCTGGATATGGCGCTCAGCGGCAACGGCTTCTTCACCGTGAGCAGCGACGGCGCCAATCAGTACACGCGCGCCGGCTCGTTCCAGACCAACAACGACGGCGAGGTGGTCAATACCGCCGGCCAGGCGCTGCAGGTATACGCGCCCACCGCCTCCGGAGGATTCAATACCACCTCGCTGACCAACCTGGTGATCCCAACGGGCGACAGCCCGCCTTCGGCCACTACCACGGCGGCCATGTCGTTCAATCTGCCGGCCAGCTCGACCGCTCCGACGGTCACGCCCTTCAGCGCGGCCAACGCCAACAGCTACAACCAGTCCACCTCGCTCACCGTGTACGACTCGCTGGGCGCGGCGCACACCGCGAGCATGTACTTCGTCAATACCGGCGGCAGCACCTGGAACGCGTATGAGCTCATCGACGGTACGCAGGTCAACGCCGACGCGGCACCGGTCAAGCTGACCTACAGTAACAGCGGCGCCCTGACCGGCGTCGTCGACGCCGCGGGCGGCACCAATCCGGCGGCCGTGAGCTTCGGTACCTACACCCCGACCACGGGCGCGGCGGCCATGAACCTGGCGTTCAATCTCAGCGACAGCACGCAGTTTGGCAACAGTTTCGGCGTGACCTCGGTCACGCAGAACGGCTTCACCACAGGCCAGATCAGCGGCGTATCGGTCAGCTCCACCGGCGTGGTGCAGGCCAACTACACCAATGGCCAGTCCACCGCGCTCGGCCAGGTCGCGGTCGCGAATTTCGCCGACCAGCAGGCGCTGCAGCAGGTGGGAGATACCAACTGGGTGCAGACCTTTGCCTCCGGCCAGCCGGTGTACGGCCAGGCCGGCGGCGCGGGCGTGGGCAACATCGAGTCCGGCTCGCTCGAGCAGTCGAACGTCGACATCACCGCGCAGCTCGTGGACATGATCACGGCGCAGCGCGCGTTCCAGGCCAATGCCGAGATGGTCTCGACCGAGAACGCGATCACGCAGACCGTCATCAACATCCCGAACCAGCAGTAGCCACGGTCCCAAGCAGCGAACCTGAGAGATAGCAGCGATGGACCGTCTCGTGTACGTGGCCATGTCGGGAGCGAAGGAGACCCTGCGCGCCCAGGCCGCGAACAACCAGAATCTCGCCAACGCCAATACCACCGGTTTCCGCGCCGATCTGTCGGCGTTCCAGACGCAGAGTGTGGTGGGAGCCGGGTTGCCGTCGCGGGCTTACGCCACCAACGACATGACCGGCTGGGATTCGAGCTCAGGCTCGCTCGATGCCACGGGCCGCGATCTGGACGTGGCCATCAAGGGGCCGGGCTGGATCGCCGTGCAGGCGAGCGACGGCACCGAGGCCTACACGCGCGCCGGGGATCTGCACGTGGACCCGAGTGGCGCGCTGATGAACGCGGCTGGCAACACGGTACTGGGCGATTCCGGGCCGATCACCGTGCCGCCGTACACCAGCATTCACATCGGCGGCGACGGCTCGGTCTCGATCGTGCCGCTGGGCCAGACGGCCATGACCATCTCCACGGTTGGACGCATCAAGCTCGTGAACCCGCCCGCGGCCGAGCTCGCGCGCGGCAGCGATGGCCTGTTTCGCAGCACCACCGGCGAGGAAGTGAGTTCGGACGCCAGTGTGCACCTGATCTCGGGCACGCTCGAGTCGAGCAACGTCAACATCGCCGAGACCATGGCCAACATGATCGAACTGGCGCGCAGCTACGAGGTGCAGGTCAAGGCCATGAAGACGGCCGAAGACACGGCGGCCTCGAGCACCAAACTGCTGCAGAGCAGCTAACGGCCACAGAGGACCGCATCGCATGAATCCAGCACTTTGGGTCGCCAAGACCGGTCTCGACGCGCAGCAGACCAACATGGCGGTGATCTCGAACAATCTAGCCAACGTCAACACCACCGGCTTCAAGAAGAGCCGCGCGGTGTTCGAGGACCTGCTGTACCAGAACGTCTCGCAGGTGGGCGCCGCGACCTCGCAAAACACGCAGGCCCCGAGCGGCCTGGAGCTCGGCACGGGCGTGAGCCTCGTGGCCACCGAGAAGGTCTACACGCAGGGCAATCTCAACCAGACCGGCAACACGCTCGATGTGGCGATCAACGGCAACGGCTTCTTCCAGGTCCTGATGCCGGACGGCACGCTCGCGTACACGCGCGACGGCAGCTTCCAGCTGTCCGCCACGGGCCAGATCGTGACCGCGAGCGGCTATGCGGTACAACCGGCGATCACCATTCCCCAGGGCGCACAGAGCGTCACCATCGGCGCCGATGGCACCGTGCAGGTGCAGCTCGCCAACCAGACTGCCCCTTCGACCGTCGGTACGCTGCAACTGGCGAACTTCGTGAACCCGGCGGGACTGCAGCCCAACGGCGAGAACATGCTGGTCGAGTCGGGCTCGAGCGGCACCGCGCAGACCGGCGCGCCGGGGGCCAACGGCCTCGGCGCCTTGCAGCAGGGCTACACCGAGAGCTCGAACGTCGACGTGGTCGAGGAAATGGTCAACATGATCGAGACACAGCGGGCCTATGAGATGAACACCAAGGCCATCGAGACCAACGACCAGATGCTGCAGTACCTCGACACCAATCTCTGATTCGGAGTGAACGCTTGATCACGCTAATGAGATCCCTGGCGGCGCTGGCCGCCGCCTGCATCCTCGCACTGCTGCCCGGCTGCAGCAGCGTGCCGCGCCCGGATGACAAGTTCGCCGCGACGCTGCCCGAGGAGGAGCCGGAGCCGGTGGCCGCCAACGGTGCCATCTTCCATACCGGCCACGACGTGCCGCTGTTCGAGAACACGGTCGCGCATCGGGTCGGCGACGTGCTGACCATCACCCTGCAGGAGCAGACCAACGCCTCCAAGAGCGCGACCACGACCACCAAGAAGACCACCACCGAGGCCATGGCCGCCCCGACGCTGCTGGGCGCGCCGCTGACGGTGCACGGCACCAACATTCTCAACAACAATCTCAACGACGCCACGACCTTCGACGGCGAGGGCGCCAGCGCGCAGAGCAACGTACTCACGGGCTTCATCTCGGTGACCGTGACCAAGCGGCTCGCCAACGGCAACCTGCTGGTGCGCGGCCAGAAGTGGATCACGATCAACCAGGGACGCGAGTACGTGCGCATCCAGGGCATCGTGCGGCCCGTGGACATCGCCCCGAACAATACCGTGCTCTCGACCCAGGTCGCGGACGCGACCATCGCCTACGGCGGGCAGGGCACGCTGGCCGATGCCAACACCAAGGGCTGGCTGGCGCGATTCTTCGATTCCAAATGGATGCCGTTCTGACGAACACCGGGAATGCCATGAACAAACGGTCGCTGATTCGATGGTTCCAGTTGTTCGGCGCGGCCGCACTGGTGTGCGTGCTGCAGCCCTCGCTCTCGCACGCCGAGCGCGTGAAGGACATGGCGACCGTAGCCGGGGTACGCACCAACCAGATCGTGGGCTATGGCCTGGTCGTGGGGCTCGACGGCACCGGCGACCAGACCACGCAGGCGCCCTTCACCGTGCAGAGCATCTCCAACATGCTGGCGAAATTCGGCGTCACGATCCCGGCCAGCGTGGCCTCGCAGATGCAGCTCAAGAACGTCGCCGCGGTCACCGTGACGGCGGACCTGCCGCCATTCGTCAAGACCGGGCAGACCGTGGACATTACGGTGGCGTCCATCGCCAATGCCACCAGCCTGCGCGGCGGTGCGCTGCTCATGACGCCGCTGCGCGGCGCCGACGGCGAGGTCTATGCCATCGCGCAGGGCAGCGTCATGGTCAGCGGCTTCGGCGTGGCCGGCAAGGACGGCTCGCGCGTCAGCGTCAACGTGCCGAGCGGCGGTCGCATCCCCAACGGCGCGACCGTCGAGCGCGAAGTGCCCAACAGCTTCGGCAGCACGCCGTTCGTGATGTTGAACCTGAATACCCCCGACTTCTCAACCGCCTCGAGGCTCACCGAGGTCCTGAACAAGACCCTCGGCGCGGGCAGCGCCCTGGCGGTCGACGCCGTATCGGTCAAGGTGCGGGCGCCGGCCGATGAGGCGGCGCGCGTGGCATTCATCGGAGAACTGCAGGATCTGGAGGTCGAGCCGAGCGAAGCGCCGGCCCGCGTGATCGTCAATTCGCGCACCGGCACCGTGGTCATCAGCTCGCGCGTGCGCGTGATGCCGGCGGCCGTGGCGCATGGCTCCCTTTCGGTCACGATCACCGAGCGCACCGATGTCAGCCAGCCCTCGCCGCTGTCCTCGGGCGGCACCACGGTCACGACGCCGCGCTCGGAGATCAACGTCACCCAGAGCGATGCGCGCATGTTCGTGTTCGACGCCGGCGTCAATCTCGATGAGATCGTGCGCGCGGTGAACCAGGTGGGCGCCGCCCCCGGCGACCTCGTGGCCATCCTCGAAGCACTGCAGCAAGCCGGCGCGTTGCGCGCGCAGCTCCTGGTCATCTGAAGCGACGACCGTGAGCAGCCAGCCCGTCGGGCCCACTTATTACGCCGATTTCGGCGGCCTCGAGAGCCTCAAGAAAGGCGTCAAGGCCGATGATCCCAAAGCCATACGCGCGGCGGCGCAGCAGTTCGAGAGCCTGTTCACCGACATGATGCTCAAGAGCATGCGCGAGGCCAAGCTTGGCGAGGGGCTCGGCGACACGCAGGAGAGCGATCTCTATCAGGATATGTACGATCAGCAGCTCTCGCTGAAGATGGCCCAGGGCAAAGGCATGGGCCTCGCCGAGATGCTGGTCCAGCAGCTCACGCGCAACGGCGCCGCCAAGGCGGCCGCGGCTGCCGCGCCCGCGGCTACGGGCAGCGCGACGGGCAGCGCGGCAGGCGCGACAGGCGCGACAGGCGCCGCGGGCGCTGCAGGTGCGGGCAGCGCAACGCCCTCGCACGCCGATCGCATCAGCTTCGTGAAGAAACTTGCCCCCTTCGCGGAGCGGGCGGCCGGGCAGCTCGGTGTCTCTTCCGACACCCTGATCGCCCAGGCGGCGCTCGAGACCGGCTGGGGGCAGCACATTCCGGCCGCGAGCAACGGCAGCTCGAGCTTCAATCTCTTCGGCATCAAGGCCGGTGCCGACTGGGACGGCAACGCGGTGAACGCGCCGACCACCGAATACATCGCCGGCACGGGCGGCGGACCCAGCAGCCTCACGCAGCCGTTCCGCCAGTACAGTTCCGTGCAGCAGGGCGTCAACGATTATGTCACTCTGCTGCAGCGTCACTCCCGCTACCAGCAGGCGCTGGGCGCCGGCGACAACGTGAGCGCCTTCGCCGGTGCGCTGATGCGCGGCGGCTATGCCACCGACCCCGCTTATGCCCAGAAACTGCAGGCCATGGCCGCGACCGTCAAATCATTGCGTGCCGCGGCAGGCGGTCCGTCGCTCAAGGTTCTGGCCGGCCTGCCGACAACGGTGGGTGGGGAATCCTCGTGACTGAAGGGACACCGTAATGGGTGACATGCTGTCCACTGGCGTTACCGGGCTGCTGGCCTTCCAGACCGCGCTCGACACGATCAGCAACAACATCTCCAACGTCAATACCACGGGCTATAGCGAAGAGACCGCCAATCTCGTGACCAATCCGGCCACGCCGACCAACAACGGCTGGATCGGCAACGGCGTGTCGGTCGCGAACGTCACGCGCTCGTACAGCGATTTCCTCGATGCACAGACGCGCTCTGCGACCAGCAGCTACAACCAGTTCAACACCGTGAGCTCTCTGGCCGACAGCATCAACAACATGTTCGGCGATTCCTCGAGCGGACTGTCGGCGACCCTGCAGAGCTTCAGCCAGTCCATCCAGGCGATGGCGAATTCACCGGCGCAGAGCTCCACGCGACAGGCGGTGCTCAACCAGGCGCAATCGGTGATCACGCAGTTCCAGGGCTACCAGAGCAACCTCACGCAGCTCGGCGGCCAGGTCAACACGCAGATTCAGTCCGAGGCCAGCACCATCACCTCGCTGGCGCAGAACATTGCGCAGCTCAATCAACAGATCATGGCGGCGCAGAACAACGGCACCAACCAGCCACCAAACACCCTGCTCGATCAACGCAATGCGCTGATCGATCAGCTGTCGCAGGATGTCAGCGTGAACACCGTCACGCAGAGCGACGGCTCGGTCAGCATCTTCATCGGCAGCGGACAAGCGCTCGTGGTCGGCGCGCAGGCCGCGACGCTGGCCGCTGGTCCGGATCAGTTCAATTCCGGCCAGCTCGATGTGTCGCTCAAGACCAGCACCAGCAACGTCGACATCACCAATGAGCTGACCGGCGGGACGCTGGGCGGCCTGATGCAGTTTCGCAGCCAGATGTTGATCCCGGGCGAGAATGCCCTCGGGCAGGCGGCCGTGACGCTCACCAATCTGCTCAATACCCAGAATGAGGCCGGCCTCGATCAGAACGGTGCTATCGGCCAGGCGCTGCTGGCGGTCGGCGGCCCACAGGTGCTCGCGAGCCAGAACAATACCGGCGCGGCCGGCGTTACGGCGACCGTGGGCAATCTGGGGGGCCTGACCACCAGCAATTATTTGCTCCAGTACAACGGCGCCAACTGGAGTCTGCTCGATACCGCCAGCGGTGCCTCGGCGCCGCTGACGGCCAGCACGGTAGGTGGCGTCACGACGCTGACCGGCGCCGGGATGACACTGACCGTGACCGGTACCGCCAAGGCGGGCGATGAGTTCCTGGTCGAGCCCACGGGCAACGCGGTCGGTGGCTTGAGTCTGCTGACCAACGATCCGGCCAAGATCGCCGCGGCCGGTCCGCTCGTGACCAGCGCCGCCACCGGCAATTCCGGCTCGTCCAGCATCTCCAGCGCTACCGTGCCCAACACCGCGGCCTGGACCCGCGGCAATTACACACTCAGCTTTACCAGTCCCACGGCCTATACGGTGACCGATGCGGGTGGTGCCACAGTAGCGACCGGCGTCTATGCCGCCGGCACGCCCATCCCATTCAAGGGCATCGACGTCGCCCTGACCGGCACACCAGCGGCGGGCGACAGTTTCGCGATCAACGACAATGCCAACGGCATCGGCGATAACAGCAATGCGCTGCTGCTCGCGGGCGTTCTGAACCGGAACGTGCTGAACGGCGGTGCCGAGTCGCTGAGCGGTGCCGTCAATGCCTATGTCGGCGCCGTCGGCCTGCAGACCAGCCAGGCGCAGAACGGCGCCAGCGCACAGCAGAGCGTGATGCAGAGCGCCCAGAGCGCGCAGCAGAGCGTCTCGGGCGTCAACCTGGACCAGGAGGCGGCCAACCTGGTGCAGTACCAGCAGGCCTATCAGGCCGCGGCGCAGGTCATCGCGACTTCCAACACTTTGTTCCAATCGCTGATCACCGCCATCAACACGGTCGCGTAACCGCCATTAACCGCCATGCGCATATCCACTTCGATGCTGAACCAATCCGCCGTCAACGGCATCCTGCAGGATGAGACGGCACTGTCCAACACGCAGAACCAGCTCTCGAGCGGCAAGAGCGTGAACACGCCGGCCGACAATCCCGTGGCGGCGGTGCAGCTGCTGCAGCTCAACAACACCAACTCCCAGTATCAGCAGTACATCAGCAATGGCCAGAGCGCCAACACCAACATGTCACTGGAGGAGCAGGCACTGTCCAGCTCCACCAGCACGCTGCAGTCGATCCGCGATCTGGTGGTGCAGGCCAACAGCGCCTCCAACAACTCGAGCGACCTGCAGAATATAGCGACCCAGATCAGTGCCCTCGAGAGCCAGTTGCTGGGTACCGCGAACAGCCAGAATGCCCAGGGCGAGTATCTGTTCGCCGGCTATTCCACGGGTACGCAGCCGTTCGTGCGCGGCAGCAGCGGTGCGATGACGTACGTCGGCGACAGCGGCGCGAAAAGCGTGCAGCTCAACAGCGGCACCTCGGTGCAGACCGGCGATCCCGGCTCGGCCGTGTACATGAATGTACCGACCGGCAATGGCACCTTCACGACCGCGGCGACCCCCACCAACGCCGGTACCGGCGTCGTCGATTCCGGCAGCGTGACCAACCCGTCGGTCTGGGTACGCGGCCAATATACGATCAAGTTTACCGATGCGACCGACTACACGGTGACCAATGGCGCCGGTGCCACGGTGGCCAGCGGCACCTACAACAGCGCCAACGGCGGTGAGATTGCCTTCGATGGCATACAGGTCGGCATCACCGGCGCGCCGGCCGCCGGCGATACCTTCACGGTTTCCCCGTCCACGACCCAGAGCGTGTTCAGCACGCTCGATAAGCTGGTCAGCTCACTGAACAATGCCGGCAGCAGCCCCGCGGGGCGCGCCCAGCTCAGCTCCGCGCTCGGGGGCTCGCTGCAGCAGCTCGACCAGGCACTGAATCAGGTCTCGAATGTCACGACCAACGTCGGCTCCAGGATCTCGCTGATCAGCAGCGTCAACAATTCCCTGACCAGTGCCAGCACCACGGTCTCGACCCAGATATCCAGTTTGAGCGGCCTGGACTATGCCGCAGCCACGTCACAGTACAGCCAGGAATACGTGGCGCTGCAGGCGGCCGAGCAATCCTACGCCGACATCAATCAGCTCTCGCTGTTCAAGTACTTGTGAGCGATTCGGGGCCGAATGTGATGCACTCGACGGTTTGACGAAATGCGAAGCAGGTCATTCAAGTTCAACCGCGCAACACCGATAACCCCCTGTGCACGGTGCGGCCTGAAGGTCGCCCAGTACCTAACGGTGCGACGGACTGGTGTCCGGCGTCGGAACGAAACATCAGGAGCAACAGGCAATGTCACTAGTCCTTAACACGAACATCAACTCGCTGGTCGCGCAGAACAGCCTGACGTCGTCGGGCAATGCGCTCGCCATGTCACTGCAGCAGCTCTCCTCGGGCCTGCGCATCAACACAGCTGCCGACGACGCCGCGGGTTATGCCATCGTCCAGGGCATGAACGCGCAGATCGGCGGCCTCAACCAGGCGGCGCAGAATGCCAGCGGCGGCGTGTCGCTGACGCAGACCGCGCAGGGCGCGCTGACCGAGATCACCAACGACCTGCAGACGATGCGCGATCTGGCGGTGGAGTCGCTGAACGCGACCAACAGCGCCGCGGATCGTGCCGACCTGAACCAGCAGTATCAGCAGCTCGCTGCCGACATCAACAACGTTGCCGGTACGACGCAGTTCAACGGCGTCAACCTGCTCGACGGCTCGTTCCAGGGCGCGACCTTCCAGATCGGCGCCAACGCCGGCCAGACCATCACGGTC
>DATDHV010000144.1:0-26919 GCA_036521395.1 Steroidobacteraceae bacterium | reverse complement strand
CGGGCGCATCGGCAATTTCATCAACGGCGAGCTCTGGGGCCGTCCTACCGACGTGCCCTGGGCCATGCTGGTGCCGGATCCGAATGGCGGCGCTCCGGTTGCACGCCATCCCTCGCAGCTCTACGAGGCAACCCTCGAGGGCCTGGTGCTGTTCACCATACTGTGGATCTATACGCGGCGGCCGCGGCCGCGCTACGCACCCTCGGGCCTGTTCCTGATCTGCTATGCGTGCGCGCGCATCGCGGTCGAATTCGTGCGCGAGCCGGACGTGCAGATCGGCTATCTCGCCGGCGGCTGGCTCACCATGGGCCAGGTGCTGTCGTTGCCCATGCTGCTGCTGGGCATCGGCATGGTGCTCTATGCCTATCGCCAGCGCACACCGTCGGGCAATTTTGCCGCGGCGGCATGATCGTTGACATCCCGGGCGCGCCCATGGATCAGGCCTACCTGAGCCTGCTGCGCGACATACTAGAGAGCGGCGTCAGGAAGAGCGACCGCACCGGCACCGGCACGCTGTCCGTGTTCGGCCGTTTGCTCCGGCACGATCTGCGCCTGGGTTTTCCGTTGCTGACCACCAAGCGTCTGCACGTCAAGTCGATCATCTATGAGCTGCTCTGGTTCCTGCGCGGTGACACCAATACCGGCTTCCTCAAGCAGCACGGCGTATCCATCTGGGACGAGTGGGCGACAGAGGGCGGCGAGCTCGGTCCGGTGTACGGCGCGCAGTGGCGCGCGTGGCAGGGACCCGATGGCCGCCGCATCGATCAGATAACCGCGCTGGTCGCGGGCCTGCGCGCCAGGCCCGACAGCCGCCGCCACATCCTCAATGCGTGGAACGTGGCGTACCTGCCGGATGAATCCAAGCCGCCCCAGGTCAATGCGGCCGAGGGTCGGATGGCGCTCGCGCCCTGCCACGTCATGTACCAGTTCTACGTGGTGGAGGGCCGCCTGAGCTGCCTGCTCACGCAGCGCAGCTGTGACGTCTACCTCGGGCTGCCGTACAACGGCGCGAGCACGGCATTCCTCACCAGCATGCTCGCCCAGCAGTGCGACCTGGAACCCGGCGAGGTCATCTACTGCCTGGGCGATGCGCACCTGTATTCCAATCACATGGAGCAGGCGCGGCTGCAGCTCACACGGGCGCCGCGTCCCGCACCGCGGCTCACGCTCGCGCGCCGGCCACCGTCGATGTTCGACTACCGGTTCGAGGATTTCGAGCTCTCCGGCTACGACCCCCATCCGCACATCCCCGCGGCGATTGCGAAATAGGGCGTCCTACGCGGCGCCGGAGTCGCGGCTGCCGGTTCCTGTCGCACCGGCGAGCTTTCGATTGTAAAGTAGCGCGCGATGCGCTGCTTCCTCAATGCACAGGCCAGCCACCACCAGTCGATCCAGCCGATCCGGGACACCGCCCTATGAGGTCGGTCCCTGACAAGCCAAAGAAAGCGGCCGCTTCCCCGAGACAGGCGCGACCGGACAAAAGCAACGCGGCCCTCATCGCGCAGGCTTCCGAGCCCAGGGCCGTGGTTGGGATCGGCGCCTCCGCGGGCGGTCTGCAGGCGTTCGCGAGCCTGCTCTCCTCGCTCCCTGCCGATACCGGCATGGCCTTCGTGCTGGTGCCGCACCTTTCGGCCCAGCACGAGAGCCAGCTCGCCGACATCCTGTCGCGCTCGACCACCATGCCCGTCAGCGAGGTGCACGACTCCCCGGCCATACGGGCCAATCACGTCTACGTGATACCGCCGGACCGCGACATCCTGAGTTGCGATCACGTCCTGAGCCTGCGACAGCGGCTACCGGGCTCGCACCATCCGGTCGACGTCTTCTTCGCCACCCTCGCCGAGAGCCACGCGCATCGCGCCATCGGTGTGGTTCTGTCGGGCACGGGCAACGATGGCACGCTCGGACTGCAGGCGATCAAATCGGCCGGCGGCATCACCTTTGCGCAGGATCAATCTGCCGCTCACGGCGACATGCCGCGCAATGCCATCGCGGGCGGCTTCGTCGATTTCGTGCTGCCGCCCGAGGCGATCGCCCGCGAACTCGCCCGCCTGGCCAACGAGCCGTATGTGTCCGGCGGGGAGATCAAGCCCGCAGCATCGAGCGAAATCGAACAGATCCTGGGCCTGGTCAGGACGCAGCTCGGCGTCGATTTCTCGCAGTACAAGCCCAGCACGCTGCAGCGGCGCATCCACCGGCGCATGACGCTGCAGAAGATCGCGCGGCTCGGGGAGTATCGCGAGCATCTGCAGCACCACCCGGCGGAAGTCAAGGCGCTGTATGAGGACATACTCATCAGTGTCACCACCTTCTTTCGCAACGCCGAGGCGTTCGAGGCCCTGAAGCAATCGGTGCTGCCGAAGCTGTTCGCGGGGCGCGCGAATGAGGATCCCATACGCGCCTGGGTGCTCGGCTGCGCCACCGGCGAGGAAGCCTATTCACTCGCGATCGTGCTGACCGAGTACGCCCAGGAGCAGCGCCAGGCCACCAAGATCAACATCTACGCCACCGATCTCAACGATGCCTCGATCGAGCGTGCCCGGCGCGGCTGGTATCCGCGCGGCATCGTGCAGGATGTATCGCCCCAACGGTTGCAGCGCTTCTTTTATGAGAGCGATGGCGGCTATGGCGTGCACAAGTCGCTCCGCGAGGTGTGCATTTTCGCGCGCCACAATGCGCTCACCAATCCGCCGTTCTCGCGCATGGACCTGGTGACCTGCCGCAACGTTCTGATCTACATGGACGCGGCATTGCAGAAGAAGATGCTGAGCGTGCTGCACTATGCACTCAAGCCCGGCGGTTACCTCCTGCTTGGCCCATCGGAGAGCATCACTCAGCAGCGCGAGCTGTTCGACATCGCCGACACCAAGCAGAAGATCTACGCCAAGCGCCTCGTGTCCCGACATGCGGTGCATGCCCTGCCGGTTCCGACCGATCTCATGGCGCGCGGGGCGGCGAGCCACGCCACACGCGTCGAGCGCCAGCGCGAGCTGCAGGTCGACGTGCAGCGCGCCATCGAGCGCGCCCTGCTCAATCGCTACGTGCCGGCGGGCGTGCTGGTCAATCCGGAAGCCGATATTCTTCAGTTTCGCGGCGATACGGGCGCCTACCTGACGCCGGCGCCGGGCCGCGCGAGCCTGAATCTGTTCAAGATGGTGCGCGAGGGCCTGCTGGTGCCGCTGCGCGCGGCGCTGCAGCGGGCGGTGCAGGAGGACGTCTCGGTGCATCAGTCCGGCGTGGAGGTGATCGACCCCGAGGGCAACGCGCGCGAAATCAGCCTGAGCGTCATGCCGGTGCGCGGCGGCGCTGCGCGCGAGCATTGGTACTGGGTGATGTTCGAGGCCGTCGGCGCCCCGCGCGCAAGCGCCGGGGGCGTCAAGGGCGCGGCCGGTGGCGCGACTGCGGGCGGCGAGGGGGCCGGCATGGCCGGTGCCCGGGGCCGGCGCGGATCGCGCTCGCGCGAGCAGCCGCGCCTCGTCAAGCTCACCCAGGAGCTCATGGCGACCCGCGAATACCTGCAATCGGTCATCGAGCAGCAGGACGCCACCAACGAGGAGCTGCAATCGGCCAACGAGGAGGTGCAGTCCGCCAACGAGGAGTTGCAGAGCATCAACGAGGAGCTGGAGACCTCCAAGGAGGAGATCCAGTCCACCAACGAGGAGCTGACCACGGTCAATGAGGAGCTTCGCACACGCAATGACGAGCTCGACCGCTCCAATGATGATCTCAACAATCTCTTCAGCAGCGCGCAGCTGGCGGTGGTCATGGTATGGCCCGATCTGCGCATCCGCCGCGTCACCCCTGCGGCCGAGAAACTCTTGAACCTGGTGGCGGCCGATATCGGCCGCTCCATCGCCGACATCAAGCTCAACATGGAGATACCGGAACTCACGGGCCTGATTGACGAAGCCATGCAAACCGGCACGACGCGGGAGATCGAGGTCCAGGACCATGGTCGGCGCTGGTACCTGCTGCGCGTGCGGCCCTACCGCACCCAGGACAACGCGACGGCCGGTGCGGTGCTGGTGCTGCTCGACATCGATTCGCTCAAGCGCGGCATCGAAGTGCAGGAGCGGCAGTCCCGTCTGCTGCAGCAGGTGCACGAGGCGATATTCAGCTGGGACGTCGATCGTGGTATCGGCTACTGGAACGGCGGCGCGGAGGCGCTCTATGGCTATCCGGCCAGCGAAGCGCTCGGCCGCCAGCGCGATGAGCTGCTGCACGCGCCGCTGCCGCTGCAGATGCTGCAGACGCTCGAGCGCGACGGTCATTGGGGCGGCGAGCAAGTACATCGCACCAGCGACGGCCGTCAGATCGTGGTGGACAGCCTTCAGGTCCTGATCCGGGAAGGCGAGCGGCGCGTGGTGCTCGAGACCAACCGCGACGTCAGCCGCCGTCGCGAGCTCGAGGATGTGCTGAAGCGGCGGGTGGAGGAGCTGGTACGCGCGGACCGCCACAAGGATGAATTCCTCGCCATGCTGGCCCACGAGCTGCGTAATCCGCTGGCGCCGTTGCGCAATGCCCTGCAGATCCTCAAGCTCGCTCCCAGCGACGAGCAGCTCGGACGCAAGGCCCGCGACATCATCGAGCGGCAGGTGGAGAACATGTCGCGGCTGGTCAGCGACCTGATCGAAGCGGCGCGCGCCACTCTCGGACACGTGCGCCTGCGCCTCGAGCCGCTGGACCTGCGGATCACGGTCGAGCACGCAGTCGAGCAGGGCCGGCCGGCGTTCGAGGCCCGGCGGCAGGAACTGCTGCTGGCCATGCCGCCGACGGCCGTGGAGGTGGAGGGGGATGCGACCCGGCTGGAGCAGGTGCTGACCAACCTGCTGAGCAATTCCGCCAAATACACCCCTGAGGGCGGCCGCATCCAGGTGCAGCTCGAGCTCGCAGCCACGAGTCGCCCACTGGGCGCTGCGGTGATTCGCGTGCGCGACAATGGCGAGGGAATCAGCCCGGAGCTGCTGCCGCACGTGTTCGAGCTGTTCACGCAAGCCGACAGTTCTCTCGCACACACGCGCGGCGGGCTCGGCATCGGCCTGCACCTCGTGCGCACACTGGTCGAGCTGCACCAGGGCACGGTCAGCGCCCACAGCGATGGGCTGGGCCGGGGCAGTGAATTCGTGGTGCGCCTGCCGCTTCGACCCAGGCAGGGCATGGAGCCGCAGCTGCCCGCCGTCGAGGAGTCCGAGCCCACTGCTGCGCAATAAACCTCGCCCGGCCGGGATTGCTTGTTCGGTACAATCCCGCCCATGAGCCCCGGACGCAAAGCGCAGCGCAGGCCCGGACCCAAGCCCAAATCCGGCGGCAGCAGCGGCCTCGCGCGTGGCGTCCGGCGCCGCGCCAAGGGCCGCACGCCGCGCCGCGCCGCGACCGCGATACAGGGGCGCCCGGACATGCTGCGCGTGCGGCGCTCGCGCCTGCACGGGCGCGGCGTGTTCGCGCTGCGCCGCATCCGCAAGGGAACGCGCGTCATCGAGTACCTGGGCGAGCGCGTCTCGCACCGTGAGGCCGACCGGCGCTACGGGCACAAGGGTGCCGACGACAATCATACCTTCCTGTTCATCGTCGATCGTGCCACCGTCATCGATGGCGGTGCGGACGGCAACGATGCGCGCTTCATCAATCACTCGTGCGATCCCAATTGCGAGTCGCTCATCGATGACCGGCGGGTGTTCATCGAGGCCACCCGCACCATCCAGCCGGGCGAGGAGCTCACTTACGACTACCAGATTGGCCGCGACAGGGGCGATCCGCCGAACGTGGACGAGATCTTCGCCTGTCGCTGCGGAGCCCCGGGTTGTCGCGGCTCGATGCTCTGGCCGCCCAAGCGCAAGTCGCGCTCGAAGACGGCGTGAAAGCGCAGCAGGTCTCACGCGCGGCCGTGATCGGCGCCATGGGCGTCGTGTACGGGGATATCGGCACCAGCCCGCTGTACGCGCTCGAAGCCTCGCTGAACGCCGCGGGTGCGCCGCTCGAGCCGGTGGCGGTGCTGGGCGTGCTGTCGCTGATCTTCTGGAGCCTGCTGGTCGTGGTCACCCTGAAGTACGTGGTGCTGATCATGAGCGCGGACAACGAGGGCGAGGGTGGCATCCTGTCACTGTTCGCGCTGGTGGAGCGCACTCTGACGGTGGGCACGCGCTGGCAGCGCACCATCGTCATGCTGGCGGCGCTCGGCGCGGCACTGTTCTACTGCGATGCGCTGATCACGCCGGCGATATCGGTGTTGAGCGCCGTGGAGGGGCTCGAGAAGTTCAGTCCTGAGAGCGCGGGAGCCGTGGTGCCGGTCACGCTGCTGATCATCGTCGCGCTGTTCGCCATACAGCGTCGAGGCACCGAGCGCGTGGGGCGGCTGTTCGGCCCCATTATGTTGCTGTGGTTCGTGGTGCTGGCCGTGTCCGGCGCCGCGGCGCTGCTCAAGCATCCGTCGGTGCTGGTGGCGTTGAACCCGAGCTACGGTGTGATGCTGCTGTGGCAGCGCCCCGGGGTCGCGCTGGCGATCCTGGGTGGCGTGTTCCTGGCCATGACTGGCGGTGAGGCGCTCTATGCGGACATGGGACATTTCGGCAAGAAACCCGTGCGTTTCGCCTGGTTCACTGTGGTCTGGCCGTCCCTGGTGCTCAACTATTTCGGCCAGGGCGCCGCCATCCTCGACCGGCCGGAGGCCGCGCACCTGCCGCTGTTCCAGCTCGTGCCGCAGGAGGCACTGCCGTTCATGGTCGTGCTAGCGACTGCGGCAAGCATCATCGCCTCGCAGGCCACGATCACCGGCGCGTTCTCGGTCACGCGTCAGTGCATCCAACTCGATCTGCTGCCGCGGCTGCGCATCAAGCAGACCTCGGCGCGCGAGCACAGCCAGATCTACATACCGGCCGTGAACTGGCTGGTACTGATCGCCGTGTGCGTGTTCGTGCTCGGCTTCCGCTCCTCGGCGGCACTGGGCGCGGCCTACGGCGCGGCCGTTGCGGGCACCATGTTCATCACCACCCTGCTCGGCACGCAACTGGCCCTGGCGCAGTGGCGCTGGCCGCATTGGCGCGTCGGCGCGGTGTTCGGCCCGCTCATGCTGGTGGATCTGGTCTACCTGACCGGGAACCTGACCAAATTCGCGCAGGGCGCCTGGGTGCCGCTCACGCTGGCGACGTTGCTGTTCTGCGTGTTCATGATCTGGCGCAGTGGCCGGCGCCTCATGCGCCGGGCGCTGCGCGCGGTGGCGGTGCCGTTGTCGCAGCTGCCGAAGCTACTGGCCGACGTGCCGCGCGTGCCGGGCACGGCGATCTTCCTGGCCAGCGATCCCGACCACGTGCCCACCGCGCTGCTGCGCAATCTCGAGCACAACCACGTTGCACACGAGCGCATCGTGTTCCTGAACGTCGAGATCACGCGCGCACCGCGCCAGGATCCGACCGACCGGGTGCGTATCGCCATGCTCATGCCCGAGATCTATACGATCACCGCGCGTTTCGGCTTCATGGAAACCCCCGACGTCAGCGAGGCCCTCAAGCAATGCCGCGTGCGCGGCCTCAAACTCTTCGGTCAGGATTCCTCCTTCTTTCTGGGCTGGCACCTGGTGGCGCCGCGGCCGCGCGGCGGCTACGAGGGCCTGCGCCGCCGGCTGTTCGCCTGGATGCAGCGAAGCAATACGCAGGCGGTCGAGTTCTTTCGAATGCCCGAACGGCGCGTGATCGTGCTGGCCACGCAGGTGGAGCTCTGATCGACCCATGAGCCCGCAGATCGCGCTGGTGGTTGCGGTGGCGGACAACGGCGTCATCGGCCGCGGCGGCGCACTACCGTGGCATCTGCCCGATGACCTGAAGTATTTCAAGGCCGTGACGCTGGGCAAGCCGGTGCTCATGGGGCGACGCACCTTCGAGTCCATCGGCAAGCCCTTGCCGGGCCGCCGCAACCTGGTGCTCACGCGCGGCAAGCCGGTGCTTCCCGCGGGTGCGGACCCCGTGGCGAGCATCGAGTCCGCCCTGGCACTGGTGGCCGACGCGCCGGAGCTGTGCGTGATCGGCGGCGCTGCGGTGTTCGCGCGGGTGCTGCCCGAAGCGGCGCGGATCTATCTCACGCGCGTGCACGGCGAGTTCGCGGGCGATGTGCATTTTCCGCCATGGGATGCGCACGGCTGGCGCGAGATCGCGCGCCGCGAGCATCCGGCCGACCAGCGCCATGCCTGCGCCATGAGCTTCATGACGCTGGAGCGCGCCTGAGCGTCATGGCGCGACCCCGGGCAGCACTGCTCGCGTGGAGCGCCATCGCTCTGCTGCAGCCGCACTGGTGGGGTGCGCAGGCCGCAGCGCCGGCACCGCAGCCGGCCCCGGGGCCGGCCGTAGGGCCGGCAATGCACGCCCGCGCCGCCGGCGCGGCCGGCGCGCTGCGCCTGGGCCGCATGACGCTGCTGCCGTGTGAGATCGGCAGCCGCGCTGCGCTCGGTCTGCCGACGGTGGGTGCCTATTGCGGCGCCTACGAGGTGCCGGAGAACTGGGACGCGCCACGCGGGCGGCGCATCGCGCTCAATGTGGCGGTCGTCAAGTCCGAGGCGAGCGCGCCCGATCCGGATCTGGTGGTTTTCCTCGACGGCGGTCCGGGCGGCGCTGCCACCGAAGACTACCCGGCGGTGGCGGGTGCATTCGCGCCGCTGCTGGCCCGGCGCGACATCCTGGTCATGGATCAGCGCGGCACCGGCGCCGCCAATCCCTTGAGCTGTGCGCAGCTCGCGCGCGGCCCGGGCAGTGAGATCGCGACCGACGAGGCCGCGAGCGTGCAGTCCCTGCGCAACTGCCTGGCGCAGATCGAGCCCCACGCGGCCCCGGAGTATTACACCACCAGCGATGCGGTCCGGGATCTCGAGGAGGTGCGCCGGGCGCTGGGCGGGCCGCGGCTGGATCTCATCGGCATCTCCTACGGCACCCGCGTCGCCCAACAGTACGCGGGCCGCTATGCCGATGCCGTGCGCAGTGTGGTGCTCGACAGTCCGGTGCCCAACCGCCTGGTGCTGCTGAGCGAGCAGGCGCGCAATCTGGAGCACGCGCTGCGCGCGCTGTTCGCCCGGTGCGGCATGCAAGCGGGTTGCGCACAGCGCGTCGGAGACCCTTATGCGACGCTGTACCATCTGCGCGATGCACTGCGCGCGCATCCGCAGGCGGTCGAGATGCACGATCCGACCACCTTCGAGTCCCTGCACCGCACGCTGACCGCCGCTGACCTCGTCGCCGTGGTGCGCTTCTACGCCTACAGCCCGCTGACGGCGGCGCTGCTGCCGCTGATGCTGCACACGGCCGACCGCGGCGACTACGCGCCGCTGCTCGGCCAGACGAAGCTGATCAACGACGACCTGGGTGATCGGATATCGAGCGGTCTGCAGCTCTCGGTGCTGTGCGCGGAGGATGCTGATCTGCTGGCGCCGCGCCCTGAAGACCAGGGAACCCTGCTCGGCAACGAGGCCATTTCCCGACTCCAGGCGGCCTGCGCGATCTGGCCGCGGGGGCGGCGGCCGGCGAACTTCCACGCCCCGCTGGTCACCTCGCTGCCCGTGCTGGTGCTGTCGGGACAGTTCGATCCGGTGACGCCGCCGGAGTACGGCGCCGAGATCGTACGCGGCCTGCGCAATGCGCGGCTGCTGCTCGCGAACGGCCAGGGGCACGGGGTCATCGGTGCCGGTTGCATGCCGAGGCTCGTGCAGCGCTTCCTCGATGTGCCACAGCCCGGCCGGCTCGATGCCGGCTGCCTGCGCCGGCTGGGCGCCACGCCGCTGTTCATCGACTACAACGGTGCCGCGCCGTGATCGAGCTGGAGAACCTGCACAAGTCCTTCGGTGCGCACAAGGCGGTCGATGGCGTGTCGTTCGGCGCGCGCAACGGCCAGATCACCGGCCTGCTCGGACCGAACGGGGCGGGCAAGACCACCACCCTGCGCATGCTCTATACGCTCATGCAGCCGGATCAGGGCCGCGTGCTGGTCGATGGGCTCGATGCGCGGGTGCAGCCGCTGGCGGTACGTGCGCGCCTGGGCGTGCTGCCGGATGCGCGCGGACTGTACCGCCGGCTGAGCGCGCGCGAGAACATCCACTACTTTGCCGCCCTGCAGGGCATGGACAGCGCCGCCGCGCGCGCGCGCGCCGAGGAGCTGATCCGCACGCTCGACATGCGCGACATCGCCGACCGGCGCACCGAGGGCTTCTCCCAGGGCGAGCGGCTCAAGACCGCCATCGCGCGCGCGCTGGTTCATGATCCGGGCAACGTCGTGCTCGATGAGGCCACCACCGGGCTGGATGTGCTGGCGACGCGCAGCCTGCGCACGCTGCTGCGGGGACTTAAGGCCGAGGGGCGCTGCATCCTGTTCTCGACGCACATCATGCAGGAGGTGGCGGCGCTGTGCGACCGCATCGTGATCATCGCCCGCGGCAGGGTGGTCGCCGACGGTACGCCCGAGGCGCTGCGTGAGCAGGCGCACGAGCAGAACCTCGAGGAGGCGTTCATCAAGATCATCGGTGCGTTTGCGGTCCGGGAGCTGGAATGAAGGCGGTACTGGCCGTCTTTCTCAAGGAGTGCCGCGAGAGCCTGCGCGACCGGCGCGTACTGATCAACGCGCTGCTGCTCGGGCCCCTGATGGGCCCCCTGCTGTTCGTCATCGTACTGCGCGTGACCATCGCGCGGCAGCTCGAGCAGGCCGAGCGCCCGCTGGCGGTAGCGGTCATCGGCGCCGAACGCGCACCGAACCTGATCGCGGCGCTCCGGCAGGAGGGCCTCGAGGCGCTGCCGCCGGTGGCCGATGCGGAGGCGGCGGTGCGCGCGCAGCGGCTCGATCTCGCGCTGCGCATCGACGCTTCCTTTGCCGATGATTGGCGGGCGGGCCGGCCGGCGCAGGTCGAGCTGATCTACGATTCCTCGCGCCGCGACAGCGGCGCGCGCGTGCAGCGGCTGCGCGCCATGCTGGAGGCCTATTCACGCCGCACCGGGGCGATGCGCCTCATGGTGCGAGGTCTCTCACCGACGCTCGCGACCGCGCTGGCAATCGCACCACGGGACCAGGCGACGCCTCAGGGCCGCGGCGCCCTGCTGTTCGCGATGCTGCCGTATTTCCTGATTCTGAGCGCCTTCATCGGCGGCATGTGGCTGGCGATCGATTCGACGGCGGGTGAACGTGAGCGCAGCTCCCTCGAGCCGCTGCTGGTCAATCCGGTACCGCGCGCGCGCATTCTGGGCGGCAAGGTGCTCGCGACCAGCACCTTCAGCCTGGCCAGCTTAGGGTTGAGCCTCGCGGCCTTCACGGTTGCGGGCCGGTTTTTGCGCGGCCACGAGTTCGATATCAGCGTGAGCCTGGCACCGGCGGTGCTCCTGGCCATGCTGGCCGTCATGGTGCCGCTGGTGCTGCTGCTGGTGGTGGCGCAGGTGCTGGTGACGGCGTTCGCGCGCAGTGCGCGCGAAGCGCAGACCCATCTGAGCCTGCTGCAGCTCGTGCTCGTGATTCCGTCCGTGGTACTGAGCATCGCGCCGATCAAGGCGCAATTGTGGATGTACGCCGTGCCGTTGCTGGGCCAGCAGCTCACGATCACGCAGCTGCTACGGGGCGAGAGCGTCGCCGCCGACGGCGTCATGCTATGCGCGACCGTCACCGCGCTCGCGGTGCTCGTCGCGTTCCGCCTCGCGCAACATTACTACGAGTCGGAGCGGCTGGCGGTCGGCCCGTAGACCGTCACGGCTGCAGGCCGTGATACTCGAGCATCGGCCGGACATCGGGCGGCCCGCCGTAGAGATCGCGGAACAGGATCTGCGGGTCCGCGGTGCGCCCGCGCGAGAGGATCTTGGCACGCAGGATGTCACCGTTGGCGCGGGTGAGTCCGCCGTGCGCCTCGATCCACGCGCCGGTGTCGCGCGCCAGCACCTCGCTCCAGAGGTAGGAATAGTAGCCGGCGGCATATTGGTTATTGGAAAAGATGTGCAGGAAGTACGGTGAGTGATAGCGTGGCGGCACCAGCGCATAGTCGAGGCCCCGGCTCTTGAGTGCCGCGGCCTCGAAGCTCATGACCTGGCTGGCTGGCGGGGCCTCGGCCGGGGTGATCTCGTGCCAGGACAGATCCAGCAGCGCCGCCTGGACGTATTCGCTGGTCAGATAGCCCTGGTTGAATTTCTGCGCGGCAACGACTTCATTCAGCAGCGCCCGTGGCATCGGTTCCCCGGTCTGGTAGTGGCGCGCGAAATGCACCACGACCGCCGGGTCCCGGGCCCACATTTCATTGAACTGCGAGGGGTATTCGACGAAATCGGTGGGCACGTTGGTGCCCGAGAGCAGCGGATATTCCACGTTCGAGAGCATGCCGTGCAGCGCATGGCCAAACTCGTGAAACATCGCCGTGACCTCGTCGAAGCTCAGCAGCGTCGGCGTGCCCGGCGGCGGCTTGGGGATGTTGATATTGTTGACCACCACGGGCTTCAATCCCAGCAGCTTCGACTGATTGACGTAGTTGTCCATCCAGGCGCCGCCTTGCTTGTTGTCGCGCGCGTAGTAGTCGCCCAGGAACAGCGCCAGCGGCGAGCCGTCGGCGTCGAACACCTCGAAGACGCGCACGTCGCTCTGGTACACCGGCAGGTCGTGGCGCTCCTTGAAGTTCAGGCCGTAGAGCTGGTGCGCGGCATAGAAAACGCCATCCTGCAGCACGCGGTTGAGCTCGAAGTAGGGCTTTACCTGCGCCTGGTCGAACGCGAAGCGCTGGTGGCGAAGCTGATCGGCGTAGTACTGCCAGTCCCAGGGCTCGAGCGTGAAGCGCGGGGTATGGCCGGCCGCCGCCTGCGCATCGATGAGCCGCTGCAGATCCGCGGCGTCCCGGCGGGCGGCCTGCAGCGCCGCCGCTCCCGTCTGGCGCAGCAGCTTCTCGGCGCTCGGGACATCGTGCGCCTCATTATCCGCGAGCACATAGGCCGCGTAGTTCGGGTAGCCCAGCAGCCGCGCACGCTCGGCGCGCAACCTGACCATGCGGGCGATGAGGGGGGTATTGTCGTGGGCGCCGCCGCGGCAGCGCATGACCGATGCGCGGTAGATGCGCTCGCGCAGGGCGCGGTTCTTGAGCTGCGCCAGCAGCGGCTGCGTGGTGGTGTTCTCGAGCGCGATCAACCACCGGTCCTTCAGGTCGCGCGCCTTGGCCGCTGCGGCCGCGGCGGCGATCTGATCGGGCGAGAGTCCTTCCAGCTGCGAGATACTGTCGATGACCACAGCGCCGTCGCGTGTTGCCTTCAACACGTTCTGCCGGAACTGCGTACTCAGGGAGGAAAGCTGCAGATTGAGCCGGCGCAGTCTGGCCTTGTCGGCGGCGTCGAGCCGCGCGCCGGCGCGCACGAATTCGGTGTAATACCGTTCGAGCAACTGGTGCGATTCCGCATCGAGCCGCAGTGCCGCGCGTTCGCGGTACAGCGCCTCGATGCGCGCAAACAGCGCCGGATCGAGATAGATCGCATCCTCCTGTGCGGCGAGCTTCGGTGAGATCTCGCTCTCAAGTCGCAGCAGCGCATCGTCACTGTTGGAGGCAACGATATTGGCGAAAGTCCGGTCCACCCGCTCGAGCAGCTGTCCGGAACGCTCGAGTGCGACAATGGTGTTGTCAAAAGTCGGCGGGCTCGGATCGGCGGCGATGGCGGCGGCCTCCGCGCGCTGCGCGGCCATGCCTGCCAAGAACGCGGGCCGGTAGTCCGCATCGTGGATGCGGTCCAGGGGCGGCAGCTCGTAGGGCAGCGAGCTTGGCCGCGCGAATGGATTATCCGCGCTCAGCATGTTGGCGTGCGCCGGAGTGGCCGCAGGTGCCGGCGTGGCCGCAGGTGCCGAGGGCGCGGCGGCAAGCACAGCGGCGACGCTCAGGGTCGAGAGCGCAAGGCGCGAGGGCAGGTGTGTCAATGGCGTACCTGTGGCAGGCGCCCCGGGGGGCAGCGGCCACATTATCCCGCAGATGCGCCGGGATTTGGCGGACCGCGAGCTGCATCGCGCGGCCGCGGCTTCAATGCTGCCGGCGCAGGTGGGTCGCGGCCAGTAGCGCACGCACCGGGTCGCCGATGAGCTCATAGACCGCCTCGGTCGAGCGATTCAGCGCCTCGGCGTTCGGCAGATAGCGCTGCACTTCGGCGGCGTGGGGGGCCAGGATGTCCACCGGTGCGGGCACGACGTCGACTCCGGCGGCGGTGAATTCGTGCACGGCGCGCCACATGTGAGTATCGCGGGTGACCAGCAGCACGCGATGAATGCCATTGCGTTCGAGTATCTGGGCGCTGTTCTGGGCGTTCTGAAATGTATCGAACGATTGGTCATCCACCCAGCGTGGATCGAGATCAAAGTTGCGCTGCAAGCTCGCGCGCATGGCCGCGGCTTCGATGCCGAAGCCGGTCACGAGCACCGGCAGGTTGGTGCGCCGCGCGAGATACGCGCCATAGGCCAGTCTCTCGAGCAGCTCGGGCTCGGCGGCCGGACCGCCGTATTCGGGCGCAAACGGGCGCTGGCCGCCGCCGCCCAGGATCACGATGGCCTGCGCGCCGCGGACTTCGCTCCAGGGCAACGGCGGGAAATGTTCGGCCAGACGCGTGACGGCATCGGCGACCGCAGGGGTAGCGAGCAGCCAGAGCACGCCCAGGGTGCATGCGAGCAGGACGCGCGCAGTTCGTGGCCGCCGCCGCAGCAGCAGCAGGCCGATGAACCCGACGAGCAGGGGCCCCGCCGGAGGCAGCAGCAGCATCCGCAGGATCATCTTGAGATGCAGCAGCAGCATGCGGGAGGCATTACTCGAGATCCTGCAGCGCGCCGGCCACGGTCTCGAAGATCTGCTCGATCTGCGAGGTTTCAATGATCAGCGGCGGCGAGCAGGCCAGCGTGTCCCCGGTGTAGCGCACCAGCACGCCGCGCTCGAGGCAACGCAGGAACACCTGATACGCGCGGCCGCCGGGCTGCCCGGGCCGCGGCTCGAGCTCGATGCCGGCGACCAGCCCGAGATTGCGGATGTCGCGCACGTGCGGGGCGCCGCGCAGGGCATGCGCGGCCTGCTCGAACCGGGGCGCGAGCGATGCGGCGCGCGCGAACAGCCCCTCGCGCTCGTAGATATCGAGTGCGGCCACAGTGGCGGCGGCGGCGAGCGGATGCGCCGAATAGGTGTAGCCGTGGAACAGCTCGATGCTGTCGGGCGGGGCGGCGGCCAGCACGGTGTCGTGGATGGTGCGGCTGACCGCGACGGCGCCGAGCGGTACCGCGGCGTTGTTGATGCCCTTGGCGAGGGTGATGAGGTCGGGCGTGAGCCCGAAGTACTCGCTGGCAGTGGCGGCGCCGAGCCGGCCGAAACCGGTGATGACTTCATCGAAGATGAGCAGCAGGTGATGGCGGGCGCAGATCGCGTGCAACCGCTCGAGGTAGCCGCGGGGCGGCACCAGTACGCCGGCCGAGCCGGCCAGCGGTTCGACGATGACGGCCGCGATGGTCGAGGCATCGTGCAGGCTCAGGAGACGCTCGAGCTCATCGGCAAGGTGCGCCCCCCAGGCCGGCTGGCCGCGCGAGAACGCGGCCTCGGCGATGTTGAGCGTGTGCGGCAGATGATCGACCCCCGGCAGCAGACTGGCGCCGTAGGGTTTGCGGTTGGAAGCGATGCCACCCACCGAAATGCCGCCGAATCCCACCCCATGATAGCCGCGCTCGCGTCCGATGAAGCGCACGCGCTGGGCCTCGCCGCGCGCCCGGTGGTAGGTCAGCGCGATCTTCAAGGCGGTATCGACCGACTCGGAGCCGGAATTGGTGAAGAAGATCCGGTCCAGTCCCGCGGGCATGAGGCGCGCCACGCGGCTCGCGGCCTCGAAGGCGGCAGGGTGACCCAACTGGAAGCCCGGGGCGTAATCGAGCTCACGGGCCTGACGCGCGATGGCATCGGCGATCTCGGCGCGGCAGTGGCCGGCATTCACACACCACAGACCCGCAGTGCCGTCCAGTACGCGCCGGCCGTCGTCGCGCTGGTAGTACATGCCGCTCGCGCCGACGAACAGCCGCGGCGCTGCCTTGAACTGCCGGTTTGCCGTGAACGGCATCCACAGCGCATCGGTATCGGGCGGGGACATCGCCCTATTCTACAGGCTTCTACAGCCCGGCCTGTTCGAGCAGGGATTCGATGCGCCCAAGCGGCATCGACCCGAGGTCGCTGAGGGCGGAGTCGGCCAGCAGCGCATCGAGCACGCGTGCCTGGGCGAGGCCCCGGCGCTGCGCTTCCGCATAGGGAATCTCGGGATGGAACATCACCATGGAGTAGCGCGGAATGAATCGGCCCGGGTAGCGTCGTTCCAGCTCGGCGGCGAGCAGCTGGCGGCGGGCAAACATCGGCGAGCGCACCGTATCGCGCATTTCCTCATAGTTCTCCAGCGCCATGGCGGCGATGGCGGCGGTGTCGGGCCGCCGCTCGCGCTCGAAGCGCTCGAACAGCGCGGCACGCGTGCGCGCATCGCCCACCGCCCCGAGTTCGCCCAGGAGTCGATCGAGCAGGCGGCAGTCCTCGAAGCCGCAATTGAGCCCCTGGCCGTGGAAGGGCACGATGGCGTGCGCCGCATCCCCAAGCAGCAGGATGCGTCCATCGATCTGCCAGCGCTCGCAGTACAGCGTGCCGAGCCGGCTCTGCGGGTGCGAGGCAAACTGTGCCGCCAGCTCGGGAATGACTGCGGCCGCATCGGAGAATTGCGCGTGGAAGAACGCGCGCACGGCAACGGCGCTCGACATGCGGTCGAAGCCGGGCACACCAGGGGCACCGAGGCGCGCCAGGAACAGCGTGGCCGTGAAGCTGCCGTCGGTATTGGGTAGCGCGATCAGCATGTAACCCCCGCGCGGCCAGATGTGCAGCGCGCGCGGCTCGAACGCGTAGCCCCCGGCGCGCGCCGGGGGCGGCGGTATGGCGAGCTCCTTGTAATCGTGATCGAGCGGCTGCTCGTGCGCTCGAATCAGGCCGCGCGCTGCGAGGGCGGCGCGCACGGCCGAGCCGGCACCGTCCGTGCCGAGCAGCACCTCGAAGCTCTCGGCGTAGCTGCGGCCGGCGCGCTCATCATGCAGCGCCACGCTGCGCCCGCCTGGCTCGACGTCCAGGCAACGGGTATCGAATCGCAGCTCGATGTGCGGACATTGCGCCGCCGCCTCGATCAGGATGCGATTGAGCTGCTCCCGACCCAATGCATGGATGACCTCGCCCTCGTTCTGGCCGTAGGGCATGAACTGCACCCCGCCATGCAGATCGTGCAGCATGCGCCCGGGCATCGGCATCATGGTCGGCGCGAGGCGTTTGAGCAGACCGGCCTGCTCGAGCGCGGCCGTGCCGCGCGCGGCCATGGCCAGATTGATCGAGCGACCGCCCTCGGGGGCGCTCAGGCGCGGATCGGGGCGGCGCTCGATCAGGCGCACGATGTGCCCACGATTGGCCAGCATCAGTGCCATCAGCGTGCCCACCGGTCCGGCGCCGATCACGGTATGGCTGGGAAGCGCTCTCATGGGTACCGGTAGTGCCGCGTGGTGAGCTTCAGGACAACTCGCGCAGCGCCGCCGACAACTGCCGCGCCGCGCGCAGCACATCCTCGAAGCCGTTGTACAGTGGGGCCGGCGCCAGGCGGATGATATCGGGATCGCGGCAGTCGCAGATCACGCCGCGCCGCCCCAGGTATTCGACCACGCGGCGGTGGCGCTGCGCGCCTCCCCGAATGCGCCACGATAGCTGGCAGCCGCGCTGGGCCGGGTCGGTCGGACTGAGCAGCGTCAGGTCCGCGCTCGAGAGCTCCAGCAGCAGCGACTCGAGCCAGGCGGTCAGTGCCAGGGATTTGTGGCGCAGCGCCGGGATGCCGGCCTCGGCGAACAGTGGCAAGGAGGCGCGGAGGGCGGCAGTGGAAAAAATCGGCGGGTTGCTGAGGGCCCAGGCCGCCGCGCCCTCGGCCGCATCGAATCGGGCCGGCATCTGGAAGCGCGTCGCGGGCTCGTGGCCCCACCAGCCTGCCAGGCGCGGCAGGTCGGTGCGCCGCAGATACCGTTCGTGGATGAAGGCACCCCCGATCGCTCCGGGGCCGCCGTTGAGATATTTGTAGCTGCACCAGGCCGCGAAATCCGCGCCATCCTCGTGCAGCGACAGCGGCACGTTGCCGATCGCATGCGCGAGATCGAAGCCGCAGCACGCTCCGGCGGCGTGCGCGGCGCGCACGATGCGCGCCAGATCGAAGCTCTGCCCGGTCTGATATTGCACGCCGGGCCAGAGCACCAGAGCCAGCTCGGCGCCGTGCGCGGCGATCTGCCGCTCGATGTCTTCAGGGTGCAGCAGCTCCTCGCCCGGTCGCGGCGCGAGCTCGATGAGCTCGCGCGCCGGATCGAGACCGTGCCAGGCCATCTGCGAGGTGACGACGTGGCGATCCGAGGAGAACGCTCCGGCCTCGATCAGGATGGCGCGGCGGTGCCGCTCCGGGCGATAGAAGCTCGCCAGCAGCAGATGCAGATTCACGGTCAGCGAATTCATCGCCACCACCTCGGCCGGCAACGCGCCGCTCAGCGTTGCGAGCTCGAACTGCAGCTGCTCGGCATAGCCGATCCAGGGCCTGCGGCCGTGCGCGTGCCCGAGCACCGCCAGGCGCTCCCAGTCCTCGATCTCCGTCTCGATCATGGCGCGCGCGCCGGCGGGCGCCGCTCCCAAGGAGTGGCCGCACAGATACACCAGCGGCTGTCCGTCGGCGCCCCGCGGCAGCGCGAAGCGGCGGCGCAGGGGGGCGAGCGGATCGGCCGCGTCGCGCTCGCGAGCCCATGCGAGCGCGTCCGGGCCACCGGCCGTTGGCGGCTCGAGTGCCATGGGCTAGGCCGCCCGCAGCGGATAGAGCATGGGCCGGGACGGCACGGCCTCGCCGGCGATCGCCGGGGTCTGAAGTGCGAGCAGGTACCAGCCGTCGGCAATTGCATCGTCGATGAAGGCGAGCTCGGTGATCGTGCACTCGGGCCGAGCGGCCTGGGCCAGTTGGGTGCTGGCCGGCGGCAGTCCAAAGAAGATGCGATGGGCGGTGAGCGCTCCGCCGTCATCGGCGCGATCGGCTGATGGGACGTCGAGCACCAGATGCTCGATGCCACGCGCGACCAGCGCGGTCGCGGCTTCGACCGACAGGAACGGCGCGTCCGCGGCCTGCTCCTCGGCGAACTTGCCTCGATCGTTGGGCCGCGTGCGGATCACCGCGGCGCGCGCCGTGAGTCGCGGCGCGGGCACGGCCGGCCATGCGCGCTCGAGCGCTCCGCAGGTGATGAGCCGGTCCGCATCCTGGGGCCGGGGCACGCTGCCTTCGCTGCTGTCGGCTGCCAGCTCAGACTCCACCGTCAGTAGTATCGCGAGCAGCAGCCGTTGCGGAATCAGCGCCTGAACGTCCACGCGCTCGACCGTGAGGTGGCCGACGCTCTCGGTGTGCGTGCCGTTGGCATGGGGCGTGAGCGTGAGTACGCTGCAGTTGCAGCCGGCGCCGCGAATCACGCGGCCGGTGAAATCGCCCACTTCCAGCGGCACGCTGCTGGCAGCCGGCGCGCCGAAACAGCGCAGTTGCGGGCCTTGAAATTCCAGCACGCGCGCGAGGCTCAGGCCCGCCGCCAGATCCGCCAGCAGCGCCACGCCGTCGATGTCCAGGCGCACCCACTGGGTACGCTCATTGCGAGCCATGCGCGGCATCCGCCGGCACCGGCGGCTCCATGACGGCATGGCAGTGCTTGCAGGTGCGCAAGCTCAGGCTGCCGAAGAAACGGTTGAACACCGGTGGAAACTGTGTCTCGATGCTGGTCAGCGCAAAGAACTCCTCGTACAGCAGCCGCTGGCAGCGCTCGCAATACCACTGCAGTCCATCGAGTTCGCCGGCACGGCGCCGGCGCTCGATGACCAGTCCGACCGAATCGGGATGCCGCTGCGGTGAATGCGGCACCCGCGGCGGCAGCAGCAGCATCTGGCCGGCGCGCAGCGGCAGGTCGTTGATGCGGCCGTTCTCCACCACGCGCAGCACCATGGTGCCCTCGAGCTGGTGAAAGAACTCCTCCGCCGGATCGACGTGGAAATCCTTGCGGCTGTTGGGGCCGCCGACCGCCATGACCAGGAATTCGCTGTCCTGATAGAGCAGCTTGTTGCCCACCGGGGGACGCAGCAGATGACGGTTGGCGTCAACCCATTGCGTGAAATCGATGGGACGGAGAGGGTGCATGTCGATGATATCCGACACTGTCCGCAGCGCGGCTGATTCGCGTATGGTAAGCGTATTGCCGCAGGGTGGCGACTTTGGGCGCGCGGATATGTTGCATGCTCGGAACTCGAAACGGCCGCTGGGGCTCGCGCTGATCGTGCTGGCCCTGTGCGCGGGCCTCGCTGCCTGCGCCGTGCATTGGCCCTGGCGGCACCGCCCAGCGCCGGCCCCGCAACCCGTCGAGGAACTCTCCATCCAACCAGCGCCGGGGCCGGCAGGCGCGCCGGCGCCCATCCAGCAGTTCTGGGACCGCAATACGCTGCTGCTCGACCTGACGGCGCTGCGCGGTGAGGGCGCGGCGACGCTCAGGGCCGCCGCCGCCCGCGGCTGGCCGATACGGCTCGAGTTTCGCGTGCAGCCCGGCAATTTCGCGCGGCTCGAGGTGCAGGGCAGCGAGCGCGTGGTATTTGAGATTCCCGATCAGGGGCACACGGTGGTGCTCAAGCTGAGCCCCGACGCCTGTGTGCCGGACACGCCGCAGATCACGCTTCGATGGAGCGCGGCTGGCGACTCGGCACACTGACCGGCCGGGATTGCGGCGCATCGAGATTGACGGCGGTCAGCGCTCCTCCCCAGACGCAGCCCGTATCGAGCCCCACCACCTGATCGGCGCAGTAGTACCCCAGCGCCGACCAGTGACCGAAGATGATGCGCGTGCCGGCACTTTCGCGGCGCGGGGCCTTGAACCAGGGCAGCCACGGCGCGCTGGCCGACCCCGGAGCGCCTTTCTGCTTCAGGTCGATGCGCCCGTCGGGTGTGCAGAAGCGCAGCCGCGTGAGCACGTTGACCGCAAAACGCAACCGCTCCATGCCCGCAAGCGTGCCCTGCCAGCGGTCCGGCTGGTCACCGTACATGGCCGTGAGCAGCCGGCGCGGATCGCGCGTGAGTGCACGCTGCACCTCCGCGGCGAGCGCCAAGGTCTCGGCAACGCTCCACTGCGGCACGAGCCCGGCATGCACCATCAGATCGTCGTGCTCCGGCGCGTGCTGCGCGAGCGGGCGCTGCAGCAGCCAGTCGAGCAGTGCATCGCGGTCGCGGGACTCGAGGATGGCGTGCAGCGTGTCGGAGCGGCGCAGCTTTGCCTGCGCCAGCCCGACGGCGAGCAGGTGCAGGTCGTGATTGCCGAGCACGCAGCAGGCGTTGTCGCCGAGGGCGCGCACCAGGCGCAGCACTTCGAGCGACTTCGGACCGCGGTTGACCAGGTCGCCGACGAACCACAGCTGGTCGCGGTCCGGCCTGAAGTCGATGCGCGCGATCAGGTCCGCGAGCTCATCCGCGCAGCCCTGGACATCGCCGATGGCCCAGCGCGCCATGGGCCTCAGTGGCCGGGGTGTGCGCTCAATGCAGCATTCCGGGCATGGCCAGACGAAAGGCCGGAATGGCAGCATCGAAGGTCGCGCCGTCGTCATCCACCATCTGGTAGCTGCCCTGCATGGCCCCAACGGGGGTCTCGAGCACCGCGCCGCTCGAATAACGGAAGCCCTGGCCCGGCTTGAGGTAGGGCTGCTCGCCCACGACGCCGTCGCCGCGCACCTCCTGCACGCGGCCGTTGGCGTCGGTGATCACCCAGTGGCGCGTCAGCAGCTTCGCCGGCACCTCACCCTCGTTGCGAATGGTGATGGTGTAGGCGAACACATAGCGGCGCTCGCGCGGCTCGGATTGATCCTCGAGATATGAGGTCTCGACTTCGACGCTGATCTTGTGACTCGCGCTCGCCATGCCTGCCGTCCCGGCGCTCACGTCAGCGCACACGCACGGCCAGCACGTCGCAGGGTGCGCCGTGCAGCACCGAATCCTCGGTACGGTGAATCAGCAACGACAGTCCATGGCGCTCGCGACAGCCGAGCACGATCAGATCGCTGTGCTGCTCGCGGGCCTGGCGCAGGATCTCGTTCTTGGCGCTGCCCGCCTCGACGCTGACGGCGTCGCGCGGCAAGCCCAGTTCCAGGGCCAGCGCCTCGATCTGGGTCTGCGCGCGCGCCATCACCTGGTCATCGATCTGCACCACCGGCACCAGCGAATCGCTCATGGGCTCGATGGGCACGAACTCGACCACATGCAGCAGGCGCACCACGCCCTGGCCGGGCTGCGCCAGCTCGCACGCCCGCTGCGCCACGGCCCGGCTGTCCCCATTCAGGTCGATGGCGGCCAGAATCCGACGGTACGCGGTCATGGCCTCAAGCTTAACGGATCACGGCGCCGGCCGCGCGCGCGGCGCCAGCGGCGTGCGCCAGCGCGCCGAACTGCGCCGCAGCGAGCGTCTCGGCGCGGGCCCCGGGATCGATCCCGAGCGCAGCAATGGCGTCGGGCGACAGATATTGTCGCAAAGCATTGCGCACCGTCTTGCGCCGTTGCCCGAAGGCTGCGGTGACCACTTCGCGATACAGCGGCGAGCGCGACCACGCCGGCGGCGTATCGATGACCGCCAGGCGCACCACGGCCGAGCTGACCTTCGGCGCCGGACGGAAGGCGCCCGGGCCGACCTCGAGCAGTCGCGTGGCCGCGACGCGCGGCGCGAGCATGACGGTGAGCCGGCCGTAGGCGCGGCTGCCCGGGGCCGCGACGATGCGGTCGACGACTTCCTTTTGCAGCATGAAGTGCATGTCGAGAATGGCATCGGCGACCTCGAGCATGCGGAACAGCAGCGGCGTGGAAATGTTGTAGGGCAGGTTGCCGATCACGCGCAGCCGCGCGCCGCGCGCTGCGGCCAGGGCGCGCCAGTCCACCGCCAGCGCGTCGGTTTCGTGCAGCGCCCAGCCCGCCGCGCCGGCGAAGCGAATACGCAGCTCAGCGGCCAGATCGCGATCGATCTCGATCGCATCGAGCCGCCCGGCCGCGGCCAGCAAGTGTGCCGTGAGCGCGCCGCGGCCCGGACCGACCTCCACCGCCGCATCGTGCGGCTGCAGTCCGATGGCGGCGATGAGGCGCGTGATGACGGCCGGGTCATGCAGGAAGTGCTGGCCGAAGCGCTTGCGGGCGCGGATCACGGCCGCTGCGGTCAGGGCCGGCGCGCGGTCAGGGCCGGCGCTGTCATGGCCGCGGCAAGCTCGATCGCGGCCATCAGACTGCCGGCATCCGCGCGGCCGGTGCCGGCCAGATCCAGGGCGGTACCGTGATCGACCGAGGTGCGCACGATGGGCAGCCCGAGCGTCACGTTGACGGCGTGGCCGAAGCCGGCGTGCTTGAGCACCGGCAGCCCCTGGTCATGGTACATGGCGAGCACGGCATCGTAGCCGGACAGGTGACGGGGCACGAACAGCGTATCGGCAGGTATGGGCCCATCGACCAGCAGACCCGAGGCGCGGGCCTGGGCGATTGCGGGGGCAATGATGCGCAGCTCCTCATCGCCCAGGTGTCCACCTTCCCCGGCATGCGGGTTGAGGCCGCAGACGGCGATGCGCGCCCGCCCCAATCCCCAATAGCGCTGCAGATCATGCGACAGGATCTGCAGCACCTGCAGCAGTCCCGAGGTGCTGAGCGCGTCGCTGACCGCACGCAGCGGCAGGTGCGTGGTTGCCAGCGCCACGCGCAGCTCCGCGGCGACCAGCATCATGACCGGCAGCGGCGCCGCGGTCAGAGCCGCGATGTATTCGGTGTGGCCGGTGAAGGGGATGCCGGCATCGTTGATCACGCTCTTCTGCACCGGGGCGGTCACCATGGCGCGGAACTCACCGGCCAGGCAGCCCTCGACGGCGCGATCGATCAGGGCAAGCACCGATCCGGCATTGGCCGGATCCAGCCGACCTGCCGAACATGACGCGGCGAGCGGCTGGTGCAGCAGGCTCAGGCGGCCTGCCGCCATCTCCACCTCGCCGCCGGGCGAGTAGTCACACAGCTCGATGCCGAGCCCGAGCGCGCGGTCGCGCTGCGCGAGCATCGCTCGGTCCCCGAGGCAAACGAGCGGCCAGGCACGCGCCGCGGCCGCGGCGGCCAGACACAGATCCGGGCCGATGCCGGCGGGCTCCCCCGAAGGCAGTGCGATCGCCGCTGCGGGCCTCAGAGCCGCAGCTCGACGTAGGCTTCGTCGCGGATCTGCTGCAGCCACAGCTCCGTGGCCTCCTCGACGCGGCTGTCACGCAGCGCCTCGAAGGCGCGCTCGCGCGCGGCATCCGCAGTATTGTCGAAATTGCGGTGCCCGAGCAGCTGCACGATGTGCCAGCCGTATTGGGTGTGGAACGGCTGGCTGATCTCGTTGACCTTGAGGCTCTCGACGACGGCGGCGAATTCCGGCACGAACGTATCGGACTGCGCCCAGCCCAGATCGCCGCCGTTGACCGCCGAGCTGGCATCCTGCGAGTTGGTTTTGGCCAGCACCGCGAAATCCTCCTTGCCCGAGATGATCTGATCGCGCATGTGCGTGAGCTTCTGACGCACGGTCGCGTCGTCTTCGATCTCGCTGGTCTTGAGCAGGATGTGACGCAGGTGCACCTGCTGGATGATCTGCGGGCCGCCGGCCTGGCGGGTGTCGTTGAGCTTGACGATGTGAAAGCCGCTGGGGGTCTGCAGCACGTCGCTGACCTCGCCCGGCTTCATGTGCGCGATGACGTCCGCGAGGAAGGTGGGCAGCTCGGTGCCCTTGCGCCAGCCGAGCGCGCCGCCGTCGAGCGCCGTCTCGCTCGCCGAGTAACTGATGGCGAGCTTGCCGAAGTCCTCGCCGTTGCGGGCGCGCTGATCGATGTCCTGCGCGTGCTTGCTGGTCTGCGCGAGCTGCGCCGGAGTCGCATCCTGTGCCACCGCGATCAGGATGTGCGCGACGTTGTACTCGTTGGTCGCCGAGGCGGTCTTCTTCTCGTGCTCGAGGTACTGGTCGAGCTCGCGCGGCGTGATATTGATGCGCTGGACGACATCGCGCGAGCGCAGGATCTGGCGCGCGATCTCGCGCCGCAGATCGGTGCGATACTCGGTGTAGTCGATGCCATCGGCCTCGAGCTTCGCGGGTAGCTGCTCGAGGGTGAGGTTCTGCCGTTTGGCGATGTCCTCCATCGCCGCGTTGACCTGCTCGTCCGAGACCTTGATGCCGGCCCGATCGGCGCGCTGGGCCTGGATCTCCTCCAGAACCAGGCGATCGAGCACCTGCGCCCGCATCACATCCACGCTCGGCAGCGTGACATTCTGTCCACGCAGCCGCGCCGTGATCTCGCGCGTCTGCGTGTCGAGCTCGCTCTCGAGTACCACGCCGTCGTTGACCAGCGCCACGACCCGGTCGAGCAGCACACCATCGCTGGAGAGCGGTTTGTGTGGAGCATCGGCGGCCGGCTTGGTCGCGTCGGGAACGGCTGCGGCGGCGTCGGGCTTGGCGGTCCTGGCCAGCTCGGCGCGGGAGTCGGCGGCGCGGGCGATGTTGGGCGTGGCCATCGCCAGCAGGACCAGGGAGGCGCAGGCGCCCAGTATGGCCAGGTGTCCGAATACGCTGCGGCGCATTAAATGTTCTTTCGCCTCAAGGGTTTAGGTTCAGAAAATTGGCTGTCTGTTCGCGGAGCTGGAGTATCCCCGAATCGACTGCTCAAGGAAAGCGGTGACTTGGCTTCCGACACTGGAAAGGCCGGTGAGTTCCAGCTGGAACGACACCCCGGAGCTCTGCGCGCCGGTGCGCGTGCTGATCGAGCGCTGCCAGAGCATGCGGACGCTCCAGCACGTGCCGCGGTACTGGAAGCCGGCGAAGTCCTCGATCGATTCAGGATGGACCGCCGGATCGGCCGCGGGATTATCGAACAGCGAATACACGGCGCGCGCGTAGGCGTCCCAGTGGCTCGAAACCGGCCACGCCACGGAGCCGTCGATCTGCGCGAGCTCGCCGCTGCGGTAGCGATAACTGATATTGGCTACCTGTTGGTTGCTGGCGTGGTACTGCAGGGTCAGCTCATCCTGCTGTACCGCGGACACCGCCGGGTTGGAGGCGACATCGAGCTGCAGATTCCAGTTCTTGTAGGCGCTGAGGATGATTTCGGCGATCAGGCTCGAGGTGTCGACCGAGTTGAGCGCCTGATCGGGCAGCGTCACGCGCGCGGGCTGGAAATACACCGCCTGGCCGATGGTGGCGCTGAGATAGCGCGTGCCGCTGGCGGAGTCGAACACCTGGGTGGTCAGGCCCATCGTCAGACCGTTCTCGTCGCCGACGCGATCCGCGCCGACGAAGCGATTGGGGCGGAACAGCTCGATCAGATTCGGATCCGGGGTTGCCGTGTCGAACACGGGCAGCCCGTTCTGATCGCGGTAGGGGATGTAGACGTACATCGCGCGCGGCTCGAGCGTGACGGTGCGCGTACCGCCCGAGCCGCTCTGGCGCTCGAACTCCAGGCCGGTATCAAGACTCACGATGGGCAGGCTGCGTTGGGGCGCGCTCGCTGCGCCGTCGGTGTCGCGCAACTCGTATTGCGTGAACTCCCAGGCAAGGTTGGGCCGCAGGAAGTAGCCCGGCCCGCTGAAGTCCAGCCCCACGCGAGGCATGGCGTCGAGACGCCAGCCGCTGAGATTGGCTGCACTGGCGGGCAGCGTGCCGGCCAGATTGCATGGATTGGGTACGCTGCAACCGGATAGTGTGGTGCACGGATTGCAGCCGGCGCGCGTGAAATTCACCAGCTCGCTGTCAAAGCCGGTCTGGAGCTGTGACCAGCCCTGGGGCGACCACAGCGCCGCGGCCGTGAGCCGCGGCAGCTGGATGTAGGGGCGCTCATCGACCGGCAACGTA
>DATDHV010000143.1:0-28726 GCA_036521395.1 Steroidobacteraceae bacterium | reverse complement strand
TCGAAGAACATCTCCGACCGGGGCGCCCACAACCAGCGCTCCCACGTGAGCATCCGCGTGCGCCTGCGCGAGCACATGTGGATCGAGGAGCTCATCGATCTCGCCGAGCGCGAGGCCTCGTGCGAGCTCTGGGGCATACTCAAGCGTCCGGACGAGAAGTATGTCACCGAGCGCGCCTACGACAATCCCAAATTCGTCGAGGACATCGTGCGCGACATCGCCATGCAGCTCAATCGCGAGGAACGCCTCGCCGCCTATGTGGTCGAGAGCGAGAACTTCGAATCGATCCACAACCATTCCGCCTACGCACTGATCGAGCGCGACAAGGATCACAGCCCCGATGGCGTGCCGGCATGCGTCGAGCCCGCGCCGCGCTGATGGCATTTCCCGAGGAGCTTCCATGGCCAATGAGCTGACCACCATCAAGTCCGGCAACCCCGGACTCAACGACCGGACCTTCGCCGGGCTGCCGCGTCCGGCCCTCGAAAGCGAGCGCATGACGCTGCAGGGAACGATCAACAAATCGTTCCTGCTGCTGGTGGTGCTCATGGGCACGGCGCTTTGGCCCTGGTCGCAGTACCTCGCGAGCGGCAACCCGGCCGTGGTCGGCCTGCCGGTCATGATCGGCGTCGTGGGCGGCCTGGTGCTGGCGATCGTGATCTGCTTGCGCCCGGTGACGGCGCCCTACCTGGCCGTCCCGTATGCCGCGCTCGAAGGGCTCGCGATCGGCGGCATCTCGGCGCTGCTCGAGAAGAGATATCCCGGCATCGCGATCCAGGCCACGGCACTCACCTTCGCCGTGCTGGCCGCACTGCTGCTGGCCTACACGACGCGCCTGATCCGCGTCACGCAGCGCTTTCGCGCCATCGTCGTGGGCGGCACCGGCGCGATCTTTCTGCTCTATCTCATGACGGCGGTGCTGCGGCTGTTCCACATCGATACGCCGTTCATGAACGATTCGAGCGCGCTGAGCATCGGCCTCTCGCTCGTCATCGTCGGCTTCGCGGCTCTCAACCTGGTGCTCGACTTCGATCTGATCGAATCCGGCGTGACTCAGGGCGCGCCGCGCTACATGGAGTGGTACGGGGCCTTCGGCCTGCTGGTCACGCTGGTGTGGCTCTACATGGAGATCCTGCGCCTGCTGAGCAAGGTGCGGCAGCGCTAGCGCTGCCGCCGCGTTCAGTCCGCACCCGCGCGATGCGGGAAGGTCGCAAGGCGGCGACAGCGCGACCACGGCGCGCCAATTGCGGCGTAATATCCGCGTCAACGTCCGTCCTTCGGGGCCGTTCTATCTGATAACGCTGCGTCGCGCAGCATTTAGGGGGCATTCATGCGCTTTCGACGAAACCTGATTGTTGCTGCACTCGCGCTGGCCTCGACTCTGCTGCTGGGCGCGCAGGCAGGCGCTGCCGTGAGCGTCGGCATCTCGGTCAACATCGCGCCGCCTGAATTGCCGGTGTATACGCAACCCCCCGTGCCCGGACCGGGCTACATCTGGACGCCGGGCTATTGGGCATACGGCGATGACGGCTATTACTGGGTGCCTGGCACCTGGGTCACAGCGCCGCAGCCGGGTTACCTCTGGACCCCGGGCTACTGGGGCTGGTCGGAGGGCGCGTACCTCTGGCATGGCGGCTACTGGGGCCCGCACGTCGGGTTCTACGGTGGCGTCAATTACGGCTTCGGCTATATCGGCACCGGCTATGCAGGCGGCTACTGGCGCGGCGGCGCATTCTTCTACAACCGCAGCGTCAACAATATCCCCGGCAGTGTGCACATCACCAATGTGTATAACCGGACGGTGGTGAACAACATCTCCGTGCGCCGCGTGAGCTTCAACGGCGGCAGCGGCGGCATCGACGCGCACCCCACGGCAGGCGACCTGGCCGCGGAGCACGAGCGCCACCTGGCCCCCATCGGCGATCAACTGCGCCACGAGCAGGCCGCGCGGGGCAATCCGTCGCTGCGGGCCGCGACCAATCATGGCGTGCCGCCGATTGCGGCCACGGCGCGACCAGCCATGTTCAGCGGTCCTGGCGTCGTGCATGCGCGCGGAGCGGGACCGGCGCATCCGGGCCCAACGCACGCCGGGCCGCCGCACGCTGCCGAGTCGCACGCGGGACCGCCGCATGCCACGCCGCATGCCACCGAATCACATGTCGAACCGCAGCATGCCGGACCACCGCATGCCACCGAATCCCATGCCGAACCGCCGCATGCCGGACCACCGCACGCCGCCGAATCGCACGGCGGCGCTCCGGGCCATCCGGCCGCTGCCCCGAAGCAGGAGCACCAGCCTGCCGAGCATGGGCAGGAGCACGAGCACGAGCACGAGCACTGAGGCGTCTCGGACGAGACGCGGCAACGACGCTACGGGCGTCGCGGTTCCAGGGCCAGGCGCGAGTCCGGACCCTGGAGCCGGCCGATCAGGGCACGCAGGAACACGCGGTTGAAGCGCAGTTGGCAGGAGGCCGAGACCTGCTCGAGCAGGGTCGAGCTGACTTTCAACACCGTGACCGAATCCGCGGCCCGGATGGTCGCGGTGCGCTTGGCGCCCTGCACGTAGCTGGTTTCGCCGAAGCATTCGCCGGTCGAGAGCATGCCGATCGACTCGCCATGGCGCTCGACCGCACAGTGGCCCGAGACGATGATGTAGAAGCGATCATCCATCTCACCTTCCTTGACGATTTCATCGCCGCTGGCGTAGTCCTGCCAGTGGCTCGCACGCATGACCTCCCAGATCTCGGCGTGCGAGAAGTCGTGAAAGAATTTCAATCGCCGCAGCAGGCCGAACTGCTCCTGCTGATCCATGCGTGAATACTTCTGCCGCAGCTTCTGGTGCACGCGCGTGAGCTCGGCGGCGAAATCGAGGCCCGTGGCATAGCGCCGCTCCGGCTCCTTTTGCATGGCGACCGCCACCACGTTCTCGATCTCCTCGGGAACATCGGCGCGCAGCGTGTGAATGGGCACCGGCGTCGCATAGACGATCTGGTGCAGCAGCTTGGCGAGATTGCCGGCTCGAAACGGCCGCACTCCGGTCAGCAGCTCGTACATGACGGCGCCGACCGAATACAGGTCGGAGCGATTGGTCAGATCCAGGCTCTGCACCTGCTCGGGTGACATGTAGCTCGGCGAGCCGGCTATGCCCTCGATGCGCGAGATTTCCGAGCCGGCCACCAGCGCAATGCCGAAATCGATGATGCGCACGTCACTGTCGGTCGTGAGCATGATGTTGGAGGGCTTGATGTCGCGATGTATCACGCCGCGCATGTGCGCATAGTGCAGGGCCTTGGAGCACTTGAACATAATCTCGACCACGTCGTCGAGACGCAGCAGATTATCCGGGCGGCAGTAGGCCGCCAGCGTGCGCGCGCCATGCACGTGCTCGGTGACGATGTAGCAGTGGCCGCCTTCCTCGCCGGCATCGTAGATCGGCAGGATGTTCGGATGCTGCAGCATCCCGACCATGTGCGCTTCGGACAGAAACATCTTGCGGGCGATGCGAGCGTGCTCGTCATCGCCGCCGGCATCGATGTTGTAGACCTTGATGGCGACGTCGCGGCCGTAGTAGGGATCGTGCGAGAGGTACACCGTGCCGGTGCTGCCGCGGCCGACCTCATTGATGATGAAGTACTTGCCGATTCGTTCCGGAATATTGCGAGCGTTTGCGGGGTTCTGCGCGGAAGATGCCATCGGCTCGATGACTCCGGAAATTGAGCTGCAGAATAAGCGTGGCGGACACGCCCGATCTGTGATCCGCCTCGCGGATCGGCCGGTGGCGCTGCGCCACAGCGACGAAGCCGGGCTGCGGAGCGCGCGCCGCCCGGATTGTGTCAGGCGCGAAAGTGATCGAATCCCAAAGCCGAGAACTGCGTCACCGTATTATTCATTTTGAGCTCGATGCCCGCGCCCGGTATCAGCGTTCCGATGCGCGTCACCGCGGTATCCGAGCGCCGTGCCAGGGCAGCGATCGCGTCGGCCGCGGCCGGCGGCGCCGTGAAGCACAGCTCGTAATCCTCGGCGCCGGCGAGTGCGCGCTGCCAGGCCGCCTCACCCAGCGTCTCGCGCAGCGCCGCGGACACGGGCAGGCGCTCGACGGCGATGCTGGCGCCGCAGCCCGAGGCGAGCAGCAGGCGCTGCGCGTCGGCATACAATCCGTCCGAGACGTCGATGCAGGCGCTCGCGAGGCCGCGCAGGCCCACCCCGAGCGCAGATCGGGGCACCGGATACTCGAAGCGCTGCTGCAGGAAGGCCGCCGCGGCGCCCGTGGCGCGCAGGCGACCCTGCAGCTGCAGCAGTCCCGCCGCCGCATCGCCGACGCTGCCGCTCACGTACAGCCCATCCCCGGCGCGCGCTCCGCGACGGCGCAGTGCGCGTCCGCGCGGCACCAGCCCCGCGAGCGTCACCGCGATCGAGAGCGGTCCGCGACTCAGGTTTCCGCCCACCAGGGCCACCTCGTGGCCGCGCGCGAGCTCGCCGAAGCCGTCGGCGAATGCCTGCAGCCAGCGCTCGTCGACCGCCGGCAGGTTCAGCGCCAGCAGCGCCCAGGCGGGCGTGGCCCCCATGGCGGCGATGTCGCTCAGATTCACCGCCAGCGCGCGGTGGCCGAGCGAGCGAGCAGGCGCGCCGGGCAGGAAATGCACGTTCTCGACCAGCACGTCGGTGGTGAGCACCAGGTCCGCATCCGTGGCCGGGCGAAGCAGCGCAGCGTCATCGCCCACGCCGAGCGCCACGTCGGCACGCGCCGCGCCCAGGCTGCGGAAATAGCGCTCGATCAGCTCGGTTTCCGAGGCGGCCACGGTGGTTGCGGCCCGCCGGCGCCTCAGTGCTCTTGCGCGCGCCACAGACGCGCGGCGCGGTCCAGCACACCGTTGACGAACTTGTGCCCGTCGGTCGCGCCGAACCGGCGCGCCAGTCCCACTGCCTCGTTGATGACCACGCGATACGGCACGTCCGGCCGGTGCCGCAGTTCGTAGCTGCCGATCAGCAGCAGCGCATGCTCCACCGGATCGAGCTCGACAGGCTTGCGATCGAGCAGCGGCGCAAGCTCCGAGTCGAGCGATTCGCGATCGGCACAGATGCCCTCGAGCAGGGCGCGAAAGTATTGATTGTCGGCGCGCGCCATGTCCGAATCCTCGGCGAACTCCTGCACCAGGTCCTGCCACGGACAGACGTTGAGCTGCCAGCGGTACAGGGCCTGCAGCGCCAGCTTGCGAGCCACCGTGCGGCTGCCCGTACCGCGCTCGGCGCGGCCGCTCATATCCACCATCATTGACCTGCCGCGCTAGACATGCGGCTGCGCAGTATAGGCGATCGGCGCGGCGCCGCTCAGGACAGCGCGCCGAACGCCGAGCCGACCGCCAGCGTCAATGCCATCGCCAGCGCGCTCCACAGAGTCACCCGCAACGCGCCCTTGAGCAGCCCCGCACCGCCGGCCCGCGCCGCCAGCGCCCCGAGCGCCGACAGCGACAGCAGCGAGCCGGCGATGAGCACCGGCACGACGGTGCCGGCGGGCGCCGTCACGAGCAGCAGCACGGGCCATGCAGCGCCGGCGGCGAAGCACGCGGCGGATGCGACCGCCGCCTGGATGGGCCGCGCGCGCTGTGTGGTCGACAGTCCCAGCTCGTCGCGCGCGTGAGCGCCGAGCGCATCGTGCGCCATCAGTTGCGTCGCTACCTCGCGCGCCAGCGCCGGCTTGAGCCCGCGCTGCACGTAAATGCCCGCCAGCTCGGCGCGCTCGGCCACCTCGTCGGTCTCGAGTTCGCGGCGCTCGCGCTCGAGATCAGAGTGCTCGCTGTCGCCTTGCGAGCTCACCGATACGTATTCCCCGGCGGCCATCGACATGGCGCCCGAGACCAGGCCGGCGACGGCGACCAGCAGCATCTGGCGGCTCGAGGCATGGGTCGCGGCCACGCCCGTCAGCAGGCTCGCGAGCGATATGATGCCGTCATTCGCGCCCAGCACCGCCGCGCGCAGCCAGCCGGCACGGTTGACGTAGTGGCGCTCGAAGCGGTGTCGCGGCATCGACTTAGGAGTTCCGCGAGCTCGACGAGGGCCGCGGCACAGCCGCATCGTGCCCAGGGCCGACGCGGCGCCGGCGCCGGCCGACCAGCCACGCCACCACATGCCATAGCGCCAGAAACAGCAGCCACAGCAGTACCCCGGCCAGCAGCGCGAACAGGATGCTCTGCGCCGTCAGTGCGAAGGCCGGCTGGTACAGGCTCCAGGTCGAGCGCGCCAGACCGAGATCGCCGTGCAGCAGCAGATAGGCGCTCTGATGGAACAGATCCGTGTTCAGGCCGTTCAGCATGGCCCGAAGACGCTCGGCCGCATCGAGCATCGACTGCAGCGCCTGTCCCTCACGATGAAACGTCGGGTCGCTGCTCTGCAGGTGGTAGCGCACCAGCTGCGCGAGGCTGCCGCCGTGCTCGCGGTCGGCGATCTGCTGGAACGGCGCCAGATCCGCCAGCACCTGTTCCAGTCGGCCGCTGGCCCGCTGCCGATACTGCGCGATGAAGCTCGGCACGCAGCCGGCGATCACCACCCCAAGCAGCAGCACGATACGGTCCAGCAGGCCGCGGATCACGGCCATGCTCTGCGCTCACGGGACATTCGGTGGCTCATGCGTGTGGCTCATTTCTTGGCCGGCTTGCGCGGGCCGGCGTCGGCCGAGGGCAGCAGCGGCAGTTGGTCCTGTTCGGCCTTGTTCTCGCGGCGGCGGCGGTGGTGGCGCAGTCGCTCGATCTCCTCGCGAAACGCCTCGACGTCCTGGAAACTCCGGTAGACGGAAGCAAAACGCACGTACGCCACCTCGTCCAGGTGGCGCAGCTCCTCCATGACCAGCTCGCCCACCGCACGCGCCGCCACTTCGCGCTCACCCAGCACGCGCAGCTTGTGGCACACGCGCGCGACGGCTTCGTCGATGGCCTCGGCGCTGACCGGTCGCTTCTCCAACGCCTTGGTCATGCCGCTCGAGAGCTTGTGCTCATCGAACGGCTCGCGGCTGCCGTCGCTCTTGACCACGCGCGGCATCAGCAGCTCGGCGGTCTCGAAGGTGGTGAAGCGTTCGCCGCAACTCAGGCATTCACGACGCCGCCGGATCTGGCCGCCGTCGGCGGCCAGCCGCGAATCGGTCACCTTGGTCTCGATGTGGCCGCAGAAGGGACAATGCACCGACTGCCCCGCGCCGCCTTCAGTCCGCGTACACCGGAAAGCGGCGGCACAGCGCGCCGACCTGCTCACGCACCCGCGCCACCACCCCGTCGGCGCCGCCGGCATCCAGCACGTCGGCGATCCATTGCGCCACCTGGCGCACCTCGGTTTCGCGAAACCCGCGCGTGGTGCAGGCCGGGGTGCCGAGGCGCAGGCCGCTCGCGATCATGGGCGGCCGCGGATCATTCGGCACCGCGTTCTTGTTCACGGTGATGTGGGCGCGGCCCAGGGCCGCATCGGCGTCCTTGCCCGTGATCTCACGGCCAACGAGGCTGAGCAGGAACAGATGATTGTCGGTGCCCCCCGAGACGATGTCGAAGCCGCGTGCCGACAGCTCCGCGCTCATGGCACGTGCGTTGGCGAGCACCTGCCCCTGATAGGCCTTGAATTCCGGCTGCAGCGCCTCGAGCAACGCCACCGCCTTGGCGGCGATGACGTGCATGAGCGGGCCGCCCTGGGTGCCGGGAAAAATCATCGAGTTGAGCTTGCGCGTGATGCTGTCGTTGGCGCGCGCCAGGATCAGGCCGCCGCGCGGCCCACGCAGCGTCTTGTGCGTCGTGGTCGTCACCACGTCGGCGTACGGCAGCGGACTAGGATAGTGACCGGTAGCCACGAGGCCCGCCACGTGCGCCATGTCGACGAACAGCAGCGCCCCGACCGAGTCGGCGATGGCGCGAAATCGCGCCCAGTCGAGCACGCGCGAATAGGCCGAGAAACCGGCCACGATCATCTTCGGGCGGTGCTCCTGCGCCAGCGCCTCGATCTGCTCGTAGTTGATCAGGCCGTTGTGCGGGTGCACGCCGTACTGGTGCGCCTGGAACAGCTTGCCGGAGAAGTTGACCTTGGCGCCGTGGGTGAGGTGGCCGCCGTGATCCAGGCTCATGCCGAGGATGGGATCACCGGGCGCGAGCAGCGCCAGGTACACGGCCGCATTGGCCTGCGAGCCCGAGTGCGGCTGCACGTTGGCAAAATCGGCGCCGAACAGTCGCTTGGCGCGGTCGATCGCGAGCTGCTCGGCGATGTCGACGAATTCGCAGCCGCCGTAGTAGCGCTTGCCCGGATAGCCTTCGGCGTACTTGTTGGTGAGCACCGAGCCCTGCGCCTCGAGCACTCGCGGGCTGGTGTAGTTCTCCGAGGCAATGAGCTCTATGTGCTGCTCCTGGCGCGTTCGCTCCCCGTCGAGAGCTGACTGCAGCTCGGGGTCGAAATCCTTGATGTGCATCCGGCTCGAGAACATGCGTCAATCGCCCGTGGTTGGTGGGGGTAAAGGCGCGGAATTGTACCCGATAGCGCCAGTGTCGGCGCATCGGCGGCGCATCGGCGGCGCGCCAGTGGCACGGCGGCGGCGCCCCGATGGACGCGCCGCGATGGCCTCGGCCCTCAGGCGTCCAGCAGCGCCTGCACGACATCGCACCACGTGCGCGCGATATTGGCGCGGTCGTAACCTCCCCCGCCCAGCGCCAGCACGCGGCCGTGCCCGAGGCGCTCGGCCAGCGCGCACAGATCGCGCGCGGCGCGCGCGTGGCAGGCGCTCGAGAGCTGCAGGTGGGTGATCGGATCGCCCGCTATGCTGTCCGCGCCGCACTGCAGAAGGCAGAACTCCGGCTCGAAACGCGCCACGTGCGCAAGCATCTGCGGCCACACGGCGGCGAACTCGGTATCGCCGGCCCCGGCGGGCAGCGGCACGTTGAGCTTGGTGCCGGCGGCCGCGCCGCTGCCGGTCTCGGTCTCATCGCCGGTGCCGGGATAGAGGCTGCGGCCGCTCTCATGCAGGTCGGCGAAGATGAGCCCGGGATCGTCCTCGAAGGCGTAGTAGACGCCGTCGCCGTGATGCGCATCTACATCGACGTAGGCGACGCGCGCCATGCCGCGCTCGCGGCGCAGGTGCTCGATGACCACGCCGCAGTCATTGAAGACGCAGAAGCCGGCCGCACGCGCCCGCGCCGCGTGGTGCAGGCCGCCGATAGGTACGAACGCGCGGCGATGCGGGCCGCCGAGAATCCATTCGGTGGCCGTGAGGCTGGCGCCCACGACACATGCGGCCGCCTCGAACACACCGCGAAAGGCCGGCGTGTCGCCGCCGTCCAGATAGCCGTTGCCCGACTGCGAGCGCTCCATGACGAAGCGCAGATACTCCGGCGTATGGAAAAGCTGCAGCTCGGTCAGCTGCGCATCGCGCGGCTCGAGCACCTGCACCCGTGTATCCAGGCCGCGCTGCTGGAATTCGCGCACGAATGCCGCGTGGCGGTCCGGTCCGAATGGGTGGCCGTCGCCAAACCCGTAGCGAGCGAGGCGCTCACCGAGCACGACCGCAACCTCGGAGCCTGTGGCGTTCAATGCGTCTCTTCGAGCATGAGCTGGGGGACCGAAACGAGCCAAAGATAGCATACGACAGTAGCACCTCAGCGGCGCGTTCGCGGATAATGCGCGCCCCCAAAGCAGCAGTCCGGTCGGCCTACTCCATGGCGCAATACATCTTCACCATGAATCGCGTGTCCAAGGTGGTGCCGCCCAAGCGCGTCATCCTGCGCGACATCAGCCTTTCGTTCTTTCCCGGCGCGAAGATAGGCGTGCTCGGGTTGAACGGCTCGGGCAAATCCTCGCTGCTGCGGATCATGGCGGGCATGGACCACAGCATCGACGGCGAAGCGCGGCCGCAGCCGGGCATTCGCGTCGGCTTCCTGCCCCAGGAGCCGCAGCTCGATCCCGAGCAGGACGTGCGCAGCGTCGTCATGCAAGGCGTCGGCGGCGCGTTTGCTCAGCTCGAGCGCTTCAACCGCATCAGCGAGCTGTTCGGCGAGCCGATGGACGAGCAGCAGATGAACAAGCTGCTCGAGGAACAGGCCACGCTGCAGGATGCGATCGATGCGGCGGGCGGTTGGGAGCTCGAGCGCAAACTCGAGATCGCCGCCGATGCGCTGCGGCTGCCGCCCTGGGAGGCGCGCATCGCGCAGCTCTCGGGCGGCGAGAAACGGCGCGTGGCGCTGTGCCGCCTGCTGCTCTCGCAACCGGACATGCTGCTGCTCGATGAGCCCACCAACCATCTCGATGCCGAGTCGGTGGCGTGGCTCGAGCGATATCTGGAGGAATACCCGAGCACGGTCGTGGCGGTGACCCACGACCGCTACTTTCTCGACAACGTCGCCAAGTGGATACTCGAGCTCGATCGCGGCCACGGCATTCCCTGGCAGGGCAACTATTCCTCGTGGCTCGAGCAGAAGGAAAAGCGCCTGGCTCTCGAGGAGCGTGAGCGCGATGCGCAGCGCAAGACCCTGGCGCGCGAGCTCGAATGGGTTCGCACCAATCCCAAGGCGCGGCAGGCCAAGAGCAAGGCGCGCCTGGCGCGCTACGAGGAGTTGGCCTCGAAGGAATTCCAGGAACGCAATGAGACCAATGAGATCTACATTCCACCGGGACCGCGGCTCGGTGAGCTCGTCATCGAGGTCGCCGGCCTCGCCAAGGGCTATGGCGACCGCCTGCTCATGGACAACGTGAGCTTCAACATGCCGCCCGGCAGCATCGTCGGCATCATCGGTCCCAACGGCGCCGGCAAGACCACGCTGTTCCGCATGCTCACCGGCAATGAGAAGCCCGACGGCGGCGCCATCCGCGTCGGCCCGAGCGTCAAGCTCGCCTACGTCGATCAATCGCGCCAGACGCTTGATGACCGCAAGACGGTGTGGGAGGAGATCTCGGGCGGCCAGGATATCATCCGGGTCGACAACTATGAGACCCCCTCGCGCGGTTACGTCGGCCGCTTCAACTTCAAGGGCTCGCAGCAGCAGCAGCTCATCGGTGAACTCTCCGGCGGCGAGCGTAACCGTGTCCATCTGGCCAAGGTGCTGCGCGCGGGTGGCAACGTGTTGTTGCTCGATGAGCCAACCAACGATCTGGACGTCGAGACCCTGCGCGCGCTCGAGGATGCGCTGCTGAATTTTCCCGGCTGTGCGGTCGTGATCTCGCACGATCGCTGGTTTCTCGATCGTATCGCCACGCACATCCTGGCTTTCGAAGGCAACTCCGAAGTGGTGTGGTTCCAGGGCAATTACCAGGATTACGTCGAGGATCTTCGCCGGCGCCGGGGCGAGGACGCAGCGCAGCCGCACCGGCTGAAGTACCGCAAGCTCACACGCTAGACCGGCCCCCGGGTGTGCTCTCGACACGGATGCCGACGTGTCGATTATGTAAACCGCAACGGCGGCATGGGGTCACGCCCGTGCGCATTACGCCAAGTGCATGCCGATGTGTCGCCATTCGACTACACTCAATGCACCGAGCGACACACGAAAGCTACATGCCGGCATACATCGATATCCATGATCGGCTGCACGATGAGCAGGCGGCGAGCCTCGCGCTGACCTGCCCGCATTGCTCGGTGCTGGCGCACATCACGCCGCTGGCCGTGCCTGGATTCGCCGACCTCAGCGCCAGCCGACCGCGGCAGATCGGCGTCGTCTATCGCTGCGACGCCTGCAATTCACCGATCTTTCTGCGCTTCAACGCGCGCAGTTACGGCACCGAGCGCATCGAGCTGTCGTCACAGTTCAGCGAGGTCGAGCGCGCGGTCGAAAAATTCAAGCTCACGTACCTGCCGCAGGAGATCGAGTTCCTGTTCCGTGAGGCGCTGCAGTGTTTCTCGCATGGCCTGTTCAATTCGTTCGCGTCCATGTGCCGTCGCACCATGCAGGCGGTGTTCGTCGATCTGGGTGAATCCGGCAAGCTGCGCGTGTTCGCCGACCTCAATGACGTGCGCGACATGGCGGAGATCGAGGGCGGCATGTTCACGCCGATCAAGCGCGTGCTGTTCGGCTCCGACGCCGATGTCGCTCCGAGCCTGCCACTGCTCGAGGAGGAGCAGGCCGGCCTGCTGCTGGAGGTCATCAAGGATCTGCTCTATCAGAGCTACGTGCGCAAGCGGCGCCTGCAGCAGGCGATGGTGGTGCGCCGGATCGGCGCCGGGCGATCCGAGTCCGGCAGCGCGCAGCCGCTCGGCACGGAAGCCAGCACCTAGCCCAGCCATACGCGCGCGTTGCGGAACAGGCGCATCCAGCCGCTGTCCTCGCCGGCCCCGCGCGGGTACCACGAGTTCTGCACCGTCCGGTACACTCGCTCGGGATGCGGCATGGTCACGGTCACCCGTCCATCAGGTGTCGTAAGTGCGGCCACGCCGTGCGCCGCGCCGTTGGGATTGGCCGGATAGTGCGTCGCCGGCTCGCCGCGAGTAGTGACGTAGCGGAATGCGACCAGGCGCGCATCGAGGCAGCGCTGCAGATCCTGCGGGCTGTCGAACTGCGCCCGCCCCTCGCCATGCGAAACCGCCACCGGCAGGCGCGAGCCGCGCATGGCTGCGAACAGCACCGAGGGTGAGTCGAGGATTTCGACCAGGCTCAGGCGGGCCTCGAACTGCTCGGAGCGATTGTGCAGGAACTGCGGCCAGTGGCCGGCGCCCGGGATGAGCTCCTTGAGCACGGCGAACATCTGGCAGCCGTTGCACACGCCCAGCGCAAAGGTATCGCCGCGGACGAAGAAGCGCTCGAATTCGCGCCGCGTGCCCTCATGGAACAGGATCGAGCGCGCCCAGCCCCGGCCGGCACCGAGCACATCGCCGTAGGAGAAGCCGCCGCAGGCCACTAGTCCCGAGAACTCGGCCAGCGTGCGCCGCCCGCGCAACAGATCCGTCATGTGCACATCGTGGGCTTCGAAACCGGCCCGATCGAGCGCGGCGGCCATCTCGAAATGGCTGTTGACGCCCTGCTCGCGCAGCACCGCGACGCGCGGGCGGGCGCCGAGGGCGATCAGCGGTGCCGCGACATCCTGCTGCGGATCGAAGCTCAGCCGCTGTGACAGCCCGGGATCCTGCTCATCGATGGCCGCCGCGAGCTCCTCGCGCGCGCACTGCGGGTCATCGCGCAGACGTCGCATGTGATAGGACGTCTCCGACCAGGCACGGCGCAGCTCAGCCCAGGGCTCATCGAGCTGCGCCTCGCCGGCGCGAATTCGCACCCGCAGCGCCGGCGTGGGGGTACCGAGCGAGCGAGCGCAGCCGGCGAGGCCGTGCGCAGCCAGCAACTCGAGCACCGCCGTTTCGTCCCGGCTGCGCACCTGCAGCACCGCCCCGGGCTCTTCGGCGAACAGCTGCGCCACGGCGGGACCGGCCGCCGCATCGAGCGCGATGTCCAGACCGCAATGGCCGGCAAAGGCCATCTCGAGCAGCGTCACAAGCAGTCCGCCGTCGGAGCGATCATGATAGGCGAGCACCAGCTCGCGGGCGCGCAATTCGATCATCGCCGCACAGAAGCCGCGCAGCATCGGGGCATCGGCATCGGCCGGCTCTCCACCCGTGCTGGTGTAAACCTGCGCCAGCGCGCTCATCCCGAGACGATTGCGCCCGGCTCCGAGATCGACCAGCAGCAGCCGCGTCTCGCCGCGATCGAGCTGCAGCACCGGCGTCCAGGTACGCCGCACGTCCTGCACGGGCGCGAATGCCGACACGATCAGCGACACCGGCGCGATCACCGACCGGCTCTCCGTACCCTCGCGCCACCCGGTCTGCATCGACAGCGAGTCCTTGCCGACGGGAATCGCGATGCCGAGTTGCGGGCAGAATTCCTCGCCCACGGCGCGCACGGCCTCGTACAGCGCGGCGTCCTCGCCGTCCACGCCGCACGCCGCCATCCAGTTTGCCGACAACCGCACCGCCGCGAGCGCCGCGACATCGGCGGCCATGACGTTGGTGAGCGCCTCGGCCACCGCCAGGCGCGCCGCGGCCGCCGCGTCCAGCAGGGCCACGGGCGTGCGCTCGCCGATCGCCAGCGCCTCGCCGCACACGTGCTCGTAGTCGGCGAGCGTGACCGCGACGTCGCTGACCGGCACCTGCCAGGGGCCGACCATCTGGTCGCGGCTGATCTGGCCGCCAACCGTGCGATCGCCGATCGTGATCAGAAAAGTCTTGTCGGCCACGGCCGGCAAGCGCAGCACGCGGTATACAGCCGCGCGCAGATCCACCGTCCGGCTATCCCACGCCAGGCGCGGGCGCGGACGGCTGCGCACTTCGCGGCGCATCTGCGGCGGCTTGCCGAGCAGGGCATCGATGCTCATGTGCACCGGCTCGTTGCCGAAGCGCTCGTCGCGCACCACGAGCTGGCCGTCGGCGGTGATCTCGCCGATCACGGCGAACGGACAGCGCTCGCGCTGCGCGATCTCGCCGAAGCGCTCCAGGCCCTCCGGCGCCAGTGTGAGCACGTAGCGCTCCTGCGCCTCGTTGCACCAGATCTCGAGCGGCGACATGCCGGGCTCGGCGTTGGGGATCGCGCGCAGCGCAATGCGGGCGCCGCGGTGGCTGTGTGCCACGGCCTCCGGCACCGCGTTGGACAGGCCGCCGGCGCCAACGTCGTGGATCAGCTCGATCGGGTTGTCGTCGCCGAGTCCCCAGCAGCGATCGATGACCTCCTGGGCGCGCCGCTGCATCTCGGCGTTGCCGCGCTGTACCGAGGCGAAATCGAGTGCTTCGCTCGAGGCGCCGCTGCCGAGCGAGGAAGCGGCTCCGCCGCCAAGGCCGATGAGCATGGCCGGGCCGCCGAGCAGCACGAGCGGGGCTCCCACCGAGACCTCGCTCTTCTCGACGTGCCCGCGGCGCACGTTGCCGAGTCCGCCGGCCAGCATGATGGGCTTGTGATACCCGCGCACTTGGTCCGCAACGTCCCCGGGCAGCGCAATCTCGCAGGTGCGAAAGAAGCCGCAAACGTTCGGCCGCCCGAATTCATTGTTGAATGCCGCCGCGCCGATCGGGCCCTCGAGCATGATCTCGAGCGCCGAGGCTATGCGGGAGGGCCTGCCGATGCTCTGTTCCCAGGGCTGCCGGAATTCCGGGATGCACAGGTGCGAGACGGCAAAGCCGGTCAGACCGGCCTTGGGCTTGGCGCCGCGGCCGGTCGCCGCTTCATCGCGAATTTCCCCTCCGGCCCCGGTGGCGGCGCCTGAAAACGGCGAGATGGCGGTCGGATGATTGTGCGTCTCCACTTTGATGAGAATGTCGACCGGCTCGTCGCTGCGGCGGTAGACGCCGCTGCGCGGATCGGGAAACCAGCGCGTGGCCGCATTGCCGGCCAGCACCGCGGCATTGTCGCGGTAGGCGGAGAGCACGCCCGCGGGCGCATGCGCGTGCGTGTTGCGTATCATTTCAAACATACTCTTCTCGCGCGTGATCCCGTCGATCACGAATTGCGCGTTGAAGATCTTGTGGCGGCAGTGCTCGGAGTTGGCCTGCGCGAACATCATGAGCTCGACATCGCTCGGGTTGCGCCCGAGCGCGCCGAAGGTGGCGAGCAGATAGTCGATCTCCGACTCGCTCAATGCCAGGCCCAGGCGCGAATCGGCCGCGGTCAGCGCCGCGCGTCCGCCCGACAGATCGATGGCCTGCATGGGACGCGGCTCGGCCTGCGCGAACAACACCGCCGCGCTGTCTATATCCTCGAACACCGTCTCGATCATGCGATCGTGCAGCGCCGCGGCCAGCGCGCTGCGGCCGCTTGCCTCGGGTGCCGCCACCAACGCGAGCGTATATAGGGTGCCGCGCTCGATGCGACGCACGGCGTCGAGGCCGCAGACGTGGGCGATGTCGGTGGCCTTGCTCGACCACGGCGAGATCGTTCCCGGCCGCGGCACCACCAGAGCGCGCCAGGCCGCGCCTCGGGCCGGGGCATCGGGCGCCCGGGCTTCCGCCCCGCCGTCGTCCAGCAGCTGCGCGAGCCGCATGTGCTCGAGCTCGCCCAGCTCACGACTGCAATCGACGAAGTGCAGGAACTGCGCGCCTACGGCCACGACAGCCGGCTCGAGTGCTCGCAAGCGCGCGAGCAGTCGGAGAAGTCGGAATTCGGACAGCGCCTGCGAGCCTGGGAGCTTGAGCATCAAGTCTTCTTTGGCCCCGGGTCGGTCGCCGACGGCGGCAGCAGCTGCATGGGGAATTGCGCTACGTTCGCCCCCTCGAGTGCGACGATCTTGCTGACACCTTGCTTGCGCACCTCATCGATGCGCACGATCGCCTGCAACGGCAGGTAACTGCGGCTGACCCCGGCGAACTCGGTTTTTACGCGCTCCTCGGCCGGATCGAGCACCACCGAGGAGCGCTCGCCGAACACCAGTTCCTCGACTTCGACGAACCCGAACAGTGCGCCGTGGCTGACCTTGCGGGCATAGATCTCGTAGACCTTGCCCTGGTTGACGAAGATCACCTTGAAGATGTGGTTCGATGCCATCGTCGATGGGTCCCGCCCGACGGGGCAGAAATGCGGTGCTGAAGTATTATATGTCCGGGTAGACTACGCGTGGGCTGCCAATGGACGTCCGCAACCGTTGAGATCGCCAGATGGCCCTGAAGCTGACAGTTCTCAGCGAACAGAGCGCGTCCCTGAAGGGACGCGGCACCATCGTGTTCGGCGTGGGCGGTGGCAGCATCGGCCGGGCGCATGACAACGATTGGGTACTGCCCGACCCGCAACGCTACCTCTCGGCGCATCACGCCCACGTGAAATTCCGCGACGGCGCCTTCTACCTGCTCGACAACAGTACCAACGGCGTCTTCGTCAATGACGGCAACGAGCCGCTGGGCCGGCGCGCCAGCTACGCACTGCGCGACGGCGATCGATTGCGCCTCGGCGACTACGAGATCTCGGTCAGCATCGATGCCGATGCGGCCGAGACCGCCGAGGCACCCGAAGCCAGCGAGGTCTTTCCGGTCCATGCGGCCTCCCCGGGCCTGCCCGGCGGCGCACGCACCGATCTCGGTGCCGATTTCAATATGCGGGACCTGCTGCGCCCCAATGCCGAATCGCTCGAGCAGCGCACGCTCTCGCCCGAGTCCGGTGAGGTGGCGACCACCGCGGATCCCGGTCTGCTGGCATTCGATCAGAGCGGCCGGCGCCAGGCGCCGTCGCGACCACTCCCGAGCGCAGTGAGGGCCGAGCTGCGGGCCGGCGGCCGCGTTGCCGATCGCGCCGAGAATGCCTCGACGCTCGAGGCATTCTGTCGTGGCGCGGGCATCGATGCGAAGTCTTTTCCCGATGAAGCCCAGGCGCGGATCCTGCACCTCGCGGGGCTCATGATGCGCGAAGCGCTGGTGGGAGTGAAGGGACTGGCGCTGGCACAGCGCGAGATGCGCGATCACAGCCACATCGAAGTCGGCCGCGAGGATCCACAGCAGATCGGCCTCACGGGTCTGCCGGTCGAGGATCTGCTGCTGCGGCTGCTGCAGGGACACGATGCGAACAGCCTCGATGCGGTGCAGTGGCTGCGGGAGACACTTGCCAGCACGCGGCGGCACGACCTGGCCTTCGCGCGCGCACTGCGCACCGCGCTGGCCGAGTACCTGCCGCGCCTTGATCCCAAGGTGCTCGCGCCGGGCGACCAGCGTGCCGGCAACGCCGATGTCCTGAGCGAGCGCTTCCGCGGCATCACCGAGATGCCTCCCGGCAAGCTGCCGCACCTGTTCGCGGAGGCATTCGCGCGCGTGTTTGCGGCCGAGTTCAAGGGCAGCGGCGGCGCTTGAGATTCGACCGGCAGCGCCGGTGTTGCCGTGACCGCGCTCGGCGTCAGCTTGCAGCCGCGCGTTTGGCCTCGAGCTCTCCGACCAGCTCATTGCCCGAAGCCGCTGCCGGATGCATCACGCCGGCGCGCAGCATCGGCAGGGTCTCCTCGGCCGGCACCGCGCGGCTGTAGAAGAACCCCTGCCCCTGGGCGTGGGAGCTGGCCTGGACCAGCAGCTTGCGTTGAGTTTCGGTCTCGACCCCTTCGGCGACGACTTCTATGCCGAGCTCGCGGGCCAGGCTCAGGATCGCCCGCACCATGGCGACACCACCGGGCTCGGCATCGGCCGCGGCGATCATGCCGCGGGCGATCTTGAGGCGATTGACGCGGTAGCTGCGCAGGTAGTCGAGCGAGGAGTACTGCGAGCCGAAATCATCGATGGCCACGCCCACCCCGAGCCGGCGAAGCTGATCGAGCACGTTGCTCTGCGCCAGAGTCGAGCGCGCCAGCACCAGCTCGGTCACATCGAGCTCGACGTCGGCGGGCTTGAGGCCCCAGCGCGCAATGCTGTCGATGACATCGCGCACGAATTCGCGCCCCATGCGGATCTGCGCCAGCGCGATGTTGATGGCCACCACCGGCACATCCATGCCGGCGGCGCGCCACAGCGACATTTGCCGGCACGCGGTGTCCAAGGCCCAGCGGCCTAGCTGGCGCATGATGCCGTACTTCTCGGCGATCGGCAGGAAGTCCTCGGGCAGCAGCAGGCCGCGCGTGGGATGATTCCAGCGCAGCAGCGCTTCCATGCCGACGATCCTGCCGGATGCGAGCTCGACCTGCGGCTGGTAGCGCATCTCGAGCTCGTGGCGCGCCAGGGCCCCGCGCAGATCGTCCGCGAGCAACATGTGTGAGCGCACTTCGACGTCGATCTCGTCCGAATGAAAGCGGTATTGGCCGCGACCGGCGTGCTTGGCGCGGTACAGCGCCTGGTCGGCCTGCATCAACAGCGCATCCGGGCCGTTGACCTGGCTATCGTACAGCGATATGCCGATGCTTACGCCCACGCGCACATCATTGCCATCGATCGCATAAGGCGCCGATACAATCTCGATGAGCTTTTCGGCGAGCGTGCCGGCCGCGGCCGAGTCCTCGATCCGGGTCTGCACGATGGCGAACTCGTCGCCCCCCAGCCGCGCTACCAGATCGATTGCGCGCGTCACGTCGCGCAGCCGGCGCGCGACTTCCTGCAGCAGCCGATCGCCGGCGTGATGCCCGAGCGTGTCGTTGACTTCCTTGAAGCGGTCCAGGTCCAGATACAGCACGGCGAACGGCCGCGAGCCGCGCTGTGCGGTGGCGAAGGACTGGCGCAGCTGCTCGTTGAAGGTCATGCGGTTCGCCAGGCCGGTCAGCACATCGTTACGGGCAAGCTGCGCGATCTTCACCTCAGCCGTCTTGCGCTCACTGATGTCGATCAGGATGCCTTCGATCTCCACCAGCCGCCCGCTCTCATCCCGCACCGGTGTGTAGCAGTTCTCGAACCAGCGCACCCCGCCGTCTTTGCTCAGCATGCGAAACTCGATGCTCGAGGCCGGCGCACCGCTGTGCAGGATCTGCTCCATGGCTAGCCGCACGGTCTCAAGGTCCTCGGGGTGAATGAAATCGCGATACGAGGTCGGCGCGCCGAGCAGTTGCGCCGGCTCGTACCCCAGCCGCGAGATATTCTTCGAAACGTAGATCATCGGCAGCGCAGGTTCACCGCGCAGGCGGTAGAGAATCGTCGGGCTGCTCTGGATGATGGTGTCGGCACGCGCCAGCTCGGTGAGGAAACGCTCGCGTGTGATGGCCGCGCCGATGACCTGCGCCAGCAGGGCGAGCAGCCTGATGTCATCGCCGGCCCAAGCGCGCTCGCTGCGGCAATCATCGAAGCAGATGCGGCCCCAATGGCGCCCCTCCATCATGATGGGCACCATCAGGACGGTCAGCACGCCAAGCTCATCGAGAAAGCGTTTGACGCGCGGCGCCGCGCTGCTGCGCGTGGTGACCACGGGCTCACCGCGGTACAGCGGCATGGTCCAGGCCTGCAGCTCGGCATCTGCGAGCGATGGGATCACCGCCTCGGCGCGCGGCGCGGCGGCGTCGGGCGCGACCCAGTGGAACAGCAGGTTCTCCAAAGTGGCCTGCTCGCCCTTGGATTGCGTTTCGATCACGGACACGCGGTCGATGGGCACCACCCGCGCGAGTGCCACGGGCACCTGCGACAGCGCCTCCATCACGGACCGCGCGGTACTGATGTGCGCGACGCTCTCGGTGATGGTCTCGATCAGAAGACCGAGCCGACCCAGAGCCGCCGAATGATCGCGCGGCATGTCGCTCATGCGCGCTGCCTCGCCGTCCAGCATGCGTGCTAGCTCGGGGCGCGCAGCGTCACGTGATGAAGCCGGCATCGGCAGCGCCCAAAATTACGAGTTGGATCGGGCACTAGATAGGGCATGAATCACCGTCCGCGAGAGAGAGAGAGTTGCGAGGCCGTACACCGCGACATTCAGCGGTGGCACGCAGTTTACCGCGTGGCGCGTCGTGCGGTGAGTCGACAACAACGCACCCCGGCCCGCAACGCAGCGCGTGGTTTCGTCCGGGCGAGCTGGAATGTTGCGCGGGAAAACCTCGCTTGCCGGCAAGACTACGCGATGTCGGAGCGCGCCGACGACTGTGGCAAATCGCCGACAGATATTTGACGGAATGGCGGAGAGGGTGGGATTCGAACCCACGTGCCGGTTTAACCCGACCATCCGATTTCGAGTCGGCGCCGTTATGACCGCTTCGGTACCTCTCCGGGGGTTGGCTGCTATTCTAGCGTAGTGAGAAACGCCATGAGCCCCAACATGCGACGGCGGCGAGCCGGCCGGCTCCGCTGTGCCCGGCGCCTCACGGCCGCTGCCGCACTGATGCTGCTGGCCGGCTGTACGCAACCCACTGCCATGCAGCAGATTCGTGCGCGCGGGGAGCTGCGCATGGTCACGCTGAACTCTCCCACGTGCTACTACTTCGGCGCTCACGGGCCGGAGGGATTCGAATACCGTCTGGCCGGCGCCTTCGCACACACACTCGGTCTGCGGCTGGTGGTGCAGACCGTGCCCGATGCGGCGGCCATGCGGGCCGCGCTGGCGCACGGGAGCGCGGACCTTGCGGCGGCCCAGATCAGCCCCGATGCGGCTTGGCGCGCCGCGGGTCTTGCCACGACCAGCTACGCGCAGATCGTGCAACTGGTGGTCCACGGCCGCGGCAAACCGGGGCCGCACGACCTCCAGGGACTGCGCAACGCGCGGATCGTAGTATTCGCCGACAGCCCGCAGCAGCAGCTTCTGCAGAGCCTGCATGCCGGCGCGATACCGGATCTGTCCTGGAGCACGGTGGCACGCAGCCAGGCCGAGCCGCTCGATCTGGTCACGAGCGGCACTGCCGACCTGACTATCGTCGATGCCAGTGACTTTGCCTTCGCCCAGCACCTGTATCCGGAATCCACGGTTGCCTTTGCCATGCCCGATGCGCGTTCGGCGCAGTGGGTGGTGCGCGCCGGGGCCACCGAGCTGCTGCAGGCCGCCGATGCCTTTTTCGCCGCCGCCAAGGTCTCCGGCGAGCTCGCGCGCATCGAGGGTGAGGCCAATACCGAATCCGGTGACTTCGATTACGCCTCGGCGCACCAGTTCCAGGCAGACATTGCAGCGCGGCTGCCGGCGCTGCAGGCGCTGTTCGAGGAAGCGGCGCAGCTCACCGGGCTGGACTGGCGCCTGCTCGCTGCGATCGGCTATCAGGAATCGAAATGGCAGGGCTCGGCGGCCTCTAGCGATGGCGCGAGCGGCATCATGATGCTGACCGGAGACACCGCGGCGACCGTCGGCGTCAATGATCGCGCCGATCTGCGCCAGAACATCATCGGCGGCGCGAAATACCTGGCCCAGGTGCTCGATACCATTCCTCAGCGCATTGCCGATCCTGATCGCACCTGGCTGGCGGTGGCGGCCTACAACGTCGGCTATGGCCATCTCGAGGACGCCCGGGTGCTCGCGCAGATGCACGGCAGGAATCCGGACTCGTGGGCCGACGTGCGCGAACAGCTACCGCTGCTGGCGCAGGAGCACTGGTACCTGCGCGTCAAGCGTGGCTACGCGCGCGGCTGGGAACCGGTCAAATTCGTGGACCAGGTGCGCCAGTACCTGGCGGTGCTGGAGTGGATCGGCGCGGACAAATCCGCGCGCAACGCCGTGCCGCTCATGCGCGCCGCATCTCTGGTCTCGCCCGGCGGCACGGCGCCGCCGCTGGGCTGGTGACGGGGCTCCCACCGCGCTGGCGCCCCTCAGCGCTGCCGCGCGAAGAACTCCCGCAGCAGGGCGTTGCACTCCTCCTCCAGCACACCACCGAACACGTCCACGCGATGGTTCAGTCCGGGTAGCCGGAACACGTCGAGCAGGCTGCCCGCCGCCCCGTACTGCGCATCCCAGGCACCGAACACCAGCCTGCGCACGCGCGCCTGCAGCAGCGCGGCCGCGCACATCAGGCACGGCTCGAGCGTCACGTAGAGCGTGCAGCCGGTGAGGCGGTAGTTGCCCAGGGCGCGGCCGCCGGCCCGCAGCGCCTCGATCTCGGCATGGGCCGTGGGATCGTGGCTGGCGATGGGCCCATTGGCACCGGCGGCGATGATCCGTTCCGCGCGCACCAGCACCGCCCCGACCGGCACCTCGCCGGCGGCCTGCGCCGCGCGCGCCTGCCCCAGCGCCTGCTGCATGTAGTTGAGGTCGCTCAAGAGCGTCTCGCCGTGGCCAGCAGCTCGATCGTGAGGCGGTCGGGTTCGCCAGCAAAGTACTTCACCAGCGCCGCATGAAATACCGGCGCCGCGTCGCGGACCATCGAGAACAAGGTCACGCATGAATGAAATTTCATATCGTCGGGACTGCCGAAGATCTGCCCGATGGAGCGCTCCTGCAGGCGCAAAACGAGCTCGGTGCACTCGCGCAGGCGCGGCCCGAGCGCCGGATGCTCGATGAAGGCCTGCGCTTCGGCGAGCGAGGCGATGGCGAAGTGGTGTGCGGTGGCACTGCGCCCGAGGCCGCGCAGTTGCGGAAACACGAACCACATCCAGTGACTGTGCTTGCGCCCCTGCTCGAGCTCCCGGCGCGCCTGTTCGATGACCGGATCCTGCGCCTGGACGAACCGCTCGAGATCGAAGGGCGGCGCCATGGTTCACAGCACCACGGCCGGGGGCGGCCGCAATTGCTCGAGGGTACACTGTCGCGGGGCCTTGTCGGCTCGCCAGCGAAGCAGCCGGGTGCCGTGGCGGAAGCGGCCACCGGTGACCTGATCGAAGCGAACTTCCACCACCAGCTCGGGCCGTATCGGCTGCCATTCGCTACTGTGTCCGGCGCTCCAGCGGCTCGATCGGCCCGGCGCCCGGCCGGTGAAGCCCGGCGGCCCGCGCATCGCCTCCAGGCGCCGTGTCAACGCCGGGCGTTCCGCCTCGCTGATGGTTGCGGTGAAACCCACATGATCGAGCCTGCCGTCAGCATCGTAGAGGCCGAGCAGCAGCGATCCCGCGCCACGGCCATCCTCCAGATAGCGGAACCCGCCGACGATACAGTCGGCCGTTCGCAGCAGCTTGACCTTGACCATGGCGCGCTCGCCGGACTCATAACGGCCGCCGAGGCGCTTGGCGACCACCCCGTCCGTGGCGCCGCGTCCCGAGGCATGCAGCCACGCCTGTGCCGCGGCCAGATTTCGCGTGGCCGGTGAGAGCAGCAGCTTCTTCGGGTTGCGCGCGCGCGCCATGAAGAGCTGCAACTGGCGCCGCCGCTCCCGCAGCGGCCGATCCAGCAGGGACGTTCCGTCCGGCGCAGCGAGCATATCGAACAGCACCAGACGAGCAGGTGTCTGGAGCGCGAGTTTGCGGATGCGGCTGGCAGCCGGATGCAGCCGAAGCTGCAGGGCATCGAATGCCAGGCGTCCGGCCACCTCGATGACCAGCTCGCCGTCGACGACGAAGGCCGGCGCGGCGAGCCCGGCCAGCATGGCGACAATTTCGGGGAAAAAGCGGCCCAGCGATTTGCCGGACTTGCCGCGCAGTTCCACGGCGTCGCCCATCCTGAAGGCCAGGCAGCGGAAGCCGTCCCATTTGGGCTCGTACTGCCACAGGCCGCGCTCCTCGGGCAGGCGCTGAGCCAGCTTCGCTTCCATGGGCGCGGTCTGCACCGGCAGCAGATGGCCGCCGGTGCGCTCGGCATCGGCCCTGGCCCTGGGACGTCGCTTGAGTTTGCTCGATCGGCTCGCGCGTTTCGCTGCCATCACCCTTTCCGCCACTCACATCCTGCCAGCGCTCGCGGGCCATTGTAGGGGCTCCGATCAGCCAGTGCCGCCTCGGGCGGTCATCGCCAGACCGTCGCGGCGACCACTATAATCGCGGACCGCACGAGAACAGACACGGAGGGGCCAGCGTGATCTTCGAACGACTCGCCGTCGGCGGCTGCCAGTCCTATCTGGTCGGCTGCGCCGAGAGCTGCGCCGCGGTACTGATCGACCCGGAGATCAGCCTGATCGACCGCTATCTTGCGCTGGCGGCGCGCGAGGGCGTGCGCATCCACTATCTGGTCGACACCCATACGCACGCGGATCATTTTTCGGCCACGCAGGGGATGTCGCGGCAGCTCGATGCGCCGGTGGCGATGCACCGCACGAGTCCGGCGCCTTTCGTGGACCTGCGGCTCGATGACGGCGAGATGCTGGTGCTCGGCAAACTGCGCCTGCAGGTGCTGCATGCGCCCGGTCACACCCGCGACTCGATGTGCCTGCGTGTCGAGGACCACCTGTTCACGGGCGATACGCTGCTCATCGGCGGTACCGGGCGCACCGATCTGCCCAGCGGGGATCCGGCGGCCCTGTACGACAGCCTGTTCTCCCACGTGCTGCGGCTGGACCCGGCGCTCAAGGTGCATCCGGCGCACGAGTACAAGAACCGCGAGCACACCACCCTCGGCCAGGAGCTCAGCGGCAATCCGCGCCTGCAGGTGCGCGACCGCGCCGCCTTCGTGGAGATGATGCGCAATCTCAACCTGAGCATGCCCACGCACATTACCGAGGCGCTCCGAACCAACATGAGCGGCGGCAAGACCGTGGCGCAGATGCTGGCCGCGGCCGCGGCCGCCGTGCCGTTCATGTCGCTGCCGGAATTGAAGACGCGCGCCGAATCCGGCACGGACGAGCTGATCGTGCTCGACGTGCGCGAGCGGGACGCTTATGAGGAGGGTCACATCGGCGGGGCGCGCCTGCTGCCGCGCGGCCAGCTCGAATTGCGCGTCAACCAGGATCTGCCCGATCCGACCCGACGCATCGTGGCGTGCTGCGAGTTCGGCCGCATCTCCACGCTGGCGACCGCAACGCTGCGCGAGATGGGCTACCAGCGCGCCGTCGCGCTCGACGGCGGCATCAAGTCCTGGCGCGAGGCGGGCTATCCTCTCAAGGCGGGGCGCGAGCCATAGCGCCTGTTCTTCACTCAGCGGTAGCCGCGAGCGAGCAGGTGCTTCGCCCCGGCCTCGAGGGCTCCCGGCCCCGGCACCAGGAAGGCGAAGGCGTCGGCGAGCCGATTGATCGTGTTGAATGCGAATGCGACTGCGAGCGCATCCTCAATCTCCTGCGCGGAGACGCCGGCCGCGAGGACCGTGCGCATATCCTCGGCCCCTACCGCTTGCTCGCGCGTCAGTTTCCCCAACAGACGCATGGTTGCGCGCAGCGGCTCGCCGATGGTTGCCGATTCGAGGTCGGAGAGTACCGCAGCGACCTTGGGCGCGTCGCCGTAGGCCTGCGTCGCGACCGCCGTGTGCGCCTTGACGCAGAATTCGCACGCATTGGCCTGCGATACGAGTGCGGCCATCAATTCCCGGTCGCCGACCGACCACGCCGAAGGTCCGCGCATGGCCTGGTGGGCGACCTTCTTGAAATGCGCGCCAAAGAAGTCGGGTCGGTAACTGACCAACTTGAGGACCTCGGGGGTGGGCTGGCGCGTCACGAGGCGAATGAAGGCGAACAGGACCTTGGTGCCGAAACTGTGTCCCGTATCCAGGCTCGCGAGACGCATGCTCACTTCCCGCGGCGGGCCGATTCGAGAGCCGCGTCAGCCGACTCGAATTGCCGCGTGGCTTGGCCTACTGCGGCGCATACCACCATCTCGAAAATCTGGTCCTCACTGAGCCCGGATGCCCGCGCCGCAGCGACGTCACGGTCCGTGACCGCAACGGCCTGCGTGGCCACTTTCCCGATCAATGTCTTCAGCGCATCCGCGAGCCCGGTATTTTCAAACGCCGCGCGCCGCTGGCTGCGCGATGCCAGTCCGGCTCCGTCCAGTATTCTCTCGACCAGCGCCTCGCGAAGCTGTCTCGTGTCGGTCATGCCCTTGTCCTTGCCAAAGCCGCAGCGACGTCAGTCGGATCTGCTCGCTGGGTTGCCGCCATCCAGACCCAAACCGCAGGCAGCGAAATGACTCCAAGCCCGTAGAAAGCGCTGGTCGTCGACCTCGATGGTCCTCTCCCCCCACAGGGCTGGGAAAACGCGGAACATGGCGAGGCTGCCGATCAGCACCGCGGCGACCGCTTCACTGTCGTTTTCCGCGAGCAAGCCCTTCCGCGCGGCCTCTCTGAGCCAGGCCGCGACCGCCGCATAGGTTCCCTGCATGATCTCGCGACGCGCGCGCGCCTGCAGGTCCGGAAACTGCTCGACGTCACGCCACAGGATTCGCAACTCATCGCGCCGCGCAGCCAGCGAGCCGAGCATACCGCGCGCCAGCGCAGCGAGTGCGTCACGGGGATGCAGGGGGGTATTGGCGACCGAAGCCTGCGCCGATTGCGCGTAGCCGATGTAACGCTCGAGGCCGGCGCGCAGAACCGCTTCCTTGGAAGGGAAGTGCTTGTACATGGCGCCGGAACCGCGGGCCAGGCCCGCGGCCTCCTGGATGTCCGGAACGCTGGTGCGCACGTAGCCCCGCTCTGCGAACAGTCGCAGCGCCTCACGGACTATACGTTCAGCGGCATCGGAACGAATGGGCTTCATTGCTGCAGTCGGTCGAAGGGGGCGGAAGCCCACTCTAGACGATTCCGTGGTTAGGTGAGAGAATATTCACTCACAATCCCCGATGCGGTCGGCGAGCATGCTGCCGCCGCCGCATGGGAAAGGAGCGCGACGTGGCTGTCACTTCGGCACAGCCAGGGTACGGGGCGGGCCGCAGTGGCACCGTCCTCGTGACGGGCGGGACTGGTCATCTGGGCCGTGACCTCGTCAAGCGCCTGGTGGCCGGGGGTCGCAATGTGCGCCTGCTGGCGCGCAGCCCCGGAACCGAAGCGGACGTACAGTGGGTCCAGGGAGACCTCGCCACGGGTGCAGGCATCGCCGAGGCGCTGCAGGGCGTCGATTCCGTCCTCAACGCCGCCACCCTCTCTCCCATTGCCCGCCGCGGCGCCATACGGTTCTCCGATCTATTCTCGAGCCCTTCCAGCGTCGACATCGATGGGACCCGGCGCCTCCTCGAAGCCTCGGCCCGCTCTCGCGTACGGCATTTCCTCCACGTCTCAGTCGTCGGACTTGAAGTCGGAAGCCTCCCCTACAGCCGGGTCAAGCTCGCAGGCGAGCATCTGGTCCGGCAGTCTGCCCTCCCCTGGTCGGTGGTCCGGGCCACGCCTTTCTACTACATGCTCGCCAACATGCTGGCCGGGTTCAGTCGGCTACCCGTCTGGCCGCTTCCGAACTCGCGCTGGAACCCGGTCGACACCACCGATGTCGCGGACTATCTGGCCGAGTGCCTGGACGACGGCCTGCGCGGTCTGCGCGAGGAGATCAGGGGTCCCGAAGATCTCAGCGTCGTTGAAATGGCTCGAGAGTTCCAGCGGCGCCGAGGGCTGCGGCGGCCGATTCTGCCGATTCCGCTTGGGGCTGGCATGGCCCGCAAGATGGGCTTCGTTCGGTCCGAGGGCCGCCGCGGCAGGAAAACCTGGTCGGACTGGCTCGGCGAGCACAGCGGACAGCCGACGCCTTGAAAGTGACAACACCATGGGCATCCGATGGCCTTACTTCTACTCGGTGTGATCGTCGGCGGACTGTTCCTTTTCCACCGACTCGGGTTATTGCAGCACCTCTCGCTGTCGTGGGATCTTGCCTGGAGAATATTCCTGAACATTCTCCTGGTGCTCGGCGTCCTCGGCCTCATCTCGAAGGTGTGGAGCGTCGCCGTCGTGCTAGGACAATTCAATGCCGGGTCTCTCATCTCACCCAGCCGCGATCCAGGCATCGACATCGCATCCACCGCGGTCCTCGCGCTCGCTCTCTACGGCGTCTGGCGCCGATGGAAATGGGGCGCATATCTCATATTTGTCCGGCTAGCCTTCACGATCGGCGTGCAGATCTTCGTCTATCACTCGTACGGCTGGCATCTCGTCCGACACTACTCCGGCGCGGAGAATCTGTACGGCGACCTCTCCGGCGCCGTGATGTGGCTCCTGGCCTTCAACCGCAACTGGGCCTATTTCCGATGACACGCGCCACGATGCCGGAGCACAAACTCGACGCCTAGCCGTCGCGTTTTCGAAAGGCAGCCTCTCCGGCATCCGACACCGCGACCCATTTCGGGTCGGGCGCGGCGTTGGGTACGTAACTGTCGTGCCAGTTCCACCACTTGTACGGACGGCTCTGGGGGTAGCCCTCCGGCGAGTCCTCCCACGTCTCCTGCCGCCCGAGCGCGGTCATGTCAAGGTAGTTCCAGGTGGTGCCCATCGCCTCGTCACCACGGCTGTTGATGAAGTAGGTGCGAAACACGCGCTCGCCATCGCGGATGAACGCGTTGTGGCCGTGCCATTGATCCACCCCGAAGTCGGCGTCGAAGCTGTCGGTGATGGTGTACCAGGGCATTTCCCAGCCCATCCGCGCCTTCAGGCGCGCGATGTCGGCCTGCGGTGCGCGCGAGGCA
>DATDHV010000142.1:0-4796 GCA_036521395.1 Steroidobacteraceae bacterium | reverse complement strand
GCCGGCTACGCGCGGGTGCTGCGCATGACGCGCAACGATTGGCCCAATTACATCTGCTGCGTGCTGACGGTGCGCGAAGAGCTCATCGAACGCAACGGCCCGCTGGTGCAGGACCTCGTGAACCACGTGCTCGGCGCGGGGCTGTGGCTGGACGCCGCCCGAGCCAATCGCGCCACGGCGGTGGCCATTGCCGCCGGCAAGGACTACTTCAACCAGGATCCGCGCATCATCCAGTACGTCATGGACAACCCGACCGACCGCGTGACCTACGGGGACCTGCGCATGATCCCATCGGAATTCGATGAGCTCATGCGCCTGTCCATGGCGGCCGGCACCATCAAGCATCCCATCCCCTTCGACACCTACGCGGACGACCGCTTCGTCCGGCTCGCCAAGCCGGCGGCCATTGCCCTGTGATGATGGCACCTCGTCGCAAACCGACGTCGGTGTGCCCGTGGTGGCCGCTGCGATGGTGGTCGCTGCGGCTGCTGTGGCTGCCGCTGCTGTCGCTGCCGCTGCTGTGGCTGGCGGGCGCGGCGCATGCCGCGGACGACGGCAGTCTCATCGCCGGCGTTTTCACTCCGCCCCGACTGGCGCCCGAATTCATGCTGCGCGGTTCCGATGGCGGCGCACTGAGGCTGAGCCGCTATCGCGGCAAGGTCGTCGTGCTCGCGTTCGGTTACACCTCCTGCACCGAAGTGTGCCCCGTTACCCTGGGCATCCTGGCTACGGCACGTAAGCAGCTCGGCGGCGCGGCCGACGGCGTACAGGTCATCTACGTGACCGTCGACCCGGACCGCGACAACGTGCAGCGCATGCATCAGTTCCTCGCCGCCTTCGATCCCAGCTTCATGGGCGCCACCGGCACCCCGGAGCAGCTCGCGGCGGTGCGCGGGCAATATGGCATCACCGTTAGCAATAAAATGCCCATTCCGGGCGGCTACGTGCTGAGCCACTCGTCGTTCGTCTATCTGATCGATCGTGGCGGGCAACTGCGCGCGCTGATGCCCTTCGGCCATGACGCGGCCGATTTCGCGCACGACCTGCGCATCCTGCTGCAGCAGCAGCGTGCCCATCCATGAAGGGAGCTCATCGATTCGGGTTGGCCCTGCTGGGACTCCTTACCGGCGCGACCGCATGGGCGGCGCTGACGCCGATAAGATCCGATTCACGCGACGTGATCTTCGAGATTCCCAGGGGCACGTGGGCGCGCCGCATGGCGGGCAACAAGGTCGAGATTTTGCCGTCCAAGATCCATCTCACGCTCGGCCTCAAGGACGTGCTGGTATTGAGGAACAGGGATGACGTACCACAGGTCTTCGGGCCCACCTTGATGATGCCCGGCCAGAGCTTCCGGCTGCCGTTCGCCGTGGCCTCGGATTACGTTTTCGCCTGTACCGCGCACGCCAGCGGTCAGATGACCATCATCGTCGAACCCCGGCCGGACTCGGCCTGGGCGCGGGTATGGTGGCGACTGCGCTACCTGTAGGGAACCGCATCGATGGCGCCCAGGAAAACCGCTCGCTCGACGCTCAGACGCATCATGCCCTCGCTGAGCGTCATAGCGATCCTGATTGCGGTGTGGTGGCTGCTGGTCGTGGTAACTCAGAGCGAGATCTTCCCCACCCCCTGGCAGGTGGTGACGGGTACCTTGGAACTGGCGCACGACGGCACGCTCTGGCTCGACATCGGCGCCTCGTTGATGCGCGTCACGGCAGGCTTTCTGCTCGCCGCGACCATCGCGGTACCGCTGGGCCTGTGGATGGGCTGGGTGCGGGGCGCATTCTCGACCCTCAATCCCCTGTTCCAGATCCTGCGCCCGATCTCCCCGATCGCGTGGATCCCGATTGCCATTCTCTGGTTCGGGGTCGGCAATGCCTCGCCGATCTTCCTGATCTTCATATCGTCGGTATTTCCGATGGTGGTGCAGACCACGGCGGGGGTGCACACCATCGAGCGGCGCTACCTGTGGGCGGCCGAGAACTTTGGTGTCTCGCGCTACACGCTGTTCAGGCAGGTCGTCATTCCCGCGGTGCTGCCGCAGATCATCGTCGGCATGCGCATCGGCCTCGGTGTGGCGTGGCTCGTGGTCGTCGCCGCGGAGATGATCGCGCTGAGCTCGGGACTGGGCTACATGATCATCGACTCGCGCAACGCCGGGAATCGCTACGACCTCGTGGTCAGCGGCATGGTGATCATCGGCTTGATCGGACTTTCGCTCGACGGCGCCATGCGCCTGCTCGAGGGACTCAAGACCGTCAGGTGGCGCTATGCGCGCTAAGATCGCCGTCGAAGCCCTCAGAAAGGGCTTCAATACCGACCAGGGAGTGCTGCCGGTCATCGACGGCGTGAGCTTCGAGGTCGCGGACGGCGAATTCGTGGCCATCGTCGGCCCCTCCGGCTGCGGCAAATCCACGCTCATGAACGTCATCGCCGGCTTCGAGCGGCCCGACGACGGCCTGGTCACGGTCGACGGCGCACCGCGCAACGGCCCGAGCTCCAAAGGCATCCTGATCACCCAGCATGGCTCTGTTTTTCCGTGGCTCACCGTGCAGCAGAATCTGATGTTCGGGCTCAACGGTCAGGCGCCGCGCGACAAGCAGGCGCTCGCCGACCACTACGCCGCCCTGGTTGGCCTGCAGGGCTTCGAGATGAGCTATCCACACGAGCTCTCGGGCGGCATGCTCAAGCGCGCCGAGCTCGCGCGCGCCCTGGTGGTCAAGCCCGAGATCCTCTACATGGACGAGCCGTTCTCGGCGCTCGATGCGCTCATGAGCCTGCGCATGCGCCGGCAGCTGCTGGAGATTCTCGCGGTCGAGCGCCACACCGTCCTGCTGATCACGCACGATGTCGAAGAGGCGATCGAGCTTGCGGACCGCATTTTCGTGCTGTCCGAACGCCCGGCGCGGATTCAGAAGACCTTCGCGGTGCCATTCGCGCACCCGCGCCGGCTGGCCAGTCCCGAGGCGCAGGAACTCAGGGAGGCGGTGCTGCGCGAGCTGGGCGTGTAAACTGCACTGCAATGGCCATGATCCTCGATCGCGGCGCGCCGCCGCCGCGGACGCTGTTTCGAATCGTGCCAGCGCCGGGGGATTCACGTGCGATTGAGTGTCGTGGTGCCGTGCTACAACGAGGAGGACGCGCTGCCGCACACCGCACCCGCCCTCGAGAGATTCATGCTGGATCTGGCCTCGCGGGGCATCATTGCCGGCGACAGCAATGTCTGGCTCATCGATGACGGCAGCAGCGACGGCACCTGGCCGTTGATCGAAGATCTGGCTCGGCGCTCGGAGCTGTTCGTGGGCGTGAAACTGGCGCGCAATCGCGGCCACCAGCATGCCTTGCTTGCGGGGCTGCTGAGTGCGGACGGCGACGCCGTGATATCGATCGATGCCGACCTGCAGGACGAGCTCGGCGCCATCGAAGACATGCTCGCCGCGCATGCCGCGGGCTACGAGATCGTCTACGGTGTGCGGCGGGCCCGGCAGGCCGACTCCCGCTTCAAGCGCTGGACGGCAGCGGCGTATTACCGGCTGCTGCGCGTGCTTGGAGCCGATATCGTGCCGGGCCACGCGGATTTCAGGTTGCTGGGACGCGATGCCATCAGTGGGCTCGCATCCTATACCGAGGTCAATCTCTTCCTGCGCGGGATCATTCCTCAACTCGGCTTTCGTAGCACGAGCGTGCTGTACGATCGGAATGCGCGCATCGCGGGCCGTTCGAAATACTCCCTCGCCAGCATGATGCGCCTGGCAACGGACGGCATCACCTCCTTCAGCGCGGTGCCGCTGCGGATGATCGCGGCGCTCGGGGCCATCGTCTGCGCGTTCAGTTTCGCCATGGTCATCTGGATTCTTTTCGTCCGGCTGTTCACCGACCGCGCGCTGCCCGGCTGGGCGTCCACGACCGTGCCGGTGTACCTGATCGGCGGGCTGCAACTGCTCTGCCTCGGCATCGTCGGCGAATATGTTGCCAAGATCTACATGGAGACCAAGGCCCGTCCCCGCTACCTGATCGAGCGCATCGAGCGCCGCTCCGCATCCAACGCCAACAGGACATAACGTCCGATAGGGGCGCTGGAAGTGGCGGCGTGCCCGCACGCCGCGGACCCACCGCGTCGCAGGTCCCAGCTCTCATGCCACGGCGAGGCAAGGTGGTGGAGCGGAAGGGGATCGAACCCTCGACCTTCGCATTGCGAACGCGACGCTCTCCCAACTGAGCTACCGCCCCACGAGGCGCGCGATTCTAGCACCCGGCCCCAGGGTCGCAACCGGCGCACCCGTCCCCGCCAGCCGAGCCCGCTCGGCGTCGTGCCGCCCTGCCGCTCCCCGGCGCCATCTGGGCGCCGACGCGCCGACGCATCGGACTGCGCCGACACCGGCGCGGGTAATCCGCCGCTGCAGCGCATCGCTCCCAGGCCCGATTCTTGGCCGTCCGGCAAGGCAAGCAAAGGTGAGTGCACATGGAATCCCAATCCGAACTGCGGCGACTGCTCGAGCGACAAGGCGAGATTCGGCGTGCCATGCGTCGGCCCGGAGGCATTCGCGTCACCGTCGAGCGGGAGCTGTTCGCGATCCGCGAGCAGCTCAAGAAATACCCCGCCACCCAGGCAGCAACGCCGGAACACCCTCCTACCGATCGCCGGCAATGAGCGCGGGGCCTTAGACTGGGCCCGTGGCCATTCGACTCCGGGAGGGACTGCCCTATCCGTGCGGCGCGAGCTGGGACGGGCAGGGTACAAACTTTGCGCTGTTCTCTGCACACGCCACGCGGGTGGAATTGTGCCTGTTCGATGC
>DATDHV010000141.1:0-2485 GCA_036521395.1 Steroidobacteraceae bacterium | reverse complement strand
GATCTCCCGTCCGTCATCGAGCTGCAGGGCGCGAATGAATCCGTCCTCCGCGCGCAGCAGCACCTGCACCACCTTGCGCTCGATGCGCACCACCCCGCGCGCCTGTGCGTAGGCGCGCAGGTACTGTCCGTACAGGTTGGCGTCGAAGTGATAGGCATAGGAGAACACGGGCCAGGGCGAAGGCTCGCCCGCGCGCGATGGCGGGATGCGGCCGCGACGGGCCGCGATGGCGTTGAGCGAATACTCCTCAAAGCTGCCGGCCTCACCCAGCTCGCGCAGCCGCAGCCAATCCTGGTGCAGCGAGATCTGGTCGAGAGCGGTGCCGTGGGTGCCGAAGGGGTGAAAATAGCCGTGACCGATGCGCGACCAGTCCCGCAATTCGATACCGAGCTTGAGCGTGCCCTGGGTGCGCCGCAGGAAGTCGTCCTCGTCGATGCCCAGCGCCTCGTTGAACAGCCGGATCGGCGGGATGGTGGCCTCGCCCACGCCGATGGTACCGATCTCGGCCGACTCGATGAGCTGTATGGGACCGACGCGGCCCGCGAGCCTGCGGGCGAGAATGGCCGCCGCCATCCAGCCGGCCGTGCCACCGCCGACGATGGCGATGCCGTGCAGGCCGCTCACGGCGCACCGAGGAAGTGGGCCGGGCATTGCTGTGCGATGTAGGCGGCGTGCGGGGGCAGCAGCTCGACGGCGTCACGGATCTTCGAACGCAGGAAGGCAAGGGCCGCATGCGCAGCCTCGGTATCGAGCTCATCGGCGAGCGGGTCGTAATCGCCCGGCTCGATCCCCTGGCCGATCAGCAGGCTCAGCCAGCTCTCCTCGCCGAAGTGCTCCTCCTCGAGCAGCGATATGCGCCCGCAGGTTTCGAACAGCTCGATTCTGGCGCGCAGCGTGTCCGGCACCGGCATCTGACGGCAATGCTGCCACAGCGGCGAGTCCGCCCGTGTGGTGGCCTTGTAGTGCAGGATCAGGAAATCGCGGATGCGCTCGTACTCCGCGACCGTGAGGCGGTTGTACTCCTCGAGCGCATCGGCACTGAAGCGCCGCACCGGGAACAGATTGAGCAGGCGCATGATGCCGGTCTGCACCAGGTGCAGGCCCGTGCCCTCGAGCGGTTCGAGCGTGTTGCCCGGCAGCCTCAGCCAGTTCCTGTCCCAGAAGTGCGCGGGGCGGCCGGGCACGAAACGCAGTTGGCGCGGTGGCCCGAGCGCCTGGCCGGGCAGAGCGCTGAGCAGCTCGGCGGCGGCTGCCTCATCGGCGATGAGGCGGCTCGAGTAGGCATAACCGCAATCCAGGCACTGCTGCAGCGGCACGCGCCATTGCCAACCGAACGAGCCTGCCGTCGCCTGCGCATAGGGGGGTGGATCGGCCGAGCGCGCGCATGCCACGGCGACGGCGCGATCGCACGGCAGCCAATGCGACCAGTCAAGCGGCGCGAGCGGTGGGGCGGCGGCCGGCGGCGCGCCACCTGCACCACGGCAATCGATATAAAGGTCGGCCCGGATGGCGGTGCCGTCCTCGAGCTCGAGCGCATCGACGAAGCCGTCTTCGGCGCGCAGCCGCACGGCGCGCACGTCGCGCTCTATGGCGGTCACGCCGTGGGCCTGCGCAAAACCGCGCAGGTACGCGGCCAGCGCGCGCGCGTGAAAATGATAGCCATAGGAGTAGCGCGACAGCACCGAGTGGCGATCGGCCACGGGTGGCGCGAAACGCCCCTGTCTCGAGCACACCGCGGCCGCGGAGTAATCCTCGAGGGCCCCGCCGCGCCCGGCGCGATGCAGCCTGATCCAGTGGTGGTGAAAGGACACCGCCTCGAGCTTGGCTCCAATGGAGCCGAAGCAGTGGAAGTACGACTGCCCCACGCGGTTCCAGTCGATGAACTGCGTGCCCAGCCGGAAGGTGGCGCTGGTGCGCTGCATGAGATCGCGCTCATCGATGCCGAGCAGACGGTTCAGGCGGTGGAAAGACGGCAGTGCGGCCTCGCTGACCGCGGCAGGGTGCTCCGGGGTGGCGATGAGCCGCAGCTCGCAGAAGTCCGGCCTGAGCCGGCGCGCCAATGCCGCGGCTGCGAGCCAGCCGGCCGTGCCAGCGCCCACGATGACGATGCTACGAATGCGATCGTCGGGCACCGGTGTTTTCCAGGCTCGTGCGGGTGCCTCTGAATGCGCCCCGACTGGCGCCGAACGGCCATGCTGCAGTGCGATGCAGACGGTCCGGGGCGCCCCGCCGAGGACTCAACTGGCTGTTGACAGCTATCATCCTATTTATCGTATAATAATATTAATCGGTTCTGCGCGGTGACAGGCGCAATTAGAAAACGAGTGTCTCGCTCAAACAAGTGGGGGGGGTGTCCGTGAAAGCGAACAGACGACTTAGTCGCATGCGCGTGCCTGTGTGTCGCACCAGCGCGATAGCCATTCTGGCTTCGATCGGGGTGCCGGTCTTTGCACAGCAGGCTCCGACCGCGCCGCAGGTCACCGCA